>JBOHSJ010000128.1:0-10469 GCA_050733035.1 Gemmatimonadales bacterium | reverse complement strand
GGTCTCACCGTCGCCGAAGCAGAATCGGCGGTGCGCGGCTTCATCGATCGCTCACGCCGCCGCCAACCGGGTGCCGTCGTGCTGATCATCACAGGGAAGGGGAAAGGCTCAGCCGCCGGGCCGGTGCTGCGGCCCGCGATCCAACAGCTTCTCAAGAGCAAGCTGAGTGGCTACATCGAGGAGTGGGCGCTCGACGACTCCGAAGGTGCATTTCGGGTGCGCCTGCGGTAATCAGTTGTCGGTCGCGGGGAACACGAAAGCCGGAGAGCTCTCGCTCCCCGGCTTTCGTTTTGGCGTAGCGAAATCGGCTACGCGGTGATCCCTCAAGTATGTGCAACATCGGCGATCGGAATCGCCGAGTCAATTAGGGCACGGATACACCGGCTTTTGGTCGCGCACAGCCGCACTCGCCCTCATGCTGCGCACACGCGGTCTTGCCACATACGGGACAGGCGCTCACCTCATCGGAGGCAAGCACCGCGTCCGGCTCCGCCACACACGCCGCGCGGTGCCGTTCGCACACGAGGCGGCCCGAACCGTCTGCATGGCGCAGATGCCTGGAGCACTGCACCTCTCCGTCCACGGCACACACGGCCTGATGCGCGGTGCAGACCGATCTGCCGCAGCTCGCGCACTCCGCCACCTCATCGATGCCGACGGGCTCGTTGGTGCCGCCCTCGCAATGGCGTACACACGCCGCGCACAAGCGCCGGCTCCCCTTGGGCGCGTCGCTGCGGCTCTGCTCCGCATGGCGGTTGCACACGATCCGGCCACAACTGCCGCAGGTTTCGAGACACGCCGAACAGGCCGAGTGCTCGCCCTCCGCACAGATGCCTTCATGCGCAGTGCAGTGCGCCATGCGGCACGACTGGCACACGCGCGCGTGCTGCTCGCAGGCGGGCTGCTCGTCGACTCGGCAGGCTGCGATCCCGTGATCGGCGCAGAAGTCGGATTCGCACACGGAACAGCGCGCGGAGCACGCCTCACAGATGCAGTGGCCACGCTTGTCGTCCCCCTCCCCCTTCCCCCGTCTCCCCTCCCCCTCCTCATGCACACAGACGGCCAACTCCTTCGGTGTCCGGCCACACCGCGGGCAGGCAAGAATCCAGGCCGCCGCTCCGGCGACCGGCCGCTGTGCCGCGAACCGGACACGCACGCCGCGCGCCGACCGGATATCCCACTCGACGCGCTGCATCAGGACCTGCGCATCGGCGAGCTGGAGCGGATGCACGATCGCTTGCACCTGATGGCGGCGCATCTCCTCCGCTCGACGCCGCTCGTGCAACGCGGTGATGGTGCGCACGTCATCGGGATCGGTCTTGTCGGCGAGCACCGAGGCGAAATAGCGATCGAGCCGCTCCAGCTCCGCGGCGACGTCCTTTTCAGCGGCGGCCTGCCGAGCGGCCACCCGCTCGGCGCTCTGTTTCGATAAATCGCCGAGCAGGAGCTGGAGCATTTCCGCGGGATCGCGCGCGGGGACCAGGGCAGCAGCGGGAACGTCGTCGGGATCGGCCGGCGTGATGCGCTGCGCCTCAAGGTCGGCGAACAGCGCGCTCACACCGTCGTCCGCGCGGGCGCCAGTGCCGAGATCGATGACGGCGCTCTCGATCAGAACTTCCTCGACCGTCGCGCCGGCGCGCAGCACTACGCGCGCGAGCAACCGCCCGATTGTGTGGATGGCGAGGACGGATTTACGCCGGCGGCGGTGCCATTTCGGACGGGGACTGTAAGGTCGAGATCGTGCGGCGTGCGGCGTGCGGCGTGTGGCGGCGGGATCATGCCGAGCGACAGCCGGCCCACCCGCGCACGGATTGCCTCGAGCAGATGCGAGAGGAACGGGCTGCCGAGCACCGCCATTTCGGCGTCGGGGTCGCGCTCCAGGGCCTCGAGCGACAGGGCCACGCGCACCGCCGCGCGGCCGCCGAAGTGCGCGCGCTCGGAGAGCGGCAGCTTCAGCTCGTACAGATCGGCGCCGCGCGGGAGCAGCTTCACCTTGGCGAGCTTGCAGTAGCGCTCCAGTAGTGGCCGGATACGGCTATCGGCGAGCGGCTCGGTCCCCGGCTTGCCTGCACGCTTGCGTGGAGATTTGCGCACGGCCTTCACGCGGACTCCACGGCGATATCGACCAGGGCCAGCGGGCGGCGCTCGACCTGAGCCACGAGCGTGATTGCGCGTCCCGAGCTGGTCAGGCCCGTGAGCCGCACAAGTGCGCCGTACTCCGGATGACTGCCTGCGGGGGCGGGCTGCGTGGTGATCATGCCGCCGATCGGCTCGATGGATTCGAGCGCCTCGAGCAGCTCGGTGACATGGACGCCGAGTCGCCGGCGCTTCGCCTCCCATCCCGCGGCCTTCACGAGCTGGCTCGTGCCCCCCCCCAGGCCGAGCCGCAGCCGAGCGGGAACGGAGAGGGTGTCGAACCGCCGCTCGAGCCGAGTGGCGTTGTCGTCCGGCGCGATGAGGGAGTTCAGCTGCTCCTGCTCCTTGCCGGCCGCGCTGCTTCGTTCGATATCGAGGCCCAGCGTCTCCACGCGGCGCGCGAAGTCCTCGTCGTTCTCCGCCGCCAGCCACTCGTCGGCGAGCCGCACCTCGAACTTCTGCGCGCCGCCGAACTCGCCCAGGATCAGGTCCAGCTCGCCCACGACCAGCTCGAACAGCTTGATCTTCTTGTCGAGCAGGTGGAGGATGTACGACTCGATGGTGCCGGTCGCGGCGAGGTTCACGATGTGGACCTCGCGCTTTTGCCCGATGCGATGCACCCTGCCGATGCGCTGCTCGACTACCATGGGATTCCACGGGAGGTCGTAGTTCACGAGCACGTTACAGACCTGCAGATTGCGGCCTTCGCTGCCCGCGCGCGTGGCGATCAGCACGCTGCGCTCGTCGTCGTGGAACGCGCGAATCCGCTTGTCGCGCTCAGCGGTGGTGAGGGCGCCCCAGTACACGATCGGCGTCCGGCGCAGCGACTTCACGCGCTGCTCGATCAGCTCGATGGTCGGGCGGTGATCGCTGAACACCACGACGCGATCGGGCGTCTCCTTCAGGATCCGGGTGAGCACATTGAGCTTGGCGTGCGTGGTGATCTTGCGCGCGCGCGCGGCGAGCTGGCGCGCGATGGTGCGATATGCCGGCTTGATGCGCTCCCCTTCGGCCAGAGCCCCAAGCGATTCTGCCAGCGCCTTGGCCGAGGAGCACAGGCGCTGCCGCAGATGGATCATCGCGAGCTGAACCATCCCCTTGCCCGTCCGAGCTTCGCCTTCCTCTTCCTCGTGCTGCACGAAGCCCTCGCGATACAGCCGGCGCAGGAAGTCCGTCGTCCGCTCGTAGAGATCGGCCTCCGCCTTGGTCAGCTTGACTTCGGGATGGCGGGGCCGCCGTGGCGGCAGGTCCAGATCGTCGACCACGCTGGCGCGGCGCGTGCGGATCATGACCGCGTGCGTGAGCGCGCGCAGCGCCTCGGGATTCTTGGGCTGGCGGGGATCGCCCGCCACCAGGTGCGCGGCGCGGAATTCCTCCCAGGTGCCGAGCTGCCCGGGGCGGAGCAGCGTGATGAGGTTGTACAGCTCGCGCAGGTCGTTCTGCAGCGGCGTCGCCGTGAGCAGCAAGAGAAAATCGCGCTCGATTTTCTCGATGAACTTGTACGTCGCACCGCGGTGGCTCTTGATCTTGTGCGCCTCGTCCACGATCACGAGGTCCCAATGGTGCCGCAGAATCTCCTCGGCGTGCCGGCGGGAACGCGCGCGGTCGTGCGACACAATCGCCTTGGTGACGCCTTGCCAGTCATCGGGATCGGTCGGCGTCTCGAAGCGCTGAAAGAATTTCTCCTCCAGCTCTCCTTGCCACTGCCCCACCAGCGATGCCGGCGTGAGGATGAGCGTGCGGCGGGCCAGCCCGCGGATCGCCAGCTCCCGGTAGATGATGCTCGCTTCGATCGTCTTGCCGAGCCCGACTTCATCGGCGAGGATCGCGCGGCCGCCCATGTGCCGCAGCACGCGCTGGGCGACGTCGATCTGGTGCGGCAGCTCCTTGATGGCGTGCCCGCCCAGCGTGATGAGCCGGTCGAAGCCCGGGACGAGCGCGACGTGCTCCGCCTCGCGCCGCAGCTCGTACCAGGCGCGACGTGCCTGGGGCGCGTCGAGCTGCCTGGCGAATAGCTCGAACGTGCGTTCGTCGACCGACCAGAGATCGTCGGCCGGTGCACGTGGGGGGGGCGGGGGGGGCGGGGGGGGCGTAATCGGGACAGCCGGATCAGGCATTTCGGCAGCGGTGAAAAGGGGCCGCAATATTCAATTCGCGACGGCGCCGCGCCAGTGAGCGCTAGCGAAGGGGCCTCCTTTCAGCCTACGTTGGACTTCAGTGAAACACCCCGCCGACGCACCAGACCGCCTGTTCTATTACTCCCTCACCGCCGCCCTCGCCGGCTTCCTCTTCGGCTTCGACACGGTCGTGATCTCGGGCGCCGAGCAGACGATCCAGCGCCTGTGGAACCTGAGCGCCGGCGTGCACGGCATCGCGATGGGTGCCGCCCTGTACGGCACGGTGCTCGGCTCGCTTCTCGGTGCGTGGCCCGCCGATCGCTTCGGCCGCCGGCCCACGTTGCTGGGCGTCGGCGTGCTGTTTCTCGTATCGGCGATCGCCAGCGCGCTCGCACCGAACGCGAGCTTCTTCATCGTCGCGCGATTCGTCGGCGGCCTCGGCATCGGCATCAGCACGGTCGCGGCGCCGATGTACATCTCCGAAATCGCGCCTCCGGAGAAGCGCGGACGGCTCGCCGCGATGTTTCAGTTCAACATCGTGCTCGGCATCGTGCTCGCCTTCGCGTCCAATGCGGCGCTGGCGCGGATCGTCCCCGGAGCCCACGCCTGGCGCTGGATGCTTGGTGTGGCGGCGGCACCCTCACTGATCTATTCGCTCATGTGCTTAGGTTTGCCGGAGAGTCCCAGGTGGTTGGCGATACAAGGAGCAGGGAGCACGGAGCAGGGAGCAGGACTCGGCCGAGGGTTCTGGAGCTGGCGGCTGCGCGTGCCGATCGCGCTCGCGTTCCTGGTGGCCTTCTTCAACCAGCTCTCCGGCATCAACGCCATCCTCTACTTCGCGCCGCGGATCTTCGCGCTCTCAGGACTGGGCGAACAGGCGGCGCTGCTGCAGTCGGTGGGTATCGGCGTCACCAATCTCGTGTTCACGTTCGTGGGACTGGGGCTGATCGACCGGCTCGGCCGCCGGACCCTGCTCCTCATAGGATCGATCGGTTACATCCTCTCGCTCGGTACCTGTGCGTGGGCGTTCTACACGCACCACGAAACCATCGTCCCGATCTGCATCTTCGCTTTCATCGCGGCTCACGCGATCGGACAGGGCACGGTCATCTGGGTGCTCATCTCCGAGATCTTTCCGAACCGCTACCGCGCGGCCGGGCAATCGCTCGGCAGCGCGACCCACTGGGTGTTCGCCGCGCTGCTGACCACCGTGTTCCCGCTCATGGTCACCGCATTTCATCCCGGCGCCATCTTCCTCTTCTTTACGGTGATGATGGCTCTTCAGCTTGTCTGGGTCCTGACCAAGGTCCCCGAGACCAAGGGCGTGCCGCTCGAGGAGATTCAACGGCAGCTCGGCCTCTGATCGTCGGCGCGGGCGAAGTGCTGTGGGACGTCTTTCCGGACGGCGAGCACTTCGGCGGGGCGCCGGCGAACGTGGCCGTGCACGCCGCCGGCCTCGGCGCCCAGGCGATGATGATCAGCGCCGTCGGCCAGGACGCGCGCGGTGACGAAGCCCTGAAACGGCTGGCGGGTTTCGGCGTGGACACGAGTGCCGTGGCGCGCTTGGCCGACCACCCGACCGGCGTCGTGCGCGTCGCCGTCGATGCGGATGGCGTGCCGAGTTACGACATCGCGGCGGGCAGCGCGTGGGACTATATACCGTGGTCGGCCGCTGTGGACCGCGCCGCGCAGCGGGCGGACGCGATCTGTTTCGGGACGCTCGCCCAGCGTTCACCAGTGTCGCGCGCGACGATTCGTCGTGCGATAGCAGCCACGCGCGAGACCGCCTGGCGCTTATTCGACGTCAATCTGCGACAGAGCTTCTACGACGCCGATGTAGTAATCGAGTCGCTTGAGGCAGCCAATGCGCTGAAGCTGAACGAGGAGGAGCTGTCCGTGGTTGCGCGGCTGTGCGGATTGGCGAGCGGATCGGCGGTCGCGCAGCTGCGCGCGCTGAGCGAGCGATTCGAGCTCCGCCTTGCGGCATTGACGCAGGGAGGGGAGGGCTCGGTGCTCGTCAGCGCAGGGGATGAGTGGCATGCTCCCGCGCCCAAAACCCGAGTGGTCGATACGGTCGGCGCGGGCGATGCCTTCACCGCGACGCTGCTCGTCGGAATCCTGACCGGCTCCTCGGAGAATGAAGCCAACCAGCGCGCCAACGCTGTGGCTGCCTATGTGTGCTCGCAGGCGGGCGCGACTCCGCCGATCCCGACTTCGCTATAGCGTCAGATACACGATCTTCACGAAGTCGTCGCCCTTGTATCTCCCCCCGCCCCAGTCACCATCGAGATCGGTGAGCGGCTTGGCGGCGATGGCTTCCTCCAGCGATTTCCCGGCCGCCTTGAGCTTCCGCACCCGGTCCGCGGCCGTGACAAGCATGTCGCGATACTTCACGAGGTCGGCCCTGCCGGCGAGCGCGCCATGGCCCGGGACGATCCTGGTGTCAGCATCCGCTAGGCGCAGCAGGCGGTCACACGCCTCGATCATGCCATCCACTCGGCCGCCGCTGGACCCGTCGATCAACGGATACCGGCCGTTGAAAAACACGTCGCCCGCGTGCAGCACGTTGGCGTGCTCGAACCGCACGATCACGTCGGTGTCGGTGTGCGCCGGCCGAACGTGCGATACCTCCAGCCGCTCGCCATTCGTCTCCAGCTTGTAGCCGTCCTTGAACACGCGCTGCGGCAGCGCGGCCCCGGGGGAGGGCGGGAAGTCGAGCTCGAGCATCGCGATGTGCTGCGGCGCGCTCATCCGCCGCCTGGTATTCTCGTGCGCCACCACCGTGGCACCGGCGGCATGGAGCGGCGCGTTGTTGTCGGTATGGTCGAAGTGCCAGTGCGTATTGATCACCGTTTTCACCGGCGCGCCGTTCCCAATCTCCCTGAGCGACTCCTCGAGCTTGGGCCACGCGGGCGCGACGAACGTGTCCACCACTACAAGTGAGTCGGAGCCGTGCAGCACCACCACGTTGCCGCCGGGACCCGAGAGCAGCGTCAGGTGCTCGCCGAGGGGGCGCGTCTGGATTGGGACGGCGCCGATCTGGGCCCGAAACGTTGCAAGGCGATCCTGCGGTTGCTGGGACAGGACGCGGCGGGGAATCAGCGCGTCGGCGACCGCTCCGGCGCTCAGTGCGGCCATCATGCGTAACCACTCGCGTCGCGTCCCGCTCACAGTCCACCCCTGTGGTTAGCACAGCACCTTGGTATACTCGAAGGCTAAGCATGCCACGCAAACGCCTCCCCAAACACCCCCGCTTCGACCCTGACCTCGGCCTGAGCCGCGTCCCCATCGCCGGCCAGCTCGACCTCCACGGTCTCACCGTCGCCGAAGCAGAATCGGCGGTGCGCGGCTTCATCGATCGCTCACGCCGCCGCCAACCGGGTGCCGTCGTGCTGATCATCACAGGGAAGGGAAAAGGCTCAGCCGCCGGGCCGGTGCTGCGGCCCGCGATCCAACAGCTTCTCAAGAGCAAGCTGAGTGGCTACGTGGAGGAGTGGGCGCTCGACGACTCCGAAGGAGCGTTTCGGGTACGGTTGTTGTAAGCATGCCGCACATAACAGATTGAGCGCCGTGTTGCGGGTCCCGGTTTTCGGCAGCAGTCTTGGAGCGCCCTCATGCTCGCGACACCCTTGTTGGCGATGCACAAGGCGCGACCTCAGATGGCGCTTTTTCCCCGCGCCATACTGGAAGCTATCCTCCTGACGGAAGGTCCCATCGGGTCGGCGGATGACGTCGCGCGTCATCTCGGCTTGGCCAATCGATTCAAGGTTGCCCGACTACTCAAACGTGAAGGGCTGCCTCCGTTACATCGGATCGGAGAGTGGGCCACGGTGTTGGCCTGGACGATCGCGGCGGAGCGTGAACGGCTCTCGCTTTGCCGGATCGCTTTCCGCTCACGCCGCTACCCCAGCGCGTGCTATCGCCTGGTGAAGGAAATCACCGGCATCGGCTGGGAAGAGGTGAAGGGGCGCGGCTCCGCGTGGGTCGAACGACAGTTCATTCGTGAGCTGCACGCTCAAGGTATTGCGCGGGCGTAGCCGAGCTCGCATCCGAAGCGCGCTTCACCGCAGTCCCCTCTTCGTACGCATCCGTACCGAACCAACCTTCGCATCACCGCTCTCGCGCCCGCACGACCTGCTGGCATCTCGCGTGCATACGGTGTGCTCGGACATCACAAGCATTTCACCCGTCTGCCCGAGGTCACCATGCGCTATCAGGATGCGACCGAGTCCGAGCTCGACGCGCTGGAAGCCGACGCGTTCGAGGACACCCTGGGAGAGACCTTCGAAGACTCGTTCGAGGGTGAGACAGTCGAGGAGCTGACCGACGGAAGTGAGCTGGAGTCGGAAACCGGCCTGGACGAAGTGGATGAGATGGATCTGGCCGCCGAGCTGCTCGGAGTCTCCGATGAAGCCGAGCTCGATCAATTCTTCGGCAAGCTGATCAAGAAAGCCGGGAAGTTTCTGAAGTCTCCCACCGGCAAGGCTCTCGGTGGCATCCTCAAGAACGTCGCCAGAAAGGCGCTGCCGATTGCGGGTCGCGCGGTGGATGTCTAAATGAAGCTGGGTGCAATCTTCACGAATGCTTTAGGCTCCCTAGGCTAGCCTGTCCTGCAACGCCCTCACGGAGCCACTCATGGTTCGTCCGTCCGTCATTGCCGCTGCACTGCTGCTCGCCGCCGCGCCCGCCGTGCCCCTCGCGGCCCAGCAGCGCGAGATCATCGTCACCGTCTACGGTGGCGGCGCCGATCACCTCGCCGACCTCCAGAAATCGCCACCCGCCTGGTTCATGCCCGGCTACTCGGTCGGGGCAAGCCTCGGCGTGCAGCTCACACCCTACATCGGCGTGCACGGCGACTTCACCTACACGCGCAATCCCGTCGAGCGCGTCGCCCCCACCGTGGGCTTCGGCGACACGGACGTGAATCGCTTCTTCTACGGCGCCCATGCCGAATTCCGCTATCCGCTGAATCGCTGGAGGCCCTACGTCTTCCTCGGCGCCGGCGCGGTCTCCATCGACCAGCTCGGCCTCGACAGCTTCCGCCCCACCACTCGGCCGGCCGTGATGTACGGCGGCGGACTGTTCTTTGCGCTGCCGCACACGCGCCTCGAGCTCGTCGGCGAAATCAAAGGGCTGACCTACAACTGGAACATGGCGGGCTTCCACCGGAACATGGTGGATGTCACCTACAGCGCGGGGTTGAGTTACCGGTTCGGTATTTGATCCCACCCCTGAGGGATGGGAACCAAAGCAGGGCGCGTTTCGCGTGCGAGTTTCGGGCCAACGTTCGACCCCCAATCTCACACCCGCTTCATCCTTCCTTCATCCCGCCGCAGCCCCATTAGAAGCAAAGCTCTCTTCCGGAGGTCCCATGACGCCCTTTGTCGCAGCCGCCGCGATCAGCATACTGTTCCTCGGCGGTGTGACGTTCATCGCCCTGAGCGAAGGCCTCAGCTTCCTCGCGCCCAAAGCGACTATGGGTCTGAACGGCTCCGCTATGCATTTCTGCAGGACTGGATGCCGGACAAGCACGGGCGACTGCCCCCTCACGCAATCCGGCGTCGAGGCAGCGGAGTGCCCGCTGTGGAAGTTCATCAACGCCGACGTGCCCACCGCGCGCTATGGGAGTCCGTTCCCGGCCTGAGTCTCTTTGCGGCGTCCACAGTCTGTGAAAACACGAAAGCCGGAGAGTGATCTGCTTCTGCCTCAAGCCAGGCGGTACGTCGTCTTCACCAGCTCGTACGCCAGCGCCCGCGCCATCCTCCGCGCGTCGCTCTCGTCGATCACATGCCGCGCCACCAAGCCGCCCAAGAAATTCGCATCCATGCGACGCGCCAGGTCGTGCCGCGCCGGAATCGAGCAGAACGCGCGCGTGTCATCATTGAACCCTGCTGTCTTGTAGATCGACGCCGTTTCGGTCGTGCGCTCGCGGAAGCGCCGCATGCCCTCCATTGAATCGTGGAACCACCACGGGGGGCCGAGGCGCACCGCGGGGTAATGCCCCGCCAGCGGCGCCAGCTCGCGACTGTACGTCGATTCGTCCAGCGTGAACAACACGAGCGTGAACCGCGCATCGTTGCCGTAGGCATTGAGCAGCGGACGCAGGTTGCGCGTGAACTCCGTCGGCACCGGAATGTCGCCGCCCATGTGCGGCCCGAAACGCTCGAAGACTTGGGTGTTGTGGTCGCGCAGCGCGCCAGGATGGATCTGCATCAC
>JBOHSJ010000127.1:0-4592 GCA_050733035.1 Gemmatimonadales bacterium | reverse complement strand
CGATCTCGACGTCACACAGATCCGCGAGCGGCCGCCGGGACGCGGCACGGTGAAGACGGCGCTGCGCACCGAGGCGGCGCGGGCCAAAATCTACGAGTTCATTCGGGGTGAGTGCGCCGCCGGGCGGCAGGCCTACGTGATCTATCCGGTCATCGACGAATCAGAGCGCGCCGACCTCAAGGCCGCCACGACCATGGCCGAAAAGCTCGCGAAGACCTTCGCCGAATTCCGCGTCGGTCTGGTGCACGGCCGGATCAAGGCCGAGGAGCGCGATGTCACGATGCGCGGGTTTCGCGACAACAAGGTGCAAGTCCTCGTCGCGACTACGGTGATCGAAGTGGGCATCGACGTCGCGAATGCGACGGTGATGTTGATCGAACACGCCGAGCGCTTCGGGCTGGCGCAGCTGCACCAGCTGCGCGGGCGGATCGGCCGCGGCGAATCAGCGGGTCATTGTATTCTGCTCTCGGATTCGCCGGAAGCCGCGCCGCGGCTGCAGGCGTTCTGCGAGACGACGGACGGCTTCAAGATCGCGGAGCTCGACCTGCAGCAGCGGGGGATGGGGGAGCTGACCGGTGCCCGGCAATCGGGCGGCGTGCCGCTGCGCTATGCGAATCTCGAGACCGATCTCCCGTTGCTCGAAGCCGCGCGCACCGCTGCCGCGGCCATGATCGGCACCGATCCCGCGCTCGAACGCCGCGAGCATGCGGCGTATCGGGAGCGCCTGGTCACGAGGTACGAGCGCGGCTTTGAACTCTTTCGAGTTGGATAGCTTCTAGAACGCGAACCGCAGCCCGACCCCTACTCCGTCACCCACCCGGCCCACCTCAAGCTGGTTCGCAGGGAAGGGAATGTTTTCGGGCCCTTGCCCCGGATGCAGATCGATGATGAACAGCGCCGTGGTCGCAATGAGACTCACCTGCGCGCCCACCAGCCAGCGATTCGCCCGGCGGTCGTAGCCGCGCGAGCGCTGGTACAACGCCTCCGCGTCCGACCGCAGATAGCGGCCGTCCGGTCCCACGGCGCACGCGTCCGAGGCCGATCGGCAGATCGTCAACAACGAATTCCAGTCGCGCCGCGAGAGACGGTGCTCCGTCGCCGCGACGATCGAGAAGGCGGCGACGCCGGCCGCTGTGAGCCACTTGCCGTTGTGCACGAGCGCTTGCTGGAACGATGCACGCTGCTCCGACAGGTCGAAGCGCTGCCTGCCGGTCTGCCCCCACAGCGAAGGGACGACGGCGAATAGGAGCAGCGCGAAGCTGATAGTCGAGCGTCTCGTGATCATCTGTACGCATGAATATTGCCGCGACCGGCGACGACCACCACCTGCCGGTCTTGCACCAGCGGCGGTTCTTCGATCGGACCTACGACTTGCGCGCGCCAGCGAATCGCTCCCGTCGCGGGATCGACGAGCAGAATCTCGCCGCTCACGCTGCCGACCAGCACGCCCGACGCGAGCGGCGTCGGTCCCGCGGTCGAGACGATGTCGAGCGCATGGCTGGTGGCGGCGTCCGGGGCATCCACGGGGATCAACCACAGCCGGCCGTTGCGCGCCAGGACGAACAGCGTGTCGCCGACGAGCGCGGGGGCGCCGTACACGGCATCGCCGGCGGCACGGTCCCAGCTGATGGTCCAGGAGACGAGATCGACGGCGACGATGCGCCCATTCACCGTCGCGAGATACACACGGCGGCCGTCGCTGGCCGGCGTCGTGAGCGCGCTTCCCGGGATGCGCAGGCGCGCGCGAACCGTCCCGGTGTTGCGATCGAGCATGTAGAGGGAGTCGCTCGTCGTGGCCACCACGAGGCCGTACGGCGTGGCGATCGGGCCCGCCCGGACGGCGCCGGCCACCGGGGCGCGCCACTCGATGCTGCCGGTTTCCGGATTGATGCGCGAGACGAGGCCTTCTTCAGTGCCCGCATACAGGGCATCGCCGTCGAACGCGAGCGGCGCCGCCACGCTGCCGGCGCGCGCGCGCCACAACACCTTCCCATCCCGCAGCCGCACCGCGTACACGCGGCCGTCGGGCTGCGCTTCGGAGGCGATGTACAGCCGATCCTCGTCGAGCAGCGGCCCCGACCGGACCGTGCCGTCGAGCCGCGAGCGCCACAGCACGTCACCGCTGGTGCGATCGACCAGGACGATGTGGCGGTCGGCCGTCCCCACCGCGATGACCGCCTCGGCGAGCGCGGGGCTGCCGCGGACGCCGCGTCCCATTGACACGTGCCACAGGGGACGGGGATCGGGGTTCAGCGTCTCGCGGGCCGCCTGGTCATGGCGCTGGCTGCCGAGATACGCCGTCCAACTCGATTCCTGCCGTGCCGGCCCGACTCGGACAGCGGGGGCGCATGCCGCCGTGATCGCGTTGACACTGAAAAGACCCGCCACTAGTATGCCGCGCCTATGCCGGAACGTCATTGGATCGAAGAGCTTCCGCAGCACGCCGGACAGACCGTCGCGGTGCGCGGTTGGGTCGCGACTACCCGCTCGAGCGGCAAAATCGCGTTTGTCGTCGTGCGAGACGGGACCGGGTTGCTGCAAGCGGTGCTCTCCAAGAAGGATGTGCCGGCGGAAGTCTGGGACGCGTTCGGGAAACTTACACACGAGACCTCGATCGAAGTGAGCGGCGTCGTGCGCGCCGATGCGCGCGCGCCGGGTGGGGTCGAGCTGCAGGCGTCCGACCTGCGCATCCTCGGCGCGAGCCCCGACTTTCCGATCACGCCCAAGGAACACGGCATCGCGTTCCTGTTCGAGCATCGCCATCTGTGGCTGCGGTCCAAGCAGCAAGTCGCCATCGCGCATGTCCGGCACGAGGTCATCCAGGCGATTCGCGACTTTTTCTCCGAGCGCCGCTTCACGCTGGTGGACACGCCCATTCTCACCGGCTCGATCGGTGAGCATGCGGGCACGCTCTTTTCCGTCGACTACTTCGACCTCGGCAAAGCCTACCTCGCGCAAACGGGCCAGCTCTATGTCGAGGCCGCGGCCGCCGCGCTCGGCAAGGTCTATTGCTTCGGGCCGACGTTCCGGGCCGAGAAGTCCAAGACGCGCCGCCACCTCACCGAGTTCTGGATGGTGGAGCCCGAAGTCGCGTGGAACGACTCCGACGCGAACATGCGGCTGCAGGAGGACTTCGTCTCCTACATCGTGGGACGGTGTCTGGAGCGGCGAAAGGCCGATCTCGTCGAGCTGGGCCGCGATCTCG
This sequence comes from Gemmatimonadales bacterium, assembly GCA_050733035.1. Classification (GTDB taxonomy): domain Bacteria; phylum Gemmatimonadota; class Gemmatimonadetes; order Gemmatimonadales; family GWC2-71-9; genus 20CM-2-65-7. The sequence continues at coordinate 1,387 of JBOHSJ010000127.1, read as the reverse complement.
CGCCGCTCGAGCGCGTCACGCCGCCGTTCCATCGGATATCGTACACCGATGCGGTCGCGAAGCTGAAGGAGCTGGGCGGGGACATGGAGTGGGGCCGGGACCTTGGCGGCGACGCCGAGACGCTGCTCGCCAAGCAGTACGACCGGCCGGTCTTCGTGTTCAACTATCCGAAGGCGGTGAAGGCCTTCTACATGAAAGAGAACCCCGCCGACCCGCGGACCGTGCTCAACAACGACTGCCTCGCGCCCGAGGGGTATGGCGAGATCATCGGCGGCAGTCAGCGCGAGGACGATTACGAGAAGCTGCTCGGGCGCATCCGCGCAGAAGGGCTGCCCGAGGAGGCGTACTCGTGGTATCTCGATCTGCGCAAGTACGGCACGTTCGTGCATGCCGGATTTGGGCTCGGGGTCGAGCGGACGGTGGCGTGGATTTGCGGCATCCCGCACATCCGGGAAGCGATCGCGTTCCCGCGAACTTTGTACCGGTTGTGGCCTTGACAGCTTAGGGACTCGTTTTTAGTGTTCCCCTCGCTTCAAGGGAGTCGCGTCCCGCATTGGCTGCCCCAGGTGTGGCCACGGTGACGCGATTTTTGTTTTCAGGAGGATCGCAATGCTGGTTGCAGCGCAGTCCATGATCAGTCCAGTAGACGTCGGGAGGTTCGTGTATCGAGCCTGCCTAGGTAGAGGTCTATTCGGCACGGAGGGACTGCGCTAAGCGGTATACGCTTTTTTCCAGCGCTTTCGCCCCACCCCGTGCCGGCAACGTGGTGGGGCGAATTGTTTTGGCCCGGTCCGGGCGGGAAGTCCTCGAAGGACCGCGACTCCCGAAGGGGACGGAACGCTCGGCCCGGGCCATGAGGACAGCGTAACTGGGAAGTGGATTGGTGACGACGCGCCGGGGTGGGCCCGCGGGCTGGCTGTCCCTCCCATCCCGGCAGGATATCATCAAGGAGGCAGATATGGAACGCGTTGAGATCTTCGGGAGCCACGAGGCCAACACCCTCGAGCAGCTGCGCGACGTCGCGAGCCGCGCCGAGCGTGCCGCGCTGATGGCCGACGGCCACCTCGGCTACGTCATGCCGATCGGTGGCGTCGCCGCTTACCGCGACAAGGTCTCGGTCGTTGGGGTGGGGTTCGACATCGCCTGCGGCAACGCCGCGATCCGCACCGATCTCAAGCTGCCGCAGATCCAGGGGGGCGGCCGTCTGCGCGAGCTGGCGGACGAGATTCAGGCGTCGCTGTCGTTCGGGGTGGGGCTGAGGAACCGCGCCGAGGATGCGCCGAAGAGCGATCCCTTGTTCGAGGATCCCGCGTGGGAAGCCAGTCCGGATCGCCCCGAGCGCGACCGCCTGCGCGCCAAGGCGCGCGAGCAGCTCGGCACCGTGGGC
>JBOHSJ010000126.1:0-7188 GCA_050733035.1 Gemmatimonadales bacterium | reverse complement strand
GCGCATGCCGAGCCCGGCCGGTTCCGGAAGCACAGCGCTATCCGGCGGGCACGCCGTTCCGGACACAGTACCGGATGGTAGATGGCACGCGACTTCGGATGATCGATTCGGGAAACGGGACGCCGGTGGTTCTCATCCACGGAATCGGCGCGTCGATGTACGGTTGGCGCTACACGCTGCCGCCACTCGTCGCGGCGGGATATCGAGTGGTTGCGTTCGACAATCGCGGCTTCGGATTCTCGGACAAGCCGGCGCATGGGTACAAGAACGCGCAGTATGCGCGGCTCGTGGTCGCGCTGCTCGACTCACTCGGCATCTCGAGCGCGGTCGTGGTCGGGCATTCGATGGGTGGAGCGATCGCCGCTGAGGTGGCGATCGCGTATCCCGACCGGGTCCGCGGGCTGGTGCTGATCGACGCGGCTGGGTATGGCGTACGCTGGCCCGGTGTTCTGAAGATTGCGCGCTGGCCGCTCATCGGCGCAGTCGCTACGTCGTTCCGCGGACGATGGATCACCGGAAGAATTCTTCGGTCCACATTTGCCGACCCGAGCAAGGTGACCGAAGCCGACGTCGACCAATACTACGCCCCAGTCCCGAGCCCCCAATACGGCCGCGCCTTGCGGGGTGTGCTTCGGGAGTTCAGGTTCGACAGTCTCGGCGGGCGACTTGCCCGTGTGCAGACGCCCACGCTGATTTTATGGGGCGATTCGGATCGGTGGATCTCGGTGCGCGATGGAACCCGGTTCGCGCGTGAGCTGCCCCGGAGCGAGTTCGTCTTGATCGCCCGAACGGGTCACGATGCCCCCGAGGAATCACCCGACGACGTGAATCGCCTGTTGTTGAGTTTTCTCAAGGAAGGTCTGTCCCGCATTCCGGAGAATGTCGCATGGTCCTCGCCGTCCTCGCAGCTCTGGCGCTCCAGCAGCCCCCGCAGCCCCCCCAGCCCGTAGACTCCGCCTACACCGCCAAAATTCGAGAGCTGACGACCGAGCCCCGGTTCAACACGGAGCTGACCGATCATCTGCCGGCCGATGCCAGAGTGCCTACGCCGTCCAAGGTGCTCGGCTACGTCCCGGGCACCGTCGGGCGGCTGTCGTACGTTGCCGACATCACGCGCTACTTTCGCGCGCTCGATGAGGCATCGCCTCGCGTGAAGGCGTTCGACCTCGGCCAGAGCGACGAGGGCCGGCCCATGATTCTGGTCGCGATCGCGGACTCGGCGACGGTTACCCGGCTCGACCACTATCGCGCCATCACCGCCGCACTGGCCGACCCCAGACGGCTGACCGCTGATTCCGCGCAGCGGCTGATCGCGGCGGGGAAGCCGATCTACTACGCGTCCGGATCGATTCACTCGCCGGAAACCGGTTCCCCGGAAATGCTGATGGAATTGGCCTACCGCTTGGCGGTCGAAGACACCCCGTTAATCAGACAGATTCGCGACAGCGTCATCACACTCATCACGCCAGTGACGGAGGTGGACGGCCGGGACAAGCAGGTCGACATCTACCGCTACCGCAAGGCCAACAAGAACATCGGCCCCAACCTGGTCTACTGGGGCAAGTACACGGCGCACGACAACAACCGGGACGGCATCGTCATGTCGCAGGTGCTGACCCGGACGATGATGCGCGCGTTCTTCGACTGGCATCCCACGGTGCTGCACGATCTTCACGAATCGGTGCCCTTCCTCTACACGTCGACCGGCACCGGCCCGTACAACCGCGAGCTCGATCCCATCGTCGTCACCGAGTGGCACGAGCTGGCGTTCCAGGAGATCACCGAGTTGACCCGGCGAGGGCTCCCCGGCGTTTGGACGCACGACTTCTACGACGGCTGGACTCCCAACTACATGTTTTGGGTCGCGAACGGCCATAACTCGATCGGCCGGTTCTACGAGACCTACACGTCGCGCGGCGCCGATTGTCATACGGTCCAGCTGCCCGCGAGCCGGACGTCGGTCGAGTGGTTCCGTCCCAACCCGCCGATCAACGGCGTACGCTGGTGTATTCGCAACAATATCAATTATCAGCAGTCGGGGCTGCTGATCGCGCTGAACTACATGGCGCGGAACGGCCACCGCTACCTCGATCAGTTTTATCGCAAGGGCGTCCGCGCGGTCGAGCGCGGCCGCGCGAAAGACGGCCCGCACGCGTTCCAGATTCCCGCGAGCCAGGCCCGGCCGGTGGAAGCGGCGAATCTCGTCAACCTGCTCCGCTTCCACGGCATCGAAGTACAACGCGCCGATCGCGCGTTCAAGGCCGGCGGCGTGGACGTCGCGACGGGCGACTACATCGTGCGCCTCGATCAGCCCTACGGCCCGCTCGCGAAGAGCTACTTCAGCAAGCAGGACTACGGGCCCGATGATCCGCGGCCGTATGACGACACCGGCTGGACGTTGCAGTATGTGCGCAACGTCGCGCTGCGTTCCATCAGCGATACGGCAGTGCTGCGGGCTCCGATGTCACTCATGACTGCGGATGCGAAGATCAGAGGTCAGGTATCCGGTGTCAGGGGCGCCGGGGCGTACCTCATCGCGCCGACGACCGAGACCGGTCTCATGCAGTTTCGGTTCGCGCTGCGCGACGTGAAGATGTGGGCGAGCGAAGACACGTTCAGCGTCGAGCGGCGCGGCTTTGGTCGCGGAACGACGATCATTCCCGCCGCGGACGGTCTCGAGCGACGCGTCACGCAGGCCGCGGAGTCGCTCGGCCTGACCGTCGTGGGTGTCCGCGCGGTGCCCCAGCTCCCACGCCACGAGCTGGATCTGCCCCGGATTGCGCTGCTGCATTCCTGGCTCAACACGCAGAACGAGGGATGGGTGCGGTACGCGTTCGACGTTTTGGGGATTCCGTACACCTACATCAACGTGCAGCAGCTCAAGACGCGCGATTTCCTGACGCGGTTCGATGTGATCATGTTCCCGTTCGTCTCGAACAACGCCCAGGCGATCGTCAACGGGCAGCCGATGAACGGCCCGCCGATTCCCTGGCGCCGGACCGCGGAGACGCCCAACCTCGGGATCGATTCCACGGACGACGTCCGTCCCGGCATCGGGCTCGAGGGGCTGATGGCACTGCGCCAATGGATCGACGCCGGCGGGGTGCTGATCACCGAGGGCGGGACGGCGGCGGTGTTTACCGACTTCGGGATCACGCGCGGCGTGGACATTGCGCCCGCCCGGCAGCTGCGCGCCTCGGGCGGGATTTATCGAGCTGTCACGAAGGACGCGCGCAGTCCGATCGCCTACGGCTACCCGGATACGCTTGCCGTCTATTTCAATCAGACGCCGCTCTTCCAAGTCGACACCAGTACGGAAGTGCCGGAGGACCAGGATCCCGGGCTCACCGCCGCGCAGGCGCGCGCGCGGCCCCGCGTGATCCTGAGCTTCCATCAGAAACGGGACTCATTGCGTCTCTCCGGACTGCTCGTGAATGGAGAGGAATTGGCAGGTCGGCCGGCCGTGCTCGATGCGCCGGTCGGCCAGGGCCACGTCGTGCTGTTCGCGATCCGTCCGTTCTGGCGGTGGGAGACGCAGGGGAGCTTCGCGCTGGTCTTCAACACGATCCTGAACTGGAATGATTTGAACGTGGCCTGGCCGGCGACGCTCAAGCCGGCGACGCGCCCAGTGGCGGCACCGGACGAAGGACCTTAGATTTCATCAACCAAACGGTTGATGAAATCGCCCCGTGTCACCTAAGCTCAGTAATGACAGGGCATTAAGGATTGTGGCGGCGGCCCGCGACGAGTTCGCTCGCCGCGGCTTTGCGGGCGCGCGCGTCGAGCAGATCGCGCGGCGCGCGGGCGTCAACAAGCAACTGCTGTTCTACTACTACCACTCCAAGCGCGGACTCTTTCAAGCCGTTCTCACCCAATCCGCTGGTGAGCTCGAGGCGGCCCTCACGGGCCTGTCTTTGCCATCGGGGCCTCCACTCGAGCGCCTGCGTCACACCCTCCAGGCACAGTTCGAATTCCTGTCCGGCCACCCGGAGATCGTCGCACTGCTCGGGCAAGGAGGTCGCGCGGGCGGGAGTACGGCGTTCGCGCCAGCGATCAAGCGCCTGGTTGTGTTGCTGGCTGAAGGCCAGGGCCTGGGCCAGGTGCGGGATGACCTCGATCCGCACCTGGCCGCCGCTCAGGCCCTGATTCTGATGGTGGGCTATCTCAGCATGGAATCCGTCGTCGCCGCCAGCGCTCGGCCGCTTGGCGTCGATGAGCCGGCATTGCGAGAGCGCTGGCGTGAGGCCGCGGTCGATCTCGTGGTGAACGGTGTCCGCGCGGCCTAGAACCCTAGCTCGAACCCAACTCGGATGCGGCGGCCCGGGCCGTAGAATCGGTACGGTGCGTTAGCCAGATCGTACCACGCATTAAACGCCGCACTGTACTCTGGCTGCGTGTAGAGACCATCACCATTCCCGAACCGTCGCTCCGCCCGCTGCAGCAGGACACAGTCCGCTGGGCCGCCAGCGTAGCTCCCGGGAGTATTTCGCGACGCCCAGCCCACGCAGACTCCGGGCGTCCGCAGATCGACCGCCGGCTGTCCCGAGAGCGGATCGGTTATCGCCAAACCGTTGGCGTTTGCTTCCGTCTCGAGCTGCGCAATCTGCTGGTCAACCCAGACACTGCGCTGCACCGAGTTGGTCACCGTCCCCGTCTCCGTGAAAATGTCGACGAGGTTCGTCCAATTGAAAAGGTTGCGACTCTCGGCAAAAAGCGAACCGGTAACGCGACCCTGGTGCAAGCGGCGAGTGATTCGCAGGTCGAGGCTCTTATGCGAGGGAAGTATGGAGGCATTGAGCGGCTCACTGGGATTGCCCACCTCCCCAAGTGTCAGACCGAGGCCCTGGTTCGCTGAGCGCGTGTAGCGGGCGTTCGTACCCACACGCAGGGTCGCAAAGACGCCGGTATTTTCGAAGATCTTCTCTACCGTGCCGGCGTCACGCGAGCGCTCCGGAATCGTCAAGGCGAACGAGCCGGCGACGATGTGCCGGCCATGATCGAGCGCCGACCCGCCTTGATGGGTGTAGGCCAGGTAGCCGGTGAACCAAGGAGAGAGGCGATGCTCGAGCGTCGCGTCGAAACCGGTCAACGCGCCAAGATTCTCCAGGGCGAAGACGCGAAGGTCGATCGGAGAACCGCTGGCCGGATCCGTGAAGCGCGTCAGTCGAACGACTTCCTGCACGACCCGCTGCGAATACACCGTAACATCCACTGCGAAGCCATGGACCGCCTCGATCCGCCCGCCGATTTCGTAGACCGGCTCACGCGCGAACCCCAGATCGCGACCAAAAAACACTGAGGCATTCGCCATGCTGAGATCCGTGTTCTTATGGGCGAAGAGCGCGTCGAACGTCGGCATCCGAGCAGTGTTTCCGGCCGCCATGCGGATCGAGGCACGATCCGAGAGCCGGTACGAGCCACGGATTTGCGGGCTCAGAGCGCTATGAGCCGCGGCAGTGATGAAATTGGCGGTGGGATTGCCCGGAACGAAGGCTGGGTCCGACGAAAGCCGTCCTGGTGTCGCTGGATAACTGGCACGGGAATCGAAGCGATCCAGGCGCACACCGGCCTCGATGCTCGCTCCGCCGACGCGCAGGTCGTTGGCGATCCATAGGGCTCGCCGCACCGGCTTCTCGCCGTACGCGTTCACACCGAAAGCACTGATCATCCCCGCGGCATAGCGGCGCGTATCGTAGCCGTAGTGCTCTAGCCCCAGCTGGATCGTGTGCGCGGCACTCAGACTCCAGTCCGCCGCAACACGAGCCTGCCAGCGCCGCTCCCGCCTGAGATCGAACGGATGGTCGAGACCCTGCGTGTAGAAGGGCAAGTCGGGGTTCAGCACGACCGCGTATGGATTCTCCCGGTACGGCTGCGAGGAGATCAAGTCGTTGCGATCGAGGAACGGCACGAGGTCGGCGCACGCCGCTTGTCCAGACTGCAAACAGGCGATCTGAGTCCGGTCGAGAAAGTGCACACCAGTGTACTGCGTCCCGGCAATCGTCACGTCGTGTGAGGTTTCGAAGTCCGTTACGAAATGGAGCGGCTCGAAGAGAAAGTGCGATTGCCGGGACGCGACCTCCGATTCCGCGGTCAGCGGCCCTTGGGCACTCTTGTCGGACTGGAGCGAGAGATTCGCCTCGACCGTGAAAGGCTTCCCTGCGACGCGCAGCTCGCGATGGGACCATCCCAAGATCACCGCATAGCTGTTCTCGCGCGTCGCCAGGCGGTTGGTCGGGTTGTACAGCTCGGCAAAGGTCAGCTCCCGCGTTTGGCGCCTGCCGGAAAGCAGCGTCAGACTCACCAGAGACTGCGACCCGTAGACACGCTGCAGCCGTCCTTGGAGGACGTGGCCGCCCTGCGAGGAGAAGGGCACGCCCAGACCCTCACAGGCGTATCCACCGTTCTGCGCGCGATCGCAGTAGCCGCTGAACTGGACGTAACGGGGGATGGCGAGATCGGTGGTGTCGCTCGTCGGATCACCAACGGTGGCGGGCTGGCGGATGATCGTGTCCACGCCACTCGCCGTGTAGATCGGCGTCTGAACATCGCGACGTTTCTCGGTCTCGAGCGACTGCTGCCCCTCGAGCGACGCCGCAGCGAACATGGTAATCCCGGCAACCGCGGGGCCACTCACGTTGGCTTCGACCTGATTGAATCCGACGTAGCGCCAAATGCGGGACTGGCCCACCCCCCCACCCACGTCATCCGTGCGATAGCGCAAGTCTGCGGCGTACCGCCGGGTGCCGGTCGGCGTGGTCAGGTCGAGAACTCCCAACGAGAAGCCGCGCGTGGCCCCGGCGAGGCCTGTGATCACCGACAGCTCGTGGACGCCGTTGAGCGAGGGGAACAACCTCGGCCGTCCCAACTGGCCGTTCTGGAGCAGTGCGCCATCGACGTACAGCGCCGCCGCTTCACTGGGCCCGCCTCTTATCGAAAACAGACGCGCATCTGTGAGGCTGAACACTCCAGGCGCGAGGGCCGGGAGCTGCTTCAGATCCTCGATCGGGAGCCGGCGCAGCGTCAGGGAGTCGAACACCACCGCGCCGCTGCGACGCTGCAGAAGGGGGGCAGCCGGCGGGTTGGTCGCGGTCGTGTCCTGGGAAAACAGGGGCGCCGCGACGGCCAGAGTTATGGCCGCCGCGGCGCAGAGAGACGCCCGAAGGTTCATGGCCCTTCACTACACCCGTA
>JBOHSJ010000125.1:0-11458 GCA_050733035.1 Gemmatimonadales bacterium | reverse complement strand
GCCGGCCACCGCGCCGGCGCGGATGCCGTACGCCGCGTCGTGCGGGTGGCCCCCGGCTGCGGCATCACCGCCCTCACTCTCTACGCCTTCTCGTCGGACAACTGGAACCGGCCGGCCGCCGAGGTCTCGACGCTGATGCGCCTGTTCGCGCGTCACCTCCGCACGGAAACGGCGGCGCTCGCCGAGCAGGGCGTGAAGCTCACGGTCATCGGCCGGCGCGACCGCCTGCCCCACGCGCTCGTCGCGGCGATCGCCGCGGCCGAGCAGGGAACGGCGGCCGGCTCGCGGCTGGAGCTGCGGATCGCCGTAGATTACTCCGCACGCGACGCGATCCGGTCGGGCGCGCTCCAGCCCGACGTCGATCTGCTGATCCGCACCGGCGGCGAGCAGCGGCTCTCCGACTTCCTGCTGTGGGAATGCGCCTACGCCGAGCTATGGTTTACCGAGCGGATGTGGCCGGACTTCGCCGCGTCCCACCTCGCCGCCGCGATCCATGAATTCCACTCACGCGACCGCCGCTTCGGCGGTCTGCCCACGCGGGAGGCTGTCTGAACGCTCTCACTCAGCGCACCAAACTCGGTCTGGAGATCGCCGGCGCGGGCGTCGTGGCCGGAATCACCGGCGACCTGCTGCTGCGCGCCATGCCCTGGGGCCTCAACGCCACAATCGGCACGGCGGCGCTCGTGGGCACGGGGGCGTGGCTGGTACGTCGCCACAACGTCAGGCCAGGACCGGACGCGCCCTGGCTGGCAATCACCGCGCTGTTGCTCGGGGCGGCGTTTCTACGCCGAGACGCCGAAGCGCTCGCAGCGTTCGACATGATGGCCATGGTGATCACGCTCGCGCTCGCGGCCGCGAGCCTGCAGGGCGAGCGGATCTCGACCTGGTACCCATTCGACTACGCGCGCGGCATCGTGACGGCAGCGTTCTTCAGCGTCGTCGGAAGCCTGCCGCTACTGTTCAACGACATCCAATGGCGGGAGCTGCCGCGGGACGAGCGGACGCGTCACGTGCGCGGCGCCGTGCTCGGCCTGCTGATCGCGGCGCCGTTGCTCATCGTTTTCGCCGCGTTGTTCGCCTCTGCGGATCCGGTATTTGGAAGCGTGCTCTCGAATCTGTTCGCGCTGGACATGGAATCCGTGATCCAGCACTCGTTCTTGGTCGTGTTCTGGGGCGCACTGACCGCGGGCTACTTGCGCTGGGGAATGCTCGGAAAGCCCGTCGCGGTGCAGAGCCCCACAACGAAGCCGATCGAGAGTGTGGTGCCGCTGGCGACTGCCCTCGGCCTCCTGAACTTCCTGTTCCTGATGTTCGTGGTGGTGCAGCTGCGGTACTTCTTCGGTGGCGCGTCCCTCGTGGAAGAGACGAGCGGCCTCACCTTCGCGCAGTACGCGCGCCAGGGCTTCTTCCAGCTCGTGGTGGCGAGCGGGCTGGTGCTGCCGGTGCTGCTGGGCGCAGAACATCTCGTCCGAACCGGCACCGTGACCCAGGTGCGGATTTTTCGCCAGCTCTCGGGACTGCTGCTCGTCTTGCTCGCGGTCATCATGGCCTCGGCGCTGCAGCGCATGCGACTCTACGTCCAGGCGTACGGATTGACGGATGACCGGCTCTACGCGACGGCCTTCATGGTTCTGCTCATCGGCGTCTTTGCCTGGTTTTCATGGACGGTCCTGCGCGGCGGGCGTCACCGTTTCGCCTTCGGCGCGCTGATGCAGGCGTTCGCGGTGCTCGCCGGCCTGCACGTGCTCAATCCCGACGCGTTCATCTTGAAGACAAATCTCAATCGCCCGGTCGCGGAGCGTCCGTTCGACGCACGCTACGCATCGACGCTCGGGGCGGACGCGGTACCGGCACTGCTCGACGCGTTGCCGCGGCTCACCGTCGAGGATCGCTGTTTGGTCGTGTGGCGGTTGCTGAGACGCTGGGACGATTCGAATAGCGATTGGCGAACCTGGAATTGGAGCCGCGCCCGCGCGCGGGCCCTGCTGCGCGAACAGTCCGGCGCGCTGCGGGAGTCGTGCAAGGACGTGAAACCGGAGGTCACCCGTGGTCACTGACGGCTTGAATCCCTTCACGGTACTGCTCTTCACCGGCGCCCTATTGGTCGGCGTGGCACTGGCCGCGCTCTACGTGTTCGCGCGCATCACCAAGCGCGAACCGCTGGCGCGCGTTTCGTCGAGACTGCTCATCGGCGGTGTGGGAGTCTATCTGGTCTTGATCGTTGTGGGCTCGCTCACCAGCCGCAGCCGTGTGTTGACGCCCGGTGAAGAGAAGCACATCTGCGAAATCGATTGCCATCTCGCGTATTCGGTCGCCGCTGCCACATCAGAGTCACTCCCCGGGGGACTCGTCAGGCAGGTCGTCACCGTGAAAGTGCGCTTCGACGAGGAGACGATCTCGTCGCGCCGGTCCAGAACAGCGACGTTGTCCCCCAACCGCCGCTACGTCGCGTTGGTGGACAGTGACGGGAATCAGTATCGCGGATCCGCTGCGGGCCTCATGCGCGAGTTGATCCCCGGTCAGTCCTACACGACGGACATCGCATTCGAGGTTCCGATGAAGGCCACCGGGCTGCGCCTGATCCTCCGCAATGCGGATCCCGAGACACTCGTGATCATCGGTCACGAGAACAGCTTGTTGCATGGCGGAGTCACGTTCTCCCTCCCGCCGGAGACGTGACATGAGCCGCGCGTTAAAAATTGCGAGGGTCGTCCTCGGCCTGGTGGGAGTCGGCGCCGTGTTCGGAGCGATCGCGGGAGCCGTAGCGATCACCATCGCCACCTCACTCGACGGCGGCCCATGGCTTGATGTGGCGTTGTTCGTTGGGATCTGGTTCGGTGCCCCGTTGGGAGCCATCGCCGCTCCGGTTCTCGGTTTTTCACTGTTACGACGCGTCCCGCTGGGCCGGCTATTCGTAGGCTGCGCGGCGGGAACTGCGATCGGTGGCGTTGTTGGGTGGATCGTGAGCGCGCCCACCGCCAACGTGGCGATCAACGGTCTTGCGGGCGCTGTAATTGGCTGTGTCGTCTCCGCCGTCAATCTCTGGTACCGGTCGCTACCGGCCGTCGCAGCAGGGGGAGCCCACGATAGATTGGAGGCATGAGCCTCCAGATCACTCAGGTAGACGCCTTCACCGATCGCCCCTTCGCCGGCAACCCGGCCGCCGTCTGCATTCTTTCCACTCCCGCCGATCCGGCGTGGATGCTCAACGTGGCGCGAGAGATGAATCTCGCGGAAACCGCGTTCCTCGTTCGCCACAATGACGGCTACGACTTGCGGTGGTTCACGCCGGAGGTCGAGATCGATCTCTGCGGACATGCGACACTGGCGAGCGCGCACGTGCTGTGGGAGGAAGGTCATCTCACACCGAGCACCCAGGCCCGTTTTCACACGAAGAGCGGATTGCTTACCGCGGACCGCAACGGCTCGTGGATCGAGCTCGATTTTCCCGCGACTCCCGCGGCGCCTGCGTCGCCGCCGCCAGGATTGATCGAAGCACTGGGCGCGAAGCCCACCTTCGTGGGCCGCAGCCGCTTCGACTACCTCGTCGAATTGGAGAATGAGGCCGCCGTGCGCCGGCTCACCCCGGACCTCGGGGCCTTGAGGCGCGTGGATGCGCGCGGCGTAATCGTCACGAGTCGCGCGGACGCGAAAAGCGAGTACGACTTCGTGTCGCGCTTCTTCGCGCCGCAGTCCGGCGTCCCTGAAGACCCCGTGACCGGTTCCGCCCACTGCGCGCTGATGCCCTACTGGAGTGCGAAGCTCGGCAAGCAAGAGCTGGTCGCGTATCAAGCGTCCTCGCGAGGCGGCGTGCTGCGTCTGCGGCTCGACGGCGAGCGCGTGAAGCTCGGCGGACAGGCGGTGACGGTGTTGCGTGGGGAGCTGACCGCGGGCAATATGGCGTGGTGACCACCACCGCGCGCACCAATCGCATCGTCGGCTACCTCTGTGCCCTCGGCGCGGGCGCCACGTGGGGCACCACGGGCCCGCTGTCCACCGGATTGTACTCCCTCATGCCCGCCACGAGCATCGGCCTTTGGCGCGTCCTCATCGGAACGATTGCGCTCGCGATCTGGGGACTGCTGTTTCGCCGCAGTCTGTTCAAGGCCGATCGCCGCGGCTGGCTGCTCGTGGGGCTGGGCGGCGGCGCCATGGTCGCGCTGTTCGAGATCGCGTATCAGTTCGCGATCGGCGGCGTCGGTGTCGCCGGCGCCGCGGCGCTCCTGTATACCGCGCCGATCATTGTCGCCGTGCTGGCGCGCGTGATCCTCAAAGAAGCCCTCACGCTCACGCGCATCGTCCTCGCGTTCACCGTCATGATCGGCGTGGCCCTCACCGTGACCGGCGGCAGCAATGCCGGTGCCGAAGCGGCGCGCATGGGCGTGGCCGCGGGCGTCGCCGGCGGCCTGCTGTCGGCGTTGAGCTACGCGCTGACGTCGCTGATGGGCCGCTACGCGGCCCCTCGCTACGGCGTCGTGAAGGTCTTGTTCCTCGAGGCAGTCGGCGGCGTCGTGCTGATCTGGATTGCTTTGGCGATCTGGGGCCGCGCACCCACGGCGCCACCCTCGGCCGCCGCGTGGCGTGGCTTACTGGGCCTTGCGGCGGGGTCGGTCATCCTCGCGAACATCCTCTTCTTCGGTGCGATGAAGCGCATCGAAGCCGCGCCGGCTTCCGTCGCCGCAACGATCGAACCCGTCGTCGGCGCGGTGCTCGCGCTGTTGCTCTTCAGCCAGCGCCTCACCGCGTTGGGCTGGCTTGGGCTGCTGATGGTGGTCGGCGGCGTCGCCGCCGGCTACATGCTCGAAGGCCTAAAAAACCAGCTCAATCCCGAGGCGGAAGAGGCGGGGCGGCCCATATGAAAACAGCGGTTGCGTGTAGTCCCGCGCGGCCGCAAGGAACAACGGAAACAGCTCTCCCCTTCCCTCGATGAGCCCATTGCCGTCCAGATCGGCAAAGGCGCGATAACGCGGCGACTCGTAGGGAATCGGCTCGGGATGCGCGACGTACGCGGTCTCGGCCAGCTGCATGATGGCCTGGTCCGTCAGGCCGGGCGACCCCGATTCGCGCCGCACCGCCTCGACATTCCGCCGGTTCAGCAGATTCCGCACGTCCACATACAGACTGCCCTGCCAGCGTCCCAGGCGGAGCGGGCGTCGCAGCAGCGCATCAACGGTCATCAACATCGGGAGGCGGTTGCTGTTCGGCAGGCCGATCAGCGTGTCGCCCGTCGCGTTGGTCAAGCTGAACGGCAATCCGGAGCTCACGCGTACGATCGTCGCGGCCTCGAGTCCGGCGAACGGCTGCACGCCGGCAATGCGCGGACCAACGCTGTCGGCGATGCGCGCCTGGCCGATGAACGTGAGGTTGTGGCGCCGGTCGTAGTCGAGTGGGAACGTGACCCGGGCGGGATTGATCGTGTCCCCGCCGGGATCGACGCGAATGCGTCGCAATAATTGGAAAGCGTTGGTCGCCGTCGCCTGCGCCCGCTGCAGCGTGTACGCGACGCGCACACCCCATCCGTCCTTGAGCGGCCGCTCCGCGATGAGCTCGGCGCCTTTGACGTCTCCATAATCGAGATTGCCGAAGATCGTGGAATCGGGATCGACGCCCAGCGGCACCGATGCCACCAGTCCGTCGAGCAGCTTGTTGAAGACGTTGATGCGCAGCGTCGTCGAGGGAGACGGTCTGGTTCGCAGCGAGAACTCGTACTGCGTGGCCGTTTCGAAACCGAGGTTGGGATTGCCGCGGCGGAACCGTCCGGTGCGCAGCGTGTCGTCGAACGCGGCATCCACCATGTACTGGAAGTCGGGCGCCTGCGAAAACCGGCCCCAGCTGGCGACGAACGTCGCGCCCTTCAAAACCGTCGAGAACCCAAGCCGCGGGTTGATGCTGCGTCGTGTGCCCAGGACGGTGGTGCCGGGCGCATCGCTGCCGGGATCGAACTGGTCATACCTGGCACCGAACGTGAGCACGAAATCCACGCCATGCAGCTGGCCTTCCGCGTACGCGGCCACCGAAAGCGGCTGGAAATTCGAAGCGGTCGCTGGTGGCACGGTATCACCAACGGGCAGATAGCCCAACGCGCGCTGAAACGTCCGGACTCGTTGCCTCGCGACTTCCGTTCCGAAGTACAGGTCAGCGCGCGGCCCGCCGATACTGAAGTCGGCCTGCCCCCGCAGCTCGCGGAAATGATTCCACGCCACCTCCCCCGCCGAGCCGCCGCCGCGGAAGAACGCCGGCACGCCCCACGGAGACTGGTCGCTCCAATCCGGGGCGTTGAGTCCCGCGATCGGCGCAGCTGCCGCCGCAGTGTCCTGACGGCTGGCGAGATCTTCGCCCACGAACCGGAATGAGCGGCCGGTAAACGCGCCGAAGCGGTACGCCGGCTGCTCCTCCAGCGTGCCGCGCATGAATCCGCGCGCGAAGTAACCGGCGCGCACGTCGGCCGTGAAGTTGTTGGTGGCGCGCTGCAGGTGCGCGCTGAGCAGATCACCGCTCACACGCAAGGCCGGAGCCTGGCGCGGGTCGTACTTGTAGACCGGGTCGAACAGGAGCCGCTGCTCCGCCGACCGCAGCGCGAAGAGTCGCAGCGTGTGCGGACCACCGAGCGGGACGCGCAGTTTCACCGCCGCGTCGTAACGCTCGCCGCTGTTGTGCGGCAGCAGCACGGGACTCTGGTTGCGGGGATCGCGTGGCTCGGGCGACGGGGGTGCGTTCACTGGATCGGCGTCGAGCTTGCCGTCGGCATCGAGCACGGCGACGATGCCGATCCCGCGTCCCAACGGGCCGTCCACCGAAATCACCGCCCGGTCCTGGCCGAGGTCGGCCGTGCTCCACAGCAGGCGGTCGCTCTCGTACGCCGCGCGCCCCGTCCAGCGGTCGCCACCATCCTTCGTGACGACGTTGATCAGCCCGGAAATCGCCTGCCCGTAACGCGCGGAGAAACCGTTCGTCGCGAGCGAGGCTTCGACGAGCAAGTCGGGCGGAATCCGAAGGCCAAGCGGGCCGGTCGATGCGTCGAGCTGATTCTTGACGCCGAGCCCGTCGAGCACGAACGCCTGCTGGCCCAGCCGCCCGCCGCGGTAGCTCTCCCCGACGGCGCCCGCCGACAATGCCACTGCCTCTTCCAGCGTGGTGACGGGAAAGCGGCGCAGCTCGTCGCCGCCGATCCGCTGCACCGACGCGACCACGCTGGGATCGAGGATCGAGTCGGCGTAGGCTTCGACGACGATCGGCCGCTCGATCGTGTAGACGTCCGCGATGAAATTGACGACCGAGACCTGGCCGGCACGCACGAGCACGCTGTCCCGCCGCACGTTCTCGAAGCCGATCGATCGCACGGCCACGACGTGCCAGCCGCTGCGTACTTCGCGCACGCGATAGAAGCCGGTCGAGTCGGTCCGCGCGACCCAGCGGCCGTCAAGTCCGATCTCCGCTCCGCTGATCGGCGCGTCGCCGGTGCGTTGACGCACATGCCCGACGATGGATCCGTTCGTCTGCGACGAGAGCCCGGCGGCGAGCAGCGAAAGCGCGGCGGCGGCTAACGCAGTGCGTGCAGCCATAAGTCCAGGGACGCCGACAACGCCCGCGTCTCTACCACGAAACGGCTGCCGTCGCCCGATGGTGCCAGGCGCCCGTACGAGACGGTCGGGGTCGCTGGCAGAATGTTGCCGTAGATCAAGGGATAAATGAGCCAAATCGAGCCATCCACGGTGACGAACAGCTTGTCGGGTGCCCACGCGACGCTGCTTGCAACGGTTCCGCCGTCCAGGCTGAAATCGTGCACTGTGTCCGTGACGGCACTCGAGAAGGCGTGGCGGTAGACGACAGCGTCACTTTCCCGGGTGAAGTAGATCGTGTCGCCGGACGCCCCCACCGCGACGGATGACGCGTTGTCAGTTCCCGGGACAATCGCGACCACCGGCGTGGCCGGCGCGAGATCCAACGTCGCGATCTCGAGTCCCACGCGGACGGTGTCTACGGAGCATTGCGGACAGGGACGCGGATAGCTGACGTCCTGGCCGACATACACGAGACGGGTGGAGTCGAGCCAGCGCAGATGTGAGATCCCCCAATGCGTGCGGCTGGACGGCGCGAAATACGGCAGGTCGCGCACCACGTGCGACGCGGTGGGATTCGCCAGCGGCGCGATGACAATCGCCTGAACACCCGGGGACACCGTCGGGATCGGCAAACGGTAGGAGCCCTGCCGCACGTAGGCGAGGCGGCCGCCGCCGCTCGCCGTGGCCGCCGCTTCATCGAGCACATCGATCGAATCGTTCGAGCCGGGCGTACGGCACGAATAACCCGTGATCGCGCCGCCGGAGCCCGGCATGACCGCCAGACAATGGTCGCGATCCGGCCGGTCGCCCCGTTCGGCTGTGAACATGATGTCCCCGCTCGGCAGCCAGAGCGGCATCACGTCTTCGCCGGGGTTCAGTGTGAGACGAGTCGGTGGCGGCGCGTTGAATGGCTGGGTCGGAGCGTAGACGCCCGGAGCAAACGGCTCCCTATGCCCGCAGCCGAGCACGGCGGTTACGGCGATGACGTAAGGGAGTCGCACGCGCATGATCGTTTCGGAAAAGTAGCAGCCGCGGATAGATTTCGGACATGATCGCTCTCGCGCTCGTTTTCGCGACGTTGCAACAACCAACGTTGCCTCCGCTCCCCACGGCACGCACCGACACATCGCCTTTCCGACGCCTCGAGCTTCCGGCACCGACATTGATCCGCGAAGGATCGGGCCGGCCCGGACCGCAGTACTGGCAACAACGCGTGGACTACGACATCGCCGTCGCGCTCGACACGGCGACGCACACGATCGCGGGCCGCGAGACGATCAGGTACACGAACCACTCACCCGACACGCTGCGGTATCTCTGGCTCCAGCTCGACCAGAATCTGTTTCGCGAAGACAGCCGCGGATCGGTGTTGACGCCGCCGGACGCGCGCTTTGCGGCGCGCGGATTCAAGGGCGGCTTCGTGCTCGACGGGGTAAGGGCGGTCGGGCGGGCGGGCAGGCCGGCGGTCAAGCGGACAACGCTCAAGACCATCGAGAACGGCACGCTGATGCGCGTCGAGCTGGACCGGCCGCTGGCGCCCGGAGGCGTCACCTCGCTCGACATCGGATACTCGTTCCAGGTACCCGAGCACGGCGCCGATCGGATGGGGCGCGAGCAGTTTCCCGAAGGCTGGCTCTATGAGATCGCGCAGTGGTATCCGCGCCTCGCCGTGTACGACGACGTGCGCGGCTGGAACACCGAGCAGTACCTCGGCCAGGGCGAGTTCTATCTCGAGTACGGCAATATCGACTTCGCGATCACGGTGCCGCGCGGTTTCATCGTGGCGGGCACGGGGCGGCTGACGAATGCGCTCGAGGTTCTCACCGCACCGCAACGCGCACGCCTCGCCCGCGCGCTCCGCTCCGATTCGACCGTCGCCATCGTCGCGAAGTATGAAGTGGGACTAGCGTCGAGCCGTCCCGGGGGAACGAGCGCGACGCTCACGTGGCGCTTTTCGGCGCAGAACGTGCGCGACGTCGCCTGGGCGGCGGCGCCGAACTTCATCTGGGACGCCAGCGGCTGGAACGGCATCCTCATGCAGTCGTTCTATCCGCCGGTCGCCGACTCGATCTGGCGTGAATCGACCCGGATGGTCCGGCACTCCATCAAGCACTACTCCGAAAAGTGGTTCCCGTACCCGTACCCGACCGCGATCAACGTCAACGGACCGGTCGGCGGGATGGAGTACCCGATGATCGTGTTCTGCGCCAACCGGCGCAGCCGCGAAGGGCTGTTCGGCGTAACCACGCACGAGCTCGGCCACGAGTGGTTCCCGATGATCGTCGGCAACAACGAGCGCCTGTACGCGTGGATGGACGAGGGATTCAACACGTTCATCAATATCTACTCGGCTCGGGACTACTTCCCCGATCAGGCGTGGCTGCGCACGCGCGGGCAAGCGGACCAATGGGCGCAGCTCGCGGCCACCGGGCGCGACGAGCCGGGCATCACCCCCGCGGACCGCGTGACACCGGAGCTGCTCGGCCAGGTCGCCTACAACAAGCCGGCGACGGGCCTCTACTTGCTGCGGCATGCGATTCTCGATTCCACGCGCTTCGATGTCGCGTTCCGGGAGTACACCAAGCGTTGGGCCTTCAAGCATCCGACGCCCGCCGATTTCTTCAGATCGATGGAAGACGGCGTAGGCGAAGATCTCGCCTACTTCTGGCGCGGTTGGTTCCTGCGCACCGACGTGGTGGACCAGGCCGTGGATTCCGTGCGGACGCGGCGGGATTCGACCGGGACGACGTATACGGGGATCTTCCTGTCGAGTCCGGGCGGGCTGCCGATGCCCGTGGACCTGCGCCTGACATTCTCAGACGCCAGCGTCGAGAATACACGCCTTCCAGTGGAAGCCTGGTTCGAAGGGGACCATTTCACGTTTGTGCGCGCGTTCACGAAACAACTCATGAAGGTGGAGATCGATCCGGACAAGAACTTCCCTGATGTACGACGGGCCAATAACTCGTGGTCCAAGCAGGAAGCCGCCAGACCGTAGGAGAGACGCCAAGACGGCGCAACTTTACTGATACCTGGCTTCGTGCAACTGTCCACTGAAGAAGTTGGGCTTTCCAGAAGCCTGCAGTACCCCATGCACCACCAGCTGGAGGACGACGAAGAAGAACCCGCCCCAGATGAGCGACGGCAGCTCGCTGTTGTCGCGGCCATAGGCGAGCAGCGCCCAGCGGCCGAGCACGTAGCACCAGAGGCCGCCCGCAAACCACCCAGACACGCGAATGATCTTGCCGCCCGCGGTCTCGATGCCGGGGATCTTGAGCAGGAACACCTCGACCCAGTACCCGACGAATGTGAAACAGAACGCGAGCGTGAACGCGTCGAGGAAGTCCCAGCCCGGCGTCCCATGCGATGGGAGCGCCGCGGAGATCACCAGCGCGAGCGGCAGCGCCAGCAGCGTGTTACGGGTGAGCGCTTTCACGGAGATGCACCTCCAGCCAGTCGAGGACGGTGCCCCACCAGATGCGGCGATTGCGCGGCCGCAGCACCCAGTGTCCTTCGTCGGGGAAGTACAGGAACTTCGCGTCCACGCCCATGCGCTTGGCGGCCGTGAACGCCTGATAGCCTTCCGACAGATCGACGCGGTAGTCGAGCTGCCCATGCACGACCAGCATCGGCGTCTTCCACGCGCTCACATGATTCAACGGCGACCACTTTTCGTAAAGTGCCCGATTGGCGTACAGCGGGCCGCCGAACTCCCAGTCGGTGAACCACAGCTCTTCGGTGCTGCCCGCCATGCTGACGGTGTTGAACACGCCGTCGTGGTCCACGAGGACCTTGAACCGGTTCGTGTGCCCTGCCATCCACAGAGCCATGTAACCGCCGTAGGACGCTCCCGCCGCACCCATGCGAGTGGAGTCCACGTACGGCAGGCGCACGAC
>JBOHSJ010000124.1:0-3550 GCA_050733035.1 Gemmatimonadales bacterium | reverse complement strand
CGTCCGTCGCCGCAATGCTCTCGATCAGCTCCTGCGAATATTTCTCGAAGCGGTCCTTGTACTCCTCCGGCACGTCCACTTCTTCGTACTCGCCGGCTTTCGTTCCCTTCTTGTAGAGGTGCGCCTTCTTCGAGAAGAGATTGATGATCCCGTGGAACTCCGGTCCTTCGCCGACGGGAATCTCCACGGGGATCACCTTGGGCGTCAGCTGATCCTTGATCTGATTGAAGACGCGCTCGAAGTTGGCGTGCTCCTTGTCCATCAGCGACACGAAGAACAGCCGCGGCAGCGCGCGGCGCTCGCAGTAGTCCCACACTTTCTCCGTGCCGACTTCGACGCCGGCGGTCGCGGACAGCACCACGACGGCGGAATCGGCGGCGTACACGCCGGCCAGCGCGTCGCCCGTGAAGTCGAGGTATCCGGGGGTGTCGATGAGGTTGATCTTCGAGTCCATCCACTCGGCGACAGCCAGCGCGAGATTGATGGAGTATTTGCGTTCGATTTCGTCGGCGGTGTAATCGGTGAGGGCGGTGCCATCCTTTACAGAACCGTGGCGTTTGCTCGTTCCGGCCACGAACGCCAGCGCATCGACCAGGGAGGTCTTGCCGCTCGCGCCGTGGCCAACTACGGCCACGTTACGAATCTCCGGCGTCTTATACACACGCATGGGGCGCCAACTCTCCTGCGAGGGGGGAAATAAATATGCCCGAGGGTGCGGGGGGATGGCTAGGCTATGCAAAGGCTAGACGCACAGACGCACAGCGGTGAACGGGAAACGGGGATCAGGACAGCATGTCCCGACCCCCGTTGACTCAAACCCGCCGTGCGTCTGTGCGTCTAGTAGTTGCAGGTCCTAAAAGTCTGTGCCTTCCATCTCCGCACTTGCCACTTCATCGTGATCGCTATGCCGGTCTCTCACATGCTCGACCAGCCGGTGCAGGATCTGCATACTCCGCAGATTGAGCGCCAGCGCCGTGACTTTGTCGCCTCCCGCCAGCGCTTCGTTCGCCTGCGCGCGCAGGTCCTGCACGTGGGCCAGGATCGCCCGGATCCGGGGCGCTTCCCGGTCGCCCAGGAAGTTCTCGATCCGCTCGATTGCATTGTCCACCGCGAGGCCGGTGCGCTCCGGCGAGTTCGGGAAAACCTCGACCACCGCGCACAGCACTTTCAGGAAAGACTCGTGCAGCAGCTGCCGTCCGAGCTCACGATTCCCAGCCCGGAATGCTTCGGCCGCTTGCGCCCGCAAGTCGCGAGCTTCGGCGAGGCACGCCTGAGCCTCGGGGTCATCGGTGTTGCGGAGCGCTTCGACCAACCTGCGAATCCAGCCTTCGAAATGCGTTCCGCCATCAGGGCTCGCGGCGACGTTGTCCGCGATGACCTGCGCGTTCTGCGCGAGCACCACCTCGCTGGGAGAGGCGCCCGTGGGATCCTGATTGCACGCCGCGGCAACAAGCAGGGCGGCGACGGCGATCGTCGTACGTTTGTGCATCGGCAGCTCCGTGAAAAGTCTGGCTGTTTGACGTTGAAGCTTACGTACCGTTAAGACCCCGAGGGAGGGGGGAGTGCGTCACAGGCGCCAAGCCGAACGCGGCCAAGCCGGCGATCACCATGACCAGACCTGCGAGCAGAAAAGAGGTGATCGGGCTCACGTCGTAGACCGTCCCG
Source organism: Gemmatimonadales bacterium (assembly GCA_050733035.1). Taxonomy (GTDB): domain Bacteria; phylum Gemmatimonadota; class Gemmatimonadetes; order Gemmatimonadales; family GWC2-71-9; genus 20CM-2-65-7. Next base: position 1,885 of record JBOHSJ010000124.1, on the reverse strand, counting down.
ATCAGCGGTGGGCCCATCGTCCGGCCCAGCGCCCCGATCGCCTGAGCCGCCCCCAGGACCGTCCCTTGTTCAGTCACATCCGCGTAGACAGAGACCAGGCCGGTCGCGGCGGGAGCGAAAACGCTGTTCGAAACCGCCAGCAGAAAAGTCCAGGCGTACAACCAGAAGGAGTTGGGCAGGAACGGAATGATCGCGATCGACAGCGCCATGCCGAACGTCCCCGCGATGACGAGGGAGCGTTCGCCGCTGCGCCGCACGATTCTCCCGAAGAAGTATCCCTGCACCGCTGCGGCGGTGATTCCAATGAGCGTAAACAGGATCGCGAGATCGCGCTTGCCCCAGCCGAGGACGGCGTGCGCCTGGAGCGGCAGGATCGCGGTGTAGCCGGCAAAGCCAAATGGCACCAGTGCCCACACCGCCATGAGGGGACGGAGCCTGGGTCGCGCCACGGCGTCCCCGATGTGCCCGAGGTCGAGCAGCGAACGTTTGACGCGGTGTTCGTGCGACAGCGACTCCGGCAGGATGAAGTATGCCGAGACGAAATTCGCGAGCGATAGCCCAACGGCGATGAGTCCGGGTGCGGTCGAACCCAGGTAGTGGTCGGAGAACCCGGCGATCGCGGGGCCGAGGCTGAATCCGATGCCGAAGGCCGCTCCCACCATTCCCATCGCGCGCGAGCGTTCGGCCGGCGTCGAGATGTCCGCCATGTACGCTTGAGCGGCCGAGATATTCCCGCCGGCAAATCCCGAGACGACGCGCGACAGAAACAGCACCCAATACGAGCCCGCGAACGCGAACAGTGTGTACCCCGCGGCGTTGATCAGCATCGTCGTCAACAAAACCGGCCGCCGGCCGATGCGGTCCGAGAGTTTGCCGAGCAACGCGGTCGCGACGAACTGCATCAGCGAGAACACACCGATGATCGCCCCGTATCCCAGGCCGCCGGCGCCGAAACGCTCCGCGTAGGACGGCAGAATCGGAAGCACGATCCCGAACCCGATCAGATCGATGACGACGGTGAAGAAGATGACGGCGACGCGGGCGCGGCGGGCGCGGGGTGCAGGCATGGGGGCTGGAATATAGCATTGGGGTATGGCTCTCCGACTCTTGCCAGTCTCCGTCAGAAGCCGTACATCTCCTTCTCATTATTCTTCTGGAGTTCGTGATGAGATTCTCGCTTCGGTTGAGCGTCGCCGGTACCGCGGTGCTCCTGCTCGCGACCCTGGGCTGCGGCCCGGATCAGTCGGCGAATACCGCCCCGTCGTTCGCAAACACCTCGGGGAACCAGAACATCGGTATCAATGTGCTGCTCAGCGGCCCGGCCACTAACGCACAACTGGCCGAGCTGGGCACGTTCGGCAGAGTGTCGGATGTCGTCGTGGAGTTGAACGCGGTGTTGATGCGCGCTCCCGAGAGCGCAGTGCCGGATATTCAGGCGTTGCCGTATGTGCTGGCGGCGAATCCCGATGCCGAGCGTCAGGGCGCGCCCGTTGATCTCGTCGCGGCGACAAACTTCACGGGTGGCCTCAATACCTGGGACCTCGACGCCATCAACGTCACAAACCTCCAGCTCGGCCCGGACCGCACGATGCCGCTGACCGGTGATGGCGTATACATCGGCGTGTTGGATACCGGGTTGCTCGACTCGTGGCGCGCCTACTTCCCGCAGGAGCGTATTGCCTCGCAATACGCGACGTCGTTCCAGGCCCAAAGCGAAAACTCCAGCGCCCAGCCGCCGAACAAGTGGGAGCACGATCAGAACTCTCACGGCACGCACGTGACGAGCACGATTCTTGGATACTCCCTGGGCGGTACACCGATCAACGGCGTTGCGCCCCGGGCGAATGTGATTCCCGTGAAGGTGTTGAATCAGAATGGCTCCGGT
>JBOHSJ010000123.1:0-14738 GCA_050733035.1 Gemmatimonadales bacterium | reverse complement strand
GTGCGCGACCACCCGCGCCGCGTCGTCGCCATTGGTGCAGGGCGTGACGTACACGACCGCGCCGCGAAACAAGTCGGCGCGCGACGCCTCGAACCCGTGCCGGTGTGTGCCCGCGAGCGGATGACTTCCGGCGAACCGCGATCCGATCCCCAGACTTTCGGCGCGCGCGACAATGCCACGCTTCACGGAGCCGACGTCGGTGACCAGCGCGCCCGTCTTCAAATGGGGAACCACGGCCTCGAGCTGCGCGAGATTGGCGGCGGGCGGGGCGGCGAGGACCAAAAGATCGGCGATGCGCGCGACATCGGTCGCGCGGGGCGGCGCATCGTCGAGCGCGCCCTGCTGCGCGGCCAGCGCGCGCTCGGCGGGTTCCGGCGACCAACCTACGACCGCAGTGATTCCCCCGACCCCCAGAGACTTCACCTGACGGGCGATCGAGCCGCCGATCGCGCCGAGCCCAATCAGGCCGAGGGTGTGGGGTCGCACGGCTTGGAAGGTACACGGCGCCCGCATATTATGGACCCCCATGCGGGCGGCGCCCAGCATCACTCGCCTCTTCGCCGCGACCTTCATCGCCGTCGCGCTCGTCGGCCTCGTCACGCAGGTCGCGACTTGGCGCAGCGCTCGTGCGACACAGACGGCGATGGTCGAGCTGGCGCGGCGTCTCGAGCCGAGAGATCCAACCGCCGCGGAGCTCGCCACGGACGCCGGCGACGACGCGGTGCAGGCCGCGATCGCGGCGTCCGTGCTCTTCGCCGCGATGCTGATCGTGCTGGGGCTCGGCTTCTGGTACAATCGCCGCCGGCTGGCGGCTCCGTTCGCGCGCATCGCCCACGCGCTGCAGCGTGTCGCCGAGGGGCAGTTTCTCCAGCCGCTGTCGGAGGACCAGCCGGGGGAGTTCGGCGCGATCGCGCGCGGCGTCAATCATATGGCGAAAGCGCTGGCGTGGCGCGAAGACCTCCAGGCGTATCTGTCCCAGCTGCTCGCCGCGCTCAACACGTCGGCGGACGACGCGGCCGCGGGGCTGTCACAGGCGCTGAACGTCATCGCGGGGGCGACGCGGGCGGACGGGATCGTACTCTATCAGCCCGCGTACGACTCGAATGAATGGTCACCGACCGCGGCGCGCGGCATCGAGTCGCGTCCCGTGTCCCGGGCGACGATGCGCGACCTCATGGGCGACGCCACCCAGGCGATCCACTATCACGGCGAAGCGGTTCAGGCGGTGCGGCACCAGCTGCGCTTCAGCGCGGCCATGCCCCAGGGCCTGGTGCTGGTGCCGCTGCGCGGCGGGACCAAGCTGGTCGGCGTGCTCGGCGTCGTACCCGGGCCGAATTTCGGTGACGACGAGCGCGCCGCGCTCGACCAGGCGGCGCCCAATCTCGCGATCGCCTGCGAACGCGGGTCGGCGCATCACCACACGCGCCGGCTGGCGGTCGAGGTGCGGCAGACCGCCAAGCGGCTGGAGCAGCTCAACACCGATCTCGACGCCGCCATGAAGTCCAAGGATCAGTTCCTGTCCAACATTTCGCACGAGCTGCGCACCCCCCTCAACAGCATCATCGGGTTCACCGATCTGCTGCTCACCGAGGAGTTGGGGGGGGGCGCGCCGTTGTCGGAGCAACAACGCGACTTCCTCGACACCGTGGCGCGCAACGGCAAGCAGCTGCTCGAGCTGATCAACGAGCTGCTGGACTTGCAGCGCATCGCCGCGGGACGGATGGAGCTGAAGCCGGAGACGGTGGAGGTCGCGGGACTGCTGACCGAAGCGGCGGGAAGCGTCCACGCGCAGGTGCAAAAGCACGGTCACGCGCTGGTCGTCACGCCGCCGGCGCACGATCTGCGCGTGCACGCCGACCGCGGCCGCGTGCGGCAGATTCTGCTCAACCTCCTGTCCAACGCCATCAAGTTCACGCCGGACGGCGGCCGTATCACGCTCGTCGCGGCGCCCGTTAACGGCGATGCCGACGCCCGCATCGCGGTGAGCGACACGGGCATCGGCATCGCGCAAGAGGATCAGCCGAAGCTGTTCCAGGAGTTTTCCCAACTAGACGCCTCCGCCAGCAGGAAGTATGAAGGCACGGGACTGGGATTGGCGCTGTCGCGACGCCTGGTGGAGATGCAGGGTGGCGAGATCGGAGTGGAGAGCGAGATGGGCAAAGGGAGCACGTTCTGGTTCACCCTGCCCCAGGCACGATGACCGTGGCCACCATCGTCATCGTCGAGGATCAACCGGACAACCTGAAGCTGCTGACGACACTGCTCACCATCAAAGGCCACCAGGTCATCGGCCTCCCGAACGGTGACCGGTTGGCCGACGTGATGCGAACGCAGCAGCCCGCTCCGGCGCTGGTGTTGCTCGACATCCAGCTTCCCGGCCGGGATGGCTACGCGCTACTCGAGGAACTGAAGGGGCTGCCTGAGCGCTCCTGGAAGGTCGTCGCGCTGACGGCGCACGCGTTGCCGGAAGATCGCGCGCGCGCCAGTGCGGCCGGATTTGACGGCTACATCACGAAGCCAATCGATGTGCGGACGTTTCCCGCGGAAGTCGCGCGTTACCTCGGAGGATAACTCATGGGCGGTATTGTGTTGCTGATCGGGCGGGTGGTCTTTTCCTTCTTCTTTATCTACTCGGGTTTCAATCATCTCACGAAGCTCAGCATGTACGCACAGTACGCCGGCGCGTCAGGCGTGCCTGCGCCCACCGTCGCCGTCGCGGTGACGGGATTGATGCTGCTGGGCGGTGGGTTGAGTATCCTGCTGGGAGTGAAGCCGAAAGTGGGCGCTGCCCTGCTGTTCATTTTCCTCGTGCCTACCGCCGTCATGGTCCACAAGTTCTGGGGAATCGCCGATCCGATGATGGCGGCCAATCAAGCGGCACATTTTTGGAAAAACATCGCGCTGGCCGGTGGGGCCCTGATGATTTACGGTCTTGCTGATGTGTATCCGGCGCGCTGGCCGTACAGCCTGGGGAAGAGCAGCCCGACGCCGGTTTAGGGCTTCTCGGGCGGCGGCGTCTCCGCCACCGGCGCGACCACGCGCACGCGCGACTCGCGTTGACGAACCGGGCGTGGTGCGCGCGGAGCTTCCGGTGGATGCGCCATGAGACCCGCTTCGTGCAAGCTGATCGAGCCATTCACGGTAACGAACTTCAACGTTGAGCCCCCGGTCCCGATCGTGCCACGCAGATGGCGCGTGCTGATCTTGCCCTGAATCTTCACCGGGAAGTCGGTCTCGACGCGGCCGTTCACCGTTTCTGCGTCGATGTTGGCATTGATCTTGGGCGGCAGCCCGGCAGTCACCGAGCCGTTCACGGTCGTGAGACGAACGTCGCCGCCCGTGAGCGACTGCATCACCGCTTCAATGCTGCCGTTGATGGTCGTCGCCTTCACCGGACCGGTGGACGTATTGACGGCGATGCGGCCGTTGACGGTGGTGGCCACCACCGGGGCGCTGACGCCGTCGATGTGCAGACCGCCGTTCACCGTCCCGACCTCGATCGGCACGTTGCGCGGCAGCTCGACCGTAATCCGCACCGCAACGTCGTTCTTCTTGACGCCGTTGAGCCGATAGTCGCCGCCCTCCTGGCAGCGCATCTCGCGCGCTTCCCACATCGCACAAATCGTCAGGCCGCGCTCGGTGAGCACGGGGATGAGCTGCACGCTTTGGGGATCGGAGTGGCGCCAGCTTTTCTCGGCATGCACGAACAGCGTATCGGAATGGCCGGCGACGACGTCGATCGGGCCGTTGGTGTTCTTGATCCAGACGCGTTGTGAGGGCGTGATGTATGCCCGGTACTCCCACGCATCGCCCGTCTCGCGGCCATGGCCGAAGAGATCGCCGCCTTCGCCGTCACCCCAGTTGAAGTCGCCGAACGCGCCGAGCGCGCCGAGGGGTGATGGGATTTGGATGTTGCGCTTGACGTTTCTAATGAAGAGGCCGGCGCCGAGAACCAGGCCGAACAGCACGCCGCCGCGAATGATTTCGCGCCGCCACGTGCGCCAGAAGCGTTTGGCCGATGTGGGCTGATCCAAAGAGATGTCCATGGTTAGGAGACGGTACGCTCCTTCAATCTTACAAGTTTCGCCCCCATACGCGACTGCCCGCCGGGTTGGGCGGGCAGTGCGAGGGGAGGCATTCTGTCGCCAGGGTCACGTCAGCGTGCATTTCGGCTGGGCGGTGGCTTCGACCGTGACCGGAGCCAGCATCCCACCGTACCAGACGCGGTTGGCGTCTTCCAGCGCATTCGAGGTCTCGACCGTCCGGGACAGGCGGCGGAACGTCTCCGCGCGATCGGCGGTCATGGCGGCTTGGGCGGCGAAGCCGTATCCGAAGGTCAGGATCGTCGCAATCAACAGGGTCAGGCCGCGCATCTGCATCCTCCTGCTAGAGTCATCCGACTGGTTACACGCTTCAGTGGGTAAGACGCTGCAAGCACGCGAAAGGTTGCATGGGGTTTTGAGTTGACGTCTTCCGGACGTGAGCGAGAACACAACGGGAGAACGCACGTTACACGCGGCGACGCGCCAGCCGGATCCCCCCTTGCAACGTGAGTGTGCTCATTTGTTCGGACCGGCGGACGCCGTTCTCGGACGGGAACGCGAACCGCTCCAGACCGTAGAGCATCCCGAGCGTGAAGCCGGGTCGCTCGTACTCCAGGCCCACGGCACCATCGAACGCGAACGACGCGGTGCTGAGGCCACTGATCGCGGCGACCGGAATGACGCCGAATCTCCCAATCGCGCGCATGCTTCCCCCGCTAAACGCGGGGCGCAGCTCGGCACCGATCCGGACAACTCGCCACCGTTGCCGGGCCGCGTCGCTCGCGACGACCCGCAGCGTCACGGCGCTGTACAAACCCCACCAGGATCTGACGTCGATCCGCGCGCGCGCTGCGATCTCGCCGATCCGCCGATCGAGGTCGCCCGCGGCCGCCGGCCGCAGCTCCGCCCCCTGCCCCAGCAGTTGAACGTGCACGCGGGTCCCAAACTGACGTTCGACCTCGAGACCGATGACCCATCCACTGAAGTGCTCGTTGCCAAACCCGGCCGCCACGCGGTGCTCGATGATTCCCATCCGCCCACCGACCGACCACCCGGACTGCGCGGCCGCGGGACACGCGACGACCAGCAGGAGGAACAGGGCGCGGGTCAATGCGTGGCGCCGGCGGCCGGCGTGATTACGAGAATCGTTTGGGCGAGTCGGGCGGCGTTGCGTGCGCGGATTGCCTGATTGGCGGCGGCCCGCTCGGTCCGCCGCCGCTCGTTCGCAACGGCGTTGGCGGGTCGACTGCGCCCGCGGCGGAAGAAGCTCGTCGCTCCTACGGCAACGCCGACTGTCGCCATCGCGGTCGCCATGCCCTGCGATCGGCCGAGACTGCGGTTGCTCACGACGCTGCCGAGCAACAAGGCTCCCGCCGCCACGCCGAGTCCTTTCGCCAAGTCGCCGGTCGCCGCGGCATTCGACAAGCGCTCGGGAAGCAGGTCCCGCTCCTGCAGGTCCGCGATGGTGTCCTCCAACTGCGGGAAATCCTGTTGCACGTCGAAGTAGACACTCGTGGAATCACTGCGGCTCGGCGTCCCGCCGCGCGCGAGCAGAACGAAGGCGTAACGACCCGACGGCGCGAGTTGCCCGCTCGGCAAAACCCCGTCCCAATCGATTTCTCGCAAACCCTGCATGTCGCCGACGAACAGGGGAAACGCCATCGCCGGCTGCACCAGCCGGATTTCCGCGCGCACCGCCGCCCGATGCGTGGCAACGACGGTGAACGTCATGCGTCCGGTGCGGGGATCGAGTCTGATCGCGGCGACGGGGCGCACGCCCACTGCCAGCACGGTGCGACGCGCCGCGCGAAACGCGTCGACTTGGCTCGGCGTGAACCGCGCGGGATCGAGATCCGCGAAGGGATCGCGGTCCACCGCGGCCCGGAAGGAAGCGACGGCCGAGTCGCGCTGGCCCAACAGCATGAGCGCTGCACCAAGGTACAGGTTCGCTTCCACCCGCTGCGCCGCCGTCACCTCAGCGGCCCACCCAGGGGAAGCAACCTGGCGCAGGAGCGGCACCGCACGCTCCAGCTCGAGCCGTTCGTACAGGTCGCGCGCCTGCCTGAGGACCGACGCCGTGCTGTCCTGGGCGGTCACGGGACGCGACGCCAGCCCGCACAGGCACAGCAGCACCAGCAACGCCCGCCTCATTCGCCCGGCACGCGCAGCGTTACGCGACCCAACGTGTGCGTCACACCCGGCTGCACGACGATGGTGGTATCCCACGGCTGGTACCCGGCCGCCTGCACGCGCAGGTGCCGGGCGCCCGCCGACACCCGCAGATCCACCACGCTCCCGACGCCGACTTGGCGCCCATCCACCAGGATCTCGGCGCTGGGCGGGTTGGTCAGCACACGAAGTTTTCCCGTGGCGACCGCCACCGAACGTGCGGGCGTGAGACTCGGTGTTGGGGGACCGGCGGGAGCGGGGGAACGGGCGGACGCCGTATCCGGCGGCGCGGCCGATGCAAGCGCGACGCCGTCGCGCGCGCTTGCCGTCCGATGGACGAGCCATCCCGCCAGGGCCAGGAGCGAGATGGCAGCCGCCGCGCCGATCGTGCGCCGCCACGGACGTGCGCGCCGCCGTGCGGGAGGCACGGCGAGCGTCGGCATGTCGGGCAACGCGGGCAGCGCACCGGTGCTGATGCGCGGCGTCGCCTCTCCACGCGCCAACTCCCGCAGTAGGCGTTGGCTCGTGACGCGATCCGCCTCGGTGAACCGAATCGCCTCGATCGCGGCAAGCATGTCAGCCGTCGAAGGAAACCGATCGGCCGGGTCTTTCGACAAGGCGCGGGCGATCAGGTCCAGGAGGGTTGCGGGGACGTCCTGGCGCGCGATCCGGAGATCGGGCGGCGGCGTGAAGAAGTGGTGCTGGATGATCCCCGCCAGCGTATCCGAGTGGAACGGCGTCGATCCGGCGAGCATTTGGAACGCCGCCACCGCGAGCGAATACTGGTCGCTTTGCGGACCGGCGCGCCGGCCCGAGCACTGCTCCGGACTCATGTAGGCCGGCGTCCCGATCAGCGTACCGGCAACCGTCAGCGTCACATCGCTCGCGCGCAGGGCGACGCCGAAGTCGGAGACCATGACGCGGCCATCGGCATCGATCAGAATGTTCGCCGCCTTCACATCGCGATGCACGATGCCGCGTTCGTTCGCGAATGCCAAGCCGCGCGCCGCCCCTCGCAGTACCGCGAGCGTGACGGGCACGGGCAGCGCGCCTTGGGCCTCGAGAATCACGTCCAGGGAACGTCCTTCCACGAATTTCATCGCGATGTGAAACAGGCCGCCGAGCTGCCCCACTCGGTACACGGGGATGATGTTTGGATGATCCAGGGACGCGACCGTCTGGGCTTCGCGCTTGAAGCGTTCGGCGGCGGCGGCGCTCAGGCCGATTTCCGGCCGCAAGATCTTCAAGGCGATCGGGCGCTGCAGCGCCGTTTCCGTCGCCCGATAGACGATTGCCATGCCGCCGCGCGCCAACTCGCGCTCGACCTGGTACTCGCCGGCAAAGATGCGGCGGATGCGCGCCAGCAGCGCCTCCGACTCCTCCACTTCGACCACGACCGTCGCGGCATCCGGATCGGAGACCTTCACTCCGCAGTGGCCACAGAACCGTGTGCTTTCGGGCAGCGCGGTGCCGCACTGGAAGCATTTCACGGGTTCACCCGGATCTGCTGCAAGATCGTGGGAACGGAATCGGTGAAGATGGAGGCCACGAACCGTATTGTCAGCGTATCAAAGCCGATGCCGCGCACGATGAGCGTGTCGGATTGTGGAGACAGCACGATGATCGACGTGTCCGACGAGGTGACTGACAGGCGGGGATCGGCAAACGACGCCCCGTCAATGGTGACGGTAACGGTGACGGGAATCCGGTCGTCCACGCTCACCATGGTGGGTCCGGTGTAGGTGAGCACGACATCGCGGGGCCCGGGCGAGCGGAAGACCTCCGCCAGCCCACAGCCGATCGCGAACGCACCACAGCCGAGTGCGGGGAGGATATGCCCAAGGCGCATGACCGATCCCTCGCCGGCCTTGGCACGGGGGGCGCACCCCAGCCGTCCGGTATCAGTAATAGTCCGGGGGCCAAGGTGTGTATTTTCGCCCCGTACTGCAAGGGCTTTCCCTACATCACAGCGCGGAAACCCGAGCGTCCAGCGCCGCCCCTTCAAGCTTGGCGAAGGGAAGCGCTAGCAAAAGGTCGATCCGGCGCGACAGGAGCAGAAACGCCTCGCGGAAGGCCGCACGTTTTGCCTCGTCGTCCCCCTGCACGTCGGCGGGATCGGGCATCCCCCAATGCGCAAGCACCGGCTGCCCGGAGAAAATCGGGCAGGACTCCTTGGCCCGGTCGCACACCGTGACCACAAAGTCCCAGTGCTCGTGTTGCAGCCCCGCCACGCTGCGCGGCGCGTGCCCCGACCAGGCGATCCCGAACTCGCGCAGCGTTTCGATCGCAAGTGGGTTCACGCGCGAAGCAGGACTCGAGCCTGCGCTCGCCGCCTCGAACCGGCCCTTCCCTCTCGCGTTCAGGAGCGCCTCGGCCATCTGACTGCGGGCCGAGTTGCCCGTACAGAGGAAAAGCAGACGAAAGGGGCGCTGCGTGTTCACGGTTTCCGCGCGCGGATGAACGCACCCATAATGCGGCCACTGACCTCGCGCGCGAGCACCTCAGCGTCGAGCCCGACGCCGGATAGCACTGCGCGCGCGTCCTCGAACTGATAGATGCGCGTCGGCTCGACGCCGACGTCCACAAATCCTGCCTCCGAAAGCAGCCGCTGGTACTCGGTCTCTTCGAGCGCGCCCGCCACGCAGCCGACCCACAGCTCCATGCTCCTGCGAACGGCGGCCGGCACCTCCCCGCGGCATACCACGTCGGACACGGCGAACCGCCCACCCGGCTTGAGCACGCGGAACGCCTCGGAGATCACGCGGCGCTTGTCGGCGGAGAGATTGATCACGCAATTCGAGATGATCACGTCCACCGAGCGGTCCGGAAGCGGAATGTTCTCGATCTCTCCCTTGAGAAACTCGACGTTGGAGACGCCTGCCTTGCGCTGGTTTTCACGCGCGAGCGCGAGCATCTCGTCGGTCATGTCGAGGCCGTAGGCTTTTCCGCTCGGGCCCACCCGCTTGGCGGACAGCAACACATCGATCCCGCCGCCGGAACCCAGATCCAGCACGGTCTCCCCCTCCCGCAGCTCCGCGAGCGCCGTGGGATTGCCGCATCCGAGCGACGCGAGGACCGCACCTTCGGGCAATCCCGCCGTCTCCGCCGAGTCGTAGAGATTGGACGAGACGGGATCGCACCCGCAGGCGCCGCTCGGCCCGCAGCTCGCGCGTTCCCCGCCCAGTGCCTTCGTCGCGGCCTCGCCGTACTTCTCCTTCACGGTCTCTGTAATGCCCGGCTTGCTCATGTCCTCACCCCCTGAACGTTTTAGTCGCAGCATGCGCGGGCGCAGCTGCCCGCATGCTTGCCTGGTTTCACAGCCTGCGCGAACGCCGCGATCTTGTCGAGGGCGTCCCGGTTCACCGCGTAATACATCCACCGCCCCTCTTTCCGATCGCTGACCAGACCGGCGTCCTTGAGCACCTTGAGATGAAAGGAAAGCCGAGACTGCGCGGCGTCGAGCACATCCTGGAGCTCACATACGCAGCGCTCGCCGTGGGAAAGCATTTCCACAATCTGGAGGCGGGTTTCGTCCGAAAGCGCGTGGAACCAGCGCGCAACTGTGGGGGCGGCGGGAAGAGCAGCGGTCGTCATGGCGGGTAATGTATCAACGATTCTTGATACGTCAATGCCCGGGGCAGGACTCGAACCTGCAAGGGGTTGCCCCCAAGGGATTTTAAGTCCCTTGCGTTTACCAATTTCGCCACCCGGGCCCGCCAAGAACGACTAATGATCAATGTCCAATGATCAATAATGTAGAATGTCCAACGATGTACTAAAGTGGCAGGCATAGCTCCGCACGAATGAGATCCTTGGCCCCAACTGGCCCGCTGATTCGAAGCTCGACTTGAGGCTGCTCGGCTCGCGCCGTCACGACGAACGTGAGGAACGGACAGCAGAGCCGCTCCTTGGCGACGAAGCGAGCCACCGCATCGTACTCGTCGGCCGGCAGCTCAAAGACGAACCCATCGGCCGACTCGCGAGTAATGGCGGCTGCGATCACACGACGGGTGACGGCGTGATGGGCGCTCCGCTCCGCCGCGGGGATCGCCGTCATGTCACACGCGAAACCACCGCTCATACCCGCTCTGTGTGCGCACCCGAGGATGCTTTCACGTCCGTCATCGGCGGCTCACGACCATACGCTTTGCGAAACGCTTTTTGGATCGCATCCGCCACCTGCTCCCGGCTCCCTGCTCCCCGCTCCCTGACCAGCACGATCGCTGCTCCGCCCCACCCCGCTCCGGTCAGTCGGGCGCCGAGGGCCCCGGCGCGCTTCGCCGCCGCGACGACGGTATCGAGCTCCGGAGAGCTGCAGTCGTACAGACGGCGACACGATTCGTGCGACTCGAACAGCAGCGCCCCGAATTGCTTGAGCTTCCCCTGCTCGAGCAGCTGCGCCGCGAAGCGCGTCCGTGCCGTCTCGCTCACGACGTGAACGGCGCGCGAGCGGAACGGTTCCTTCAGCGCGCGCTTGAGCCGGGCCAGCCACTCCGCGGGCCAGCTCGCCAGCCAGGCGAGCTCGGGCAGATCGATTTTCAGCCGCTTCACCGCCGCCTCACACTCCGCGCGCCGAGTATTGAACGCGCTCGCCGACAAGTCGTGGCGCACGCCGGTGTCCACGAGCACCAGCCGCGCCTTGAACGGGATCTGCCGCGCTTCGAGCGAGGCACACTCGAACAGCAGCGCATGATCGCGCTTGGCGAGGGCGGCGATCGTCTGATCCATGACGCCGCAGCGCACGCCCACATGATCATGCTCGGCGCGGAATGCCACGCCCGCGATTTGACGGGGCTTGAGGTTGGGGGCTAGGGCCTTGGCGACAGCGACTGAGAGCGCCGCCGAAGACGATAGGCCTGCTCCGATCGGCAGGTCGGACGAGACCGCGACACGCGCCGAGCCGTTCGGCGGCACGACGTCGAGCGTCCACAGCTCGCGCATCACGCCCGCGACGTACGCGGTCCATCCGTTCGGAAGCTCCTCTTGCCATTTGACGCGCACGACTTTCCCGTCGCGCGTCGAAACCGCCTCGAGAACGCCGGCGTCACCGTCTGCAGCGGGGCCGACCACCGCCATGGTGCGCTGTGCGATCGCAATCGGCAGCACGGGGCCACCGTTGTAGTCGGTATGTTCGCCAATGAGGTTGACGCGGCCCGGCGCGGATGCGGCGGACCTAGGTGTTGTCCCAAAGGTTTTGCGAAACAGGTCTATCGCTGGTCGTGGCATGGGTTTGACAATGATTCCACGCAATGCTACCGTATCGCGGCCGGATTCACCACTTACTCTAATTCGCCTTCGGAGACCACAGTATGCGGCGGTTTGCGTTGTTGCTGCTCGCCGGAGCTCCTTCGCTCGTCGCCGCCCAGGGATTCGGCGTCTACGAGCACAACACCTGCGCGATGGGCCGCGCCGGTGTGGCGGCGGCGATGCCGTGCGCCGATGGCTCCGCGATCTTCTTTAGCCCCGCCGGGCTCGCAGGTCTCCCGGGCAATCGCTTCAGTGTCGGCGTCACGGCGATTGCCGCGCAAGGCGGCTTTACCGACGACTTCCTGAATCATCGCACCGACCTCGACAACCCCGTCATCCCCGTCCCCAACGCCTTTTTCACCCACCAACTCAACGAAAACCTCACGGTCGGCATCGGCGCCTACGCACCGTACGGGCTCGAGACCAAGTGGCCGACGGCCGGGTTCGACGGGCGGTTCCTCGGGTACAACACCAACGTCCGATCCATCTATATCCAGCCCACGATCGGCTATCAGGTCAGCCCCAGCCTCAAGATCGGGATCGGCGTCGCCTACATCACCAGCCATCTGAAGCTGCGCCAGCGGGCCGACCTTTCGACCCGTGCGATTCCGGACGCGCTGGCGATTCCGGCAGGCCTACCCTCCGGGACCACATTCGGCATGGTGGGCGTCCCCACGGGCACCGACTTCGCCGACGCCACGCTCGACGCGAGCGGCAGCGGCTTCGCCGTCAACTTCGGCGCCATCATCAAGGTCACGGACCGGTTGAGCATCGGCGGGCACTGGCTGACGCGCAAGCAGATCAAGTACGACGGCGACGCGACGTTCGAGCCCGTCGCGACGGGTCTCGTGCTGCCGGTCGCCATCGGGCCGTTGCCGGCGGGGACCCCGGTAGACGCGGTGCTCGGTCCGCAATTCGGGCCCGGCGGCGCCCTGGAGAACGGCCTCGTGCACACGTCGCTCTACATGCCGCCCCAGGGGACGTTGGGCTTCGCCTACAAGCTGAGCGACAGCTGGAATTTCATGGCGGACTGGCAGTACGTCGTGTGGGGCTGGTTCAACGAGGTCAACATCGACTTCGAGCACGCGGCGACGCCGGATCTCGCCCTGCATCCGAGCAACAAGGACACGCACGGATTCCGCTTCGGCACCGAGTACCGCTACTCACCCAAGATCCAGCTGCGCGGCGGCTACCTGTATCACGGCGGCGCGTCACCGGCGCAGTTCGTGACGCCACTGCTCCCCGAGGGCCCGCGCAACGAGTTCACGATCGGCGCCGGCGTCGAGATGTCGCCGAAGCTGCATGTGGACCTGGGCTATCAGTACATCAAACAGAATGACCGCCGCGGTACCATAAATACGGCCCTGGGCAACACCGGCCTCTACCAGTTCTCGGCCCATCTGTTCGGGATCGGGGCGGCTTACACCTTCTGAGGGAACGCGACTCATGATTCGGACCAATCGTTTCTCAGCCGCTGCCCTCGGTCTCCTGCTGGCGGCTGCTGCCTGCCAGAACGACGAGGTGAACCGGCCGTTCGGCAACGTTCCCATCGATCCGCTGTTCGAGCGGTACGTGGCGATGGGCAACTCGATTACCGCCGGCTTCCAGTCGGGGGGGATCAACGACAGCACGCAGCTGCAGGCGTACCCCGTGCTGCTCGCGCAAGCGATGCACTCGCCGTTTTTCCCACCGCTGCTGAATCGGGTGCCGGGGGCGGCGGGCTGCCCACCGCCTTTCACCAACGTCTTTACGGTGCCGCCGACACGGGTTGGAGGCGGTACGGCAACCACGTGTGGGTTGCGCAAGATTCCCGCGATCCCGCCGCCGTACATCAGCAACACGGCGGTCCCTGGTGCCGAGGTGCTGGACGTGTATTCGAACGCCGGGGCCGGGACCAATCCCAACACGCTGACGCAATTCATCCTCGGCGGTCTCACGCAGGTGCAGATGATGGAGAAGGCGCAGCCGACGTTCGTGTCGCTGTGGATCGGCAACAACGACGTGCTGGGCGCCGCCACCAGTTCGACGAACGCCGGCGACAGCACCCTCATCACGACGACGACCGATTTCCAGACGCGCTACGGCACGCTGCTCGACGACATCGAAGCGGTGAATCCGGAGGGCGCGATCCTGGTGGGCGTCGCCAACGTCACGGCGATTCCCTTCTTCAGCGCCGGGGCGACATACTTCGCGATCAAGGCGGGCTTGGTGCCGGGGGTCACATTCCCGCCGGCATTCACGGTGAGCACCAACTGCGCGCCGATCTCGAGCGGTATTCCGGGCGCGCGCGGCGACTCGGTGCTCGTGCCATTCCCTTACGGCGCAGCGCTGATCGGTGCCGCCGCTGCCGGCGCACCCCGCAACCTCGACTGCGCCGATACCGTCGCGGCCGTCGTAGTGCCGTCCGAGCTGCGGAAGCTGGTAGCGGCTGTGGGCGCGTACAACACTTACGTCTCCGGCCAGGCGACGGCGCGCGGCTGGGCGTATCTCGATCCTAACCCCACGCTGGACTCGCTGCGCACGGTCGCGACGGCGGTCCGTGCATTCCCGCTGCTGGGGCAGCCCTGCACCGCGAATCCGTTCGGGACGGCATTCTCGTGCGACGCGGTGCATCCGAGCGCGGCATCGCACCGGCTGTTCGCGACCAAGCTGCGGCTCGCGATCAACAGCGCGTACTCGACGGCGATCCCACCGATCCCGTAAAGCGGCGGCGAGAGCAGCGGCGGCGAGAAAACCGGCGGCGAAGGGGCGGCAACACATGGGTATCATTAGAACCGTGTTGCCGCCCTTTCTTGCCCTCACGCTGGTCGTGAGCAGCGCTGCCACCCAGGCCGTGCCGCGGACGGACACGCCGCGCGCTGGAACCCTCCGCGTCACGTTTGAACCCGTCATTACGACCTGGGAGCGGGAATTCACCGACAGCAGCCGCCAGCGGCGAGTCGGAGCGACACTCCCCACGACCGTGTTCGTGCGCGCCGGGCGCCGCGTCACGCCGCTGGGCCTCGACTTCGGCATCACCAATCGCATTGCCGTCGGCGTCCGCGTGCCGCTCGTGCGGGTGAATACGCGCGAGAGCTTCCCGCAGGACAGCGCTGGGAATCCCGCCGACTCCGCCGGCAAGGCGTCGCTCGACACGTTGCTACGAGACACGACCTACGCGTTTGATACGATCAGCGGCAGCACGCCGCGGCACCTGCGTTATTTCGCGGGCGACATCGAGCTCGAGGCCAAGTACCGGCTGCTGGAGTCGCACAGCTATTCATTGAGCGGGGCGTTCGT
>JBOHSJ010000122.1:0-7426 GCA_050733035.1 Gemmatimonadales bacterium | reverse complement strand
CGACCGTGAAGTGGTACTCCTTCAAGAAATCCGTGACCTTCTGCAGCGCTCGGTCGCGAATCAAGAGCACGTGCTGCGCGCTAATGACGAGGCGATGCGCCTCTATCGGACAGCCGCTCGACGTCAGTTACTGGGGATTCTCACGGCGGTCGGTCTGCTCGTCGTCCTGTTCCTTCTTGCGTTCAGGGTCATGGCGCGCTAACGCGGCCGCCTAACACGCGCTTGAAGCTGGCGGCGCCCTTCGTCCACGAGTCCGGATGCAAACCTGAACTCCGTGCTGATAGACTCACGTTTGTGAACCCTCAGGCGTAGTCCTACCCGACACCTTTCTCGCCCGGCGGTGAGCTTTGTCTCGATGAGACGTTCACGCCGCTTGAGAGGACGGCACGCACTGCAGATTCTCGCCGTCTGCGGAAACCGAAAAGTGGGGCACCTTGACGTGTGTGGACCGCGCCACCTAACACTTAGGTGGCGCGATACAAGGAGGGCAACGATGGCGAGGATTACCGGCGTCGGCGGCGTGTTTTTCAAGAGCAAAGGCGACGGCGCGGCATTGGCAGCGTGGTATCGGAAGCACTTGGGCCTGCCGCTGGAAGACTTTGGCGGAGCAGTTCTCAGATGGCCGGACGACAAGGCCGAAGATCAAGGCCTGACGGTGTGGCATGTCGCGTCGAGCGACAGCCAATGGTTCAGCCCAAGCCAATCGTCCTTCATGATCAACTACCGGGTTGACAACCTGGGCGAGCTCCTGGAGCAGCTACAGGCCGGGGGGGTGGCGGTTCTCCAAGGACCCGAGTCGGCCGAGAACGGCAAGTTTGCGTGGATCATGGATCCGGACGGCAACAAGGTCGAGCTCTGGGAGCCGAAGGTGTGGGATGACAAGAACAAGGGTGCCTGAGAGCGCCGCAGCTTGGGCGCATCCCGTTTAGGCGGCGCAGGGACGTCATGATAGATCCGGTCGAGCGGAGCACCCCAGTCCACCGCTGGTATTCGCGGCCGGTGCTCTTTGTGAGCGACCTTAACCGCGCGTTGCAGTTCTACGTGGACGGGCTCGGGTTCAAGAAAGATTGGCATGCGGGCGATGGCAACGGTACGGTCTGCCAGGTCAGTCGCACCGATTGCGACATCATCCTGTGTCACGACGCCAACCGCCGCGACAAGGCGCGCCTCTTCATTGAGCTGACGGCGGATGGCCTGAGGGACTTTCGTCGGGAGCTCGAAGCCGCTATTTGCCCGAGTACTACAACAGTATGATGGAGATCATATGATCTTTTGCGCTCGCTCCTTCGCGGTGGCCTCGGTCATAGCAGCGATCGGCACTTCGGCTCTGGCGCAGGCGCGACAGCCCGTTCAAGACGTGCGACGAGTTGTTGACTCTTTAGCGCATGCCTACATCACGGCCCAACGCGCTCCCGGCGTGTCAATCGAGATACTCCGAGGCAGGGATACAGTCGTACGCGCTGGTTACGGTCTTGCAGACCTCGAGCAACAGGTTCCAGCATCACCAGCGACGCTCTACCAAATCGGTTCGATTACCAAGCAGTTCGCCGCGGCGGCCGTAATGCGCTTGGTGGAAGCCGGCCGAATCCACCTTGATGACTCGCTTAGTGCCTACATCGACGGGCTGCCAACGGGGTGGCGTCGGGTAACGGTACGTCAACTCCTGAATCACACTTCCGGCATTCCAAGCATGACGGACATTGGTCCGCGGTGGGTGACTCGCTGGCGAGAAGACATGTCCACGGATACACTCGTGGCACTCACAGCGCGAGATTCGATGTGGTTCAAGCCAGGCAGTGCTTGGCGGTACGACAATACCGGCTACGTTCTGGTTGGCATGCTGCTCGACCGGGTAACGGGGGAGCCGTTTCCAAACTATCTCGAAACCACGCTGCTGCGTCCGCTGGGACTGATACACAGTTACTACTGCGACCTCACTCGCGTGCTAGCTGGCCGCGCGCCGGGTTACGACCGCGATTCGACTGGTTGGCACCGGGCTGCATACTTGAGCATGACACAGCCATACTCGGCGGGGGCGATGTGTTCGACAGTTGATGATCTGGCGCGGTGGAATTTCCTCCTGTCCACAGGACGGGTCGTGACGCCATCGTCTTATCGAACTATGACGACACCGACTGGGGCCGCCCAGGCTCGTGGCTATGGCTTCGGTCTGATCGTCGACACACTCGGCGGCCGTCGGATGATCCAACACGGCGGCGGGATCCTCGGGTTTACCAGTGCGAACGCGTACTTTCCCGATGATTCGTTGTCCGTAACCGTGCTCACGAACTCCGGTTCATGGAGTCCTGACTCTCTCTTTAGAAACGTCGCTCGTGCCGCGCTGGGGCGTCCGCTCGCCGGTGTCTCGGAGCGCAACCCATAGATCTGACCGTTGAGTGACTCATGACCGTTGGTAACATTATCACCGGCATCGCCGCTTCATCGGGCTGCGATATCGTGGGCGCCGGCTGTCGGACATCAGCTGGTGGCGCTGCGGTATCGGTGGAGCGGTCGTCACCGGACTGGGTCAAGGACGTGAACGCGCTTAACTGGGACTGAACCATCCTTGACGTTGCCCCCTGCGGCAACCTCTCTCAACCCCAACCCTGAACATGGCGAAACGCCCTCCCGTCATCTCGGTAATGGTTGCGGTGCCCGACGCGCCACTCGCAGTCGCCTGGTACCAACGGGCGCTCGGCGCCGTCGAGCTGTGGAATCTCGGCTCGGTCGTCGGCCTGGAGATCGCGGGCGCGCCCTTTTTCGTCGGCGAGCCAGCGAACAATCGCTGGGAGACGCCGGCGAAACTCGGAATGCCGTCGGCGCGGATCGAGGTGTTCTGCGATGACCCCGACGCTTTCATCGCGCGCGCAGTGGAGGCCGGCGCCAACGGCAGCGTGGACAAGATCCGGAATCATGAAATGCCGTGGGGACCGCACCGGCAGGGTGGGTTTCTCGATCCCTTCGGGCACATGTGGTTGGTTGGTGATCGCTCGCCGCTCAGCCCTCACTCTGGGTCTTGAGAGTTCGCCATGAATTCGCTGGCTGACTTTGCAAAGCAAGTCGACGCGTCCGGCTTCGCGATCGTCCCTGCCGTTCTCGAGCAGGATGATCTTGCGCGTCTCGAACGGCTTCTCCCTCAGTCGTCCGGCGACAGTGGCGGCCTTCGGAATCTTCTCGATATCGGCGGAATTGCCGAGCTCGCGGCAAGCGACCCGATTCGCTCCCTCGTCGATGCCATTGTGGGCCGCGATGCTTTCCCGGTTCGGGGCATCCTGTTCGACAAAACGCCGGCTGCCAACTGGAAGGTGAGCTGGCATCAGGACCTGACCATTGCGGTCGGGCAGCGCCGCGATGCGCCGGCGTACGGCCCGTGGAGCGAGAAAGCCGGAGTCGTCCATGTGCAGCCGCCGGTTGCCGTCCTGGAGCGCATGCTTGCGGTGCGGCTGCATCTCGATGAAAGTGGGACCGGCAACGGGCCGCTGCGGGTTCTGCCGGGATCGCATCGCGCCGGAGCGCTGCGCGATGCGGACATCCTCCTTTGGCGGAGCAGAGTTGTCGAGCAGCTGTGCCTAGTGCCTCGGGGTGGAGTCCTACTGATGAGGCCACTGCTGCTGCATGCTTCCTCGCCCGCGGTAGAGCCGCATCATCGGCGCGTCGTTCATCTCGAGTATGCGAGCTGCGGGCTGGCTCCGGGGCTCGAATGGCGCTGGGGGCAGCGCGGTGCCCGGGCTGCCGAGAATGTGGCGTAGCATCTGGTTGCTCATTCCAGCAATCACGGCGTGTCCCTTACCGATCGCTCGAACGGAGGCACTGTCGGCGCCATTAGTCGGGCGCGTGTATCGGGCGGACGGAACGCCGTTCCGCAACACGACCGTTGCCATATCGACGAGTTGGGGTGATTCCCCTTGCACGCAAACGGCCGCGCGTACGGTGACCGATTCAGCGGGTGCGTTTCGGTTGCCAGCAGTTCAAAAGCGCTACCGGGTTACCTGGGCCGTCCCGCTGTTCGACCGCGTCGCGCCGGCATATCACGTGTGTGTCGGCGTAACCGACACACTGGTGTCGGCGTATCGCGGCCTCGGGTCGCTGGGCGACAGCGCGCCGCCGGATTCCATCGATTGTGTGGAGTGGTCATGGGCCGGTCGCGCGCGCGTGACCTGCACAGGCTACGTGGAGCAGCCAGTCACGACGGCGGGGCAGTGGAATGATGGGCCCGCCACCGGCCGCTACCGCGTCCTTGTCACGCAGGATCCCACAGTCGTTCGCAACCGGCGGCGGCCGCAGCTCCGTCCGCACGTGTACCTGCAATGGCTCGAGAGGACCGAAACAGGTACTCAGGCCGTTCGCGAAATGGTCGAGTTGCCGATCGATTCGAGTGTGAGCGCTCTCGGGTTGCCTGTTATCTGGCAACGGTCCGGCAACTGGTACGTCAGCATTCGAGGAACGAAGCAGGCCTTTCTCAATGACTTTTCGTCGACTGAGCTGATCTTTGCGCTCGGGCCACCGGGGCAGGTATCGAAGGCCGCGGAGCGATGAAGTGTCCTCGATGTGGCACGGAGCTCGAAGTCGGTTCCAACGCGGAGGTGATCGCGGCCGTTTGCACGCAGTGCGGCGGTGCCTGGATATCCGCGGACGACCTGGACCGTGCGCTGAGAGCGTTCGCTGCCGAGCAAGGTGTAGTCGTGAAGACTCTCGCCTTGCTGGAGGGACCAAGTCGCGAGACCGGTATTCCGTGCCCGCGTTGTGCGCCGACGCGCCTCCAGACGATCACGCTGCGAGGGGTGGAGGTCGAGCGCTGTCCCGAGTGCCGCTCTCTTTTCCTGGATCGGGGCGAGGGGCGAACGATCGCACGCCGCGCAGTCGTGGGGTCCGTTGAATGGGAGCGCTCGTACGATGCGCTGCTGCGCACCATTAAGACCTGGGCCACCCCCGCGCCGGACCCATGCCAATAGATTTGGAGCTATCGAACACCCTGTGACCACATCATGAGCATTCGCCTGATCCTGTACTTCGCCCTGATCGCACTTGGAAAGAGATTCCCTGATCCGTGCAGCTGAAGGGTAAGCCGCTCGTGTACTACGAGCTCCTCCGCGCGTAGATCCCTTTCTAATTCCACAGTGGCGCGGCTGGCTGTCCCGCAGCGAGCCCGCTATCATTGGCGCGCCCTCTACCACCAGGACCTCACGTGCGCCGCTGTCTGCTCGTCGCCCTGATGCTTGTCGCCGGGCGGTCTCTCGCCGGCCAAACCATACGCGAACAGATCCGTACCGACCTGTTCACGTTCGGGAATTGCGGCCAGCCTCTCTGTCTCGCAGGCGCACTCCCCGGCCACGGCAACCATTTCATCCCGGCGAGCCAGTCGGCAGCCGGCGACATCCTCGACCTGCTCGCAAATGCGCTCGCGGCCAGCGTGTCCAACACGCCGGTGGGCGCGACCTCGAGCGGCGTGACGTACCAGTTCGTCGGCGGGCTGCCGGTGAAAACGTCGACGTCGGGCGGGCCGATCTTTGGTGAGCGTGCGCAGACGCTGGGCAAGGGACGCGTCTTTCTGGGGGCGAACGTCACGGCACAGCACTTCGAGCGGCTGCGCGGCGTTCGCATGGACGACATCGAATTCAAGTTCACCCACGAGGACACCCCGCCGCTGGACACCCTGGGGAGCCCGTTCTTCGAAAATGACGCGATCGACGTGCGCGTCGCGATGAACGTGAACCTGATCGTGACGACGTTCGTCGCGAGCTACGGTCTAGTGGACGGCGTGGACCTGTCGGTCGCCGTCCCGGTCGTGCACGCGGCGGTGCAGGGAACGAGCGTGGCGACGATCATACCGGCCGGGTTCCCCTCACCCCACCGGTTCGGCGGCAGCGACAGTGCGCCGGTCATGACCGCGGTGGCCGGGATGGACGGCTCGTCGACGGGGATCGGCGACGTGGCCGCTCGCCTCAAGATCAACGTGACACAATCGAACTCGTTCGGCGCGGCGATCCTGTTCGACGGCCGCTTCGGAACCGGTGACGAGGAGAATCTGCTTGGCTCCGGCGGGTTCTCGGGCCGCGGCCTCGGCATCATCTCGGCGCGTGTGGGGACGCTGGCGCCGCACCTGAACATCGGCTACGTGTTCCGGGACGCCAAGCATTCGACGAACTCGATCGTCGCGACGGTCGGCTTCGACAACGCGGTCGCGTCCTGGGCCACGTTGGCGTTCGACCTGCTGTCCGAGTGGCAGCTGGGCGACAGCAAGCTGCGCATACCCGGTCCGGTCAGTTATCAGGTACCGTTCCCGCGCACGGTGCGTCCCACGAATATTCCCGACCAGCGGGATGATTTCTTGAGCGCATCGGTGGGCTTCAAGTTCCAGACGCCGCGCGGGATCCTGCTGACGACCAACACGCTCTTCCCGCTGCGGAATTCGGGGATGCAGCCGAGCGTGGTGTGGACGGGCGGGCTGGAGTACAACTTCTAACGCCACAGATCTCGCAGATTATTGGATCGAGCTGATGCGCCAGGTGCCGCCCGTCCGCTCGAGCGTGGCGTGGAAGCTCATCGGTTGCCGCTGGGGCCGCCGGTTCTGCGTGTACTGGTTGAATCCTCCCACCTGCGCCTCGGCGACGTCGCCCGAGATCTCCAGTTGGCGGATGGCGATATCCACTCTGAGATCGTTCACCATCTCAAAGAAGTCACGCCAGACCTGGGCCTGCTGTGACGAGAGACCCGGATAGGCGCGACGCACGTGCTGCACGTCGCGCGACTCGAGCGCCCGCGCGTACGTCTGGATCGCCGCTTCGATCAGCGGACGCGGATTCTCCGGCGCCGGCGGAGGAGCGGGTGCCGGAGCGGGCGGTGCGATCGGCACGACCGCAGCGGGTGGTGGAGCCGGCGGCGGTGCGGGCGGTGGATTCGTCACCGGCTGGGGCGCGGGCGGTGGTGCGGCGGCCCTCACGGCTGGGCGCCGAGACTGCCGCGGAGGCTCGGTCGGCGGCACGACCGGCTGAGGTGCCGCGGGCGGAGGCGCGACTGCTTGCGGTGGCGGCGGTGGGAGTGGCGCAGCAGGCGGCGTATTCCAGGGCCCGAAGATCCACGCCCCGGCGCCCAGCACCGCGACGCCGACGAATCCGAGTACGTAGGCAAGCGCGCGTGACTTCTTGTGCGCCGTAACCGTGACGACGGCGGTCGCGCTGGCGCCTTCGCACGTGCAGGTGATCGTCGCATGGCCGGGTGCGTTCGCGGTGACGAGCCCGTCCTCCGAGACCGTCGCGACGTCGGTGTCGGTGGAGGCCCATGTGATGACTCGGCCGAACAGGGTGGCCCCGCTGGCGCGCTTGGGTCGCGCGGTGAGCTGCACCGCGCCGCCCACGGCGACGGTGACCTCCGCCGGTGCGAGCGTGAGGCCTACAACGCCGGCCGAAGTCGTTTCGCCGGCATGCGC
>JBOHSJ010000121.1:0-4137 GCA_050733035.1 Gemmatimonadales bacterium | reverse complement strand
AGTCCAAGGACTACAACTACTCGATCTCGGGCCAGCTGCATCGGCGCTTCTCGGACCGGTTCGAGGCGACGGTGGCGTACACATACCTCAAGTCGGTGGATGTGCAGAGCCTCACGTCGGATCGCGCGATCTCGAACTTCCGATTCGGGCGCCAGCTGTCGACGTCGCACGACGACCTCTCCGTGACGACCTCGAACTTCTCCCGGCCGCACCGAATCGTGGCGTACGGGACGTACACGCTGCCGTCGCTGACGGACGTGACGCTCTATTACGAAGGCTCCTCGGGCGTTCCGTTCGACTACGTCACGAATGGCGACCTGAACGGCGACCTGTTGAACAACAACGACCTGATCTATATCCCACGCAACGCGCGGGATCCGAACGAGATCCTGATCGGCTCCGTGACCGGCGGTGTGTTCACCCAGAATACCAACGCGGCTCAGGCGTTCGAAAACTTCATCGCGCAGCAGCCGTGTCTCGATCGCCAGCGCGGCCGAATCATGGAGCGCAACAGCTGCCGCTCGCCGTTCCAGCACCGCATGGACCTTTCGATTCGCCAGGGGATCCCGTCGATCCGCGGGCAGCGCGTCTCGCTGCAGCTCGACATCTTCAACCTACTGAACCTGGTGAACCGAAAGTGGGGCCAGATCAAGCTCCCCACGTTGAGCGCGTTCAACAACAACCAGTCGGCGCTGACCCAGACCGCACGCACCCCTGGCTCGCTTGCTACGTCTCAGTCGGTGTTTACGTTCGATACGCAGTTATACAACGCCACTTCGCTCAACCCGGAGGCGTTCAAGAGCCGCTCGCTGGGATCGAGCAACTACCAGATTCAGCTGACGATGCGGTATTCATTCTGACGGCTGAAGGGCGGCAAAACAGCAGAAGGGCGCGGGAGACCGCGCCCTTCTTACTTCAGGGACGGGGAGGCGTGGGAGGAGCCCGACGCTGCCACCAGCGCATGAGCGCATAGACGGGGATGCCGCTCAAGATGAGGCCGAAATCCAGCAGGAACTTGCCGGTCTCGGACACGAGATAGTTGCCGAGCAGGAACAGCGCCGCGACCAGAAAAACCAGCGGCACGACGGGGTACCCCCACGTCATGTAGGGCCGCTCCAAGCGGGGTCGCGTGCGGCGCAGCACGAAGACGCCTGCCACCGCCAGCGCGTAGAACGGCCAGATGCCGATGATGAACTGCTCGGCGAGATCGTAGAACGTCCGGACGAGAATAAAGATCACACCCATCACGATCATGAGGATGACCGCGGCGGTGGGGGACGACGTGCGGGGATCGACCCGCGTGAGAATCCGCGGCAGCAGCCGGTCCTCCGCCGCGGCGAAGAAGATCCGCGGCGCCGTCATCATAGAGCCGTTCAGCGTGCCGAACGTGCTGACCGCGATGACCGCCGAGATGGCCACCACGCCCGCAGGCCCCACGAGCAGCCGCGCGACGTCGGCTGCCACGAGATCGGCTCGCTTCATGTCCTGAATCGGAATGAGATGCAGGTAGACGAGATTGGCGCCCAGATACAGCACCACGACGGTCGCTGTGCCGATCAGGAGGGCGCGCGGCAGGGTCTTCTGCGGCCGTATGACCTCGCCACCCACGAAGGCCAGGTCCGCCCAGCCGTCGTACGCCCAGAGAATCGCCACCATGGCGAGCAGGAACGGCGACAGCCCGACCGGCGAGCGCTGCGCCAGCATGTCGGGAACCGCCGCGGCAGCCTGGCTTCCAAAGGTGAGCCCCGCGAGAATCAGCGCGGCGAGCGCTCCGACCTTCAGCACGGTGCTGAGGTTCTGCAGCACGGCGCCGCGGTGGATGCCGAAGTAATTGACGATACCGACGACAACGATGTAGCCGGCGCCGAGGAGCTGCTCGGCGCTGATGGATAGCGGTCCAACGGTCGCCGCGAGCGCCGCGGGATCATGTCCCAGCGTCCGCAGCGTGTAGGCCGATGCGGTGATCCCGATCGCGCCATACGCGCCCGGCCGAATGAGGAGGAGCTCCGCCCACGTGAACAGAAATGCGGGGAGCGGGCCGAACGCTTCGCGCACGAAGACATAGACGCCCCCCGAGCGGGGGAACGCGGCCGCCAGCTCCGAGTACGTCAGCGCGCCGCACAGCACGACGGCGGCGCCGACCACCCACGCCAGGAGAAACAGCGGCACGTCATCGACCAGCCGCGCAACGCCGGCCGGCGTCCGAAAGATGCCGCTGCCGATCGTCGAGCCGACGAGGACCGCCACCGCGCTCCACAGGCCGAGCCGCCGGACGAGCCGCTCGCCCCAGCGGTCGGCGGGCATCAGAGGTGCAGACATGAGGTTCGAGAATATACATTTCGCCGCCTATGACGCGACGCTTTACGACGCTCGCCTGGTCCGCAGCGGCCTGCACCTATCTCCTCATCGTCCTCGGCGCCGTC
This sequence comes from Gemmatimonadales bacterium, assembly GCA_050733035.1. Lineage (GTDB taxonomy): Bacteria > Gemmatimonadota > Gemmatimonadetes > Gemmatimonadales > GWC2-71-9 > 20CM-2-65-7. The sequence goes on along the minus strand of JBOHSJ010000121.1, from coordinate 1,714 downwards.
GTCCGCATCACGGGATCGGGAATGGGCTGCGGCGATCACTGGCCGTTGTGCAACGGCCACCTCTTTCCACCGCTCGACGACATCGGCACCGTGATCGAGTGGAGCCATCGCCTGGTGGCGGCACTGGTCTCCGTTCTGGTTGTGGCCCTCGCTGCGATCAGCTGGTGGCTGCGTCGGGGAGCAGGGAGGACGGAGCAGGACGCTCCCGGAACGCTCAGCTACGTCGCCCTAGGTCTGCTCATCGTGCAGGTGCTCCTCGGCGCGATCACAGTGAAGCTCGAGCTGCCGGCGTGGAGCGTGGTACTGCATCTCGGCACGGCGATGTTGCTGCTTGCGACATTGCTGGTTGCGGCGACGGGACGGATAGAGGCGCAGCATGCTGCGCACCTACGCACCGCCGTCCTGGTGCTCGCTTTCGTCACGGTCCTGTTCGGCGCGCTCACCGCGAATCTCGGCGCCGCCGCGGCATGCGGCGGGTTCCCCCTCTGCAATGGCCAAGTGTGGGTCACCGCGGGGCCATGGGCCCTCATCCACTGGACCCATCGACTGCTGGCCTACACGCTGGCAGTGGTCGCGGTGGTGGTGGCGATCCGCACCCGCGATCGAACCGCGATCGTCGTGCTCACCCTCATCGTCGTACAGATCGGCATCGGGGCGGCGACGGTACTGCTGGGACTCCCGCGGGGACTGCAGGCGGCGCATGTAGCGGTCGGCACGGCGGTGTGGGTGGGGGTCGTGCTGCTCAGAAGCGCAGCACATCCTCGATCGCTTCCGATCCCAGCAACAACCGCCAGTCCGGCCGAGTAGCCTCGAAGCGGTCGTTGGTCCAGATGAGGGAGTAGTTGCCGAAGCGGGTCAGATCGAAGAACACAAACTTCAATTGGCGGCGCCGCTCGTACCGCCACACCTCGTACGGGTTGGTCGCTATCGGCTGCGGGCGGCTCAACACCGCATCCGGCGCGCCATACCGGAGATAGATCCGGCCGCGGTCGGTGCGCCAGCCGGGGATCTCCGCCGCACCACCCTCGCGAAACATTCGGTTGACCGTCGCGACGCGCGCATAGAAGCTCTCCATCGCTTCGTTGCGCGCCGTCTCGGGCGTCGGATCACGCCGCTGCCAGAACTGCCGCAGGTACGTGCGCTTGCCCTCGACGGCCAGGCCGCCGTAGCGGCCGCGCTCGTCGGCGCGCATGAGATGGATCAGCGGGCCGTAGAGGCTGTCGAGCTTGGCTTCGGACGCGGCGGCGAGCGGGTCGGGCGGAGTCGCCGGTGGAAGCGGTGCAGTCGTGTCGTGCTGAGCACAGAGCGCGGCGGGAACGAGCGCGAGAGTCAACAGCCGGATCATGACGTGCATCAAGACACCGAGCCCCGGGGTTGGTTCCCCCGGGGCTCGTGTCGTTCGTGCGGATATGGCGCGTTACGGATTGTGAATCGTGACCTTGAAGAGGTGCGCCGGATCGTCGTGGTGCTCGAATTGCTCGATCAGGAGCTGGAACGTACCACCGGCAGCGAAGATGACCGTGTACGTCTCCGGATTCGCTCCGGTCGCGGCCGCGCCTCCGCCGATGAACACGGTGCACGCCGCATTGCAGTTCAACATATCGACGTCGGCATCGCCAGCCCATTCCACCGTGAACGTGAGTGTGTCCGGTCCGGCGAGCGTGTATTGGTAGAAGTAATCGATCGGTTCGCCGGTCTTGAACCCGTCGTAGAA
>JBOHSJ010000120.1:0-8400 GCA_050733035.1 Gemmatimonadales bacterium | reverse complement strand
CCCCAAGCAGATCGATACCAACCGGGCGCTGCACCGCATCGCTCCCCGCAAGGACGTCGATGGGTTTCATCCCGAAAACGTCGGCAAAGTCGCCGTCGGCGATCCGACGGGATTTCGGCCGGCGACGCCCTACGGCGTGCAGCAGCTCTTGATCCGCACCGGCGTCGAAACGAAGGGGGCGCACGCCGTCGTGGTGGGGCGCTCCAACATCGTCGGCCGTCCCATGGCCGCCTTGTTGCTGCAGGACGGACCCGGCGGCAACGCCACCGTGACGGTGTGCCACTCGCGCACGCGCGGCATCGAGCTGTACACACGCCAGGCCGACATCCTCATCGTCGCGATCGGGAAGCCGGAGTTCGTGACCGGCGACATGATCAAGCCCGGCGCCGTGGTGATCGACGTCGGCGTCAATCGCGTGGACGATCCGTCGCGCAAGCAGGGCTATCGCCTCGTCGGCGACGTCAATTTTCAGGAAGCGAAACAGGTCGCGTCGGCCGTCACGCCCGTACCCGGGGGTGTCGGCCCGATGACGATCACCATGCTGCTGTACAACACCGTGCAGGCTGCAAAGCAGTGGGCCAACCCCTAGATCTCTTCGCGGCGGCCTCGGCTGAGGGGGCGTGGACCGTCGGTGAGGTCACCAAGCGAGCGCGCACCGTCATCGAGGCAGGTTTGCCGGCACTGTGGGTGCGCGGTGAGGTCGCGAACTTCTTGGCCGCCCGCAGCGGCCATTGGTACTTCTCGCTGCGCGACAACACGGCGCAGCTGCGCTGCGTGATGTTCGCGAAACAGAACTTCCGGCTCCCGGCACTGGTCGACGGCACGCAGATCTTTGTCTTCGGGCGGCCGTCTGTGTACGAAGCCAAGGGCGACTTCCAGCTGACGGTTACCGAGCTGCTCTCGACGGAGCAGGGCGGCCTGTGGAAGCTCGGGTTCGAAAAAGCAAAAGCGGCGCTCACCAAAGACGGTTTGCTCGACCCCGCCCGCAAGCGCCGCCTCCCCCCGTTTCCGCGCCGCATCGCGGTCGTCACGAGTCCCGATGGCGCCGCGCTGCGCGACATCCAGGCCGTCATCGGCCGGCGCTGGCCGGTCGCCGAGCTGATCATCGTCCCCGCGCAGGTCCAGGGCGCCAAAGCGGAAGCCTCGGTCTGCTCGGCACTGAATCGCATCAGCCGGCTGCCGGTGGACGTGGTGATCGTGGGACGCGGCGGTGGCTCCAGCGAAGACCTGTGGGCCTTCAACAGCGAGCGCGTCGCTCGTGCCGTCGCCGCCATGCCGATGCCCGTCATCTCCGCCGTGGGTCACGAGACCGACGTCACGCTGTGTGATCTCGTTGCCGATCTGCGTGCCGCGACGCCATCGGCGGCGGCCGAAGCGGCGACGCCCGATCGCGCGGAGGTGCTGATCGCCTGCGGGGTGCTGGGCCAACGACTGGCGCGCGCACTCCGCACCGCGTCGCGGCATGTGGTGGAGCGTCTCGACCGCACGGGCGATCGGTTGGTCCGCGGCATGGAGCATCGCATCGAGAAGTCCGGCGCACTGCTCACGGCGCACGGCGCACGCCTTGATGCGCTGAGCCCGTTGAAAGTGCTCGGCCGCGGCTACGCCGTCGCGCGTGATGAGAACGGCAAGATTCTCAAGCGCGTCGCACAGCTGCCTTCCGGAAAGGAATTCCGTCTGCGCGTAAGCGATGGAGAGGTGAATGGCCGAGTTCAGTAAGCAGCTCGAGCGTCTGGAGGCCATCGTGCGCCGGCTCGAAGTCGAGGACCTCGACCTGGACGAAGCGCTGAAGCTGTTCGAGGAAGGCGTCGAGCGGCTGCGTGTGGCGCGCGAGCAGCTCACGCAGGCCGAGCTCAAGGTCAAAAAAGTCCTCGAGATTGAAAGCCCTCGCTAAGTATCTCGCGGACGCCCGGTCCCGGGTGGACAATGTGTTGGCGGCGGCGACCAATGACGACGAAGTCGTGCGCTACAGTCTGCTCGGCGAGGGCAAGCGGCTGCGTCCCACGCTCGTGTTCGCGGCGCACGAAGCGCTCCACGGCTCATCCTCTCCGGGCGTCGCCGAGCTCGCCGCCGCCGTCGAAGTCGTCCACGCCTATTCGCTCGTCCACGACGACCTGCCGTGCATGGACAACGACGACCTGCGCCGCGGGCGGCCGACGGCGCATCGCGCCTTCGACGTGCCGCGCGCCACGCGCGCCGGCTACGAGATGGTAGCCCTCGCCGCGCGCGTGCTTGCGCACGGGCTGAGCGCCCTGGCGCTGCCCGAGGACCGGAGCCGGGAGATCGCGCTCGAGCTGTTGCGCGCGGCGGGTGCCGGCGGGATGATCGGCGGGCAGGCGCTCGATCTCGAAGCCGAAGCGAAGTCGCTCCCCATGGACGCGCTGGAGGAGGTGCATCGCCGCAAGACCGGCGCGTTGATCGCCGCGTCGTGCGTCATCGGCGGCCTGTCCGCCGGCGACGGGATCGGACGCGGGCACATCGAGGCGCTGCGGTCTTACGGTGACGCGATCGGCCTGGCGTTTCAGATCGCCGACGATGTGCTCGACGCCACCGCGACCTCCGATCAGCTCGGCAAAACGGCCGGCAAAGACGCCGCCCACGCCAAAGCGACGTTTGTGACGCTGCTGGGCGTGGGTGCCGCGCGGGCCGAGGCGGAGCGGCTGGCGGCGCAGGCTGTAGACCACCTGCGGGATGCCGGGTTAGTTTCCCCGATACTGGTTGAGCTCGCCCACTACATCGTGACGAGGCCGAATTGATTCTCGAATCGATCCATAGTCCCCAAGACGTTCAGGCGCTCGAGCCGGAGCAGCTGCAACCGCTCGCGGACGAGGTGCGGCAGCGGCTCATCGACGTCGTCTCCCAGACGGGCGGCCACATCGGCGCGGGACTGGGCGTCGTCGAGCTGACCGTCGCCCTCTGCGCCGCGTTCGAATCGCCGCGCGACAAGATCGTGTGGGACGTCGGGCACCAGGGCTATCCCTGGAAGATCCTCACCGGGCGGAACGACCGGCTGCACACGCTGCGCCAACAGGGCGGCCTGTCCGGCTTTCTGCGTCGCTCTGAGAGTGAGCATGACCAATTCGGCGCCGGCCATGCGGGGACTGCGTTATCTGCGGCGTACGGGATGGCGGCAGCGCGCGATCTGAAGGGCGAGGATTTCGCGGTGGTGGCCGTCGTGGGCGACGGCGCCATGACGTGCGGCCTGCCGTACGAGGCGCTGAACAATGCCGGCGATTCCGGCCGCGATATCATCGTCGTCCTGAACGACAACGGCATGTCCATCGCGCCCAACGTCGGCGCGCTCAACAAGTACCTCGGCTCGATCGTCGCCGCACCGATCACCGTGCGGATCCGGGAGAAGGTGAAGCACCTGATCGAGCGCGCGTCGCATGTCATCGGCGGCCAGAAGCTCGTGGACTTCGCGAAGAACGTCGAAGAGAGCATCAAGAACCTGTGGTCGCCGGGGATGCTGTTCGAGGAGCTGGGCTTCCGCTACTTCGGACCGATCGACGGGCACAACATCGGGCAGATGCTGCACACCTTCGAGATCGTGAAGACGCTGACGGGGCCGCGCGTCGTCCACGTCATCACGGAGAAGGGCAAGGGCTTCCCGCTCCCCGAACCCGACCTGGAGAAGTACCACGCGCGGGCGCCCTACGATCCCGTCACCGGCAAACTCAAGCCGGTGAACCCGGGCCCGCCGCAGTGGACCAAGGTGTTCGGCGACGCCCTCACGCAGCTGGCCGCCGAGGACTCGAACTTCGTGACCATTACTGCGGCGATGCCGTCGGGGACGGGCACGAACATTTTCCAGAAAAAGTGGCCGGAGCGCTTCTTCGACGTCGGCATCGCCGAGGCGCACGCCACGACGTTCGCGGCGGGACTGGCGACGCAGGGCGTTCGCCCCATCGTCGCGATCTACTCGACATTTCTGCAGCGCGCGTACGACTCGATCATCCACGACGTGGCGATCCAGAAGCTGCCCGTCATCTTCGCGCTCGATCGCGCCGGCATGGTCGGCGAAGACGGCCAGACGCACATGGGGCTGTACGATATCGCGTACATGCTCGCGGTGCCGCACATGACCGTGACCGCGCCGAAGGACGCCGCCGAGCTGATCGGGCTGCTGCGCTGCGCGTTGCAGCACACCGAAGGGCCGTTCTCGCTGCGCTATCCGCGCGACAAGGCGCCCGGTGAGGCGCCGCCCGCGGCCGAAGTCCCCACGATTCCCTACGGCACGTGGGAAGTCCTTCGGAAAGGCAAGGATTGTGCAATCCTGGCCGTTGGTGTGATGTGCAAACCGGCCCTCGAGGCCGCCGATGCGCTTGCCGCCGATGGTTTGGCCGCCACCGTTGTCAACGCGCGCTTCCTGAAGCCGATGGACCGCGAGATGCTCGAGGTCCTGGGACGCGAACACAAGCTGCTCGTCACCGTCGAAGACGGCACTGTGGTGAACGGCTTTGGCGCGGCGCTCGCGGCGCTGGTGCAGACGACGGCCCCCGATCTGCGCGTCGTCGCGCTCGGTGTGCCCGACCGGACTTACGAGCATGCGCCGCGCGCGCAGCAGCTCGCCGAGGTCGGCCTGACGGGTGAGGGCATAGCCGCCCGCATTCGCGCGCTCGCCGCGGAAGAGTCGCTCACCGCGCGATGAACGTCGGGGTCGTCGGCAACCCCAACTACCCGGATCTCGGCGCTTTCCTCGCGACGCTGCAACAGAAGGCAGCGACCGCGGGACTGACGCTCTATACCGAAGACCGGATTCAGTCGCTGTGGCCCAGTCCGCCCGCGGGCTTCGGCAACGCGAGCCTCGACTGTCTGATCACGCTGGGCGGCGACGGCACGCTGCTGCGCGGTGCCCGTCTCCTGAACGGCGCGAATACGCCGATTCTCGGGTTGAATCTCGGTCGCGTCGGCTTTCTCACGACGGCGGGACCCGACATGCTCGACTTCGCGCTCGACGCCGTCGCGCGCCAGGCGTACACCACCGAACCCCGGCTGGCGCTACACTCCACGATCACGGGCAAGGGTGCTAAGGGCGGCCGAGTCGAGCCGCTCGTGCTCAACGACGTGGTCGTGCACAAAGGCGGCGTGGCGCGCGTCGTGCGGCTCAAGGTCTCGGTGGACGGCGACGAGGTCGCCCAGTATTCCGCCGACGGCATCATCGTCAGCACACCCACCGGCTCGACGGCGTATTCGATGTCGGCGGGCGGACCGATCGTCGTCCCCACCGTGGATGCGATTGTCGTCACCGCGATCTGCCCCCACACGCTGGCCGTGCGGCCGCTCGTGCTGTCGGCGAGCGCGGTCGTGACGATTCAGCCGATCCCGCCCTGGAGCGACGAGGTGTTGGTGTCGTTCGATGGCCAGGTCGGCACGCCCATCCAGCCCGGCGAGCGCCTCGAGGTGCGCCGTGCGGAGCGGCCGATTCTCCTGATCCGGCTGGGACCCGAGAGCTTCTTCAAGCGGCTGCGGAAGAAGCTACATTGGGGTGATCTGAGTGATCGGACGAGGAAGTAGGTGCTGACTGAGTTAAGAGTTCGTGACCTGGCCGTCATTGCCGACGTCACCCTCCCGTTCCAGCCCGGCCTCAACGTACTCACCGGCGAAACTGGCGCCGGCAAATCGATGGTCGTGGATGCGCTCTCGCTCCTGCTCGGCGAACGCGCGTCGGCGGACATCGTGCGTCCCGGCGCCGACAAAACGGTCGTCGAGGGGGCCTTCGAATTCACTTCCGCCGTTCACCGCCATCTTTTGCCGCCCTTCGCCGCCCTTGGTGTTGAATTGGAAGAAGGCCGCCTGGTGTTGAAGCGCGAGGTGCTGCGCGAAGGCAAGTCGCGCGCGTGGGTCAACGGCTCTCCGGTGACGATCAGCGTCCTCAGCGAGATCGGCGGCCTGCTCGTGGACCTGCACGGCCAGCACGAGACGCAGTCGCTGCTGCGTCCCGATGCGCAGCGCGACATGCTCGACGCCTACGCGGATGCCGACGTCGAGCGCGTGGCCGTGCGCGACGCCTACGCACGACTGAAGGAATTGGAGCAGCGCGAGTCGGAGCTCACCGAGCGGCAGGCCGACGTGCGCAAGAAGGCGGATTATCTGCGCCACGTTCTACTCGAAATCGAGCGCGCCAAGCCCAAAGTGGGCGAGGACGACGCGCTGGAAATCGAGTCCAAGCGGCTCGCGCATGCCGAGGAGCTGGGGCGCCTCGCGCGTGAGCTCGAAGAGGTCGTGGACGCTGCGGGTCTGACCAAGGCGCACAAAATCTTCGGCAGCCTCACCAAGCTCGATCCCTCCACGAGTCGGTGGCAGGAGTTGCTGGATGCTGCCGCGACGAATGCCGCGGAGCTGGCGCAGGCGGCCCGCGAGTACGCGAGTGAGATCGAGGCCGATCCCGAGCGGCTCACCGCCGTGGAGCAGCGGCGCGATCTGCTGTTTCGTTTACAGCAGAAGCACGGGCCGACGATTGCCGACGTGCTGGCGGCGCGCGATGTCGCCGCCCGGGAGCTGGAGCTGCTCGATACCGCCGACCTCGACCTGCGCGACATTGCTGCGGACCGCGAGCAGGCGGCCGCGGAGTTCAACCGCGCGACCGAAGCACTCACCGTCAAACGGACAGCGGGCGCGAAGAAACTCGCGCGCGCCGTCAATAAGCTGCTTCCGACGCTCGGCATGGAGGGTGGCAAGTTTGCCGCCGAGTTGTTCCCGCGCACCACGCACCACGCACACGGCGCCGAGGGTGTGAGCTTCGACGTCAAGCTGAACGAAGGATTAGAGCCGCGGCCGCTGGCCAGAGTGGCGTCAGGCGGAGAGTTGTCGCGGTTGATGCTCGCGTTGAAAGTGGTCCTCGCCTCCCACGATGTCGTTCCCACACTCGTATTCGACGAAGTCGACCAGGGCATCGGCGGAGAAGTGGGAGGCCGTGTGGGCGAGGCATTGAACGACGTGTCGAGCGAAGGCCGGCAGGCGTTGGTGATCACTCATCTGCCGCAGATCGCGGTCTACGCGGACCAGCACCTCGTCGTGGCGAAGGGCAAGAAGGGTGGCGTGGCGACGAGTGATGTGGAGGTGGTCGCGGGTGAGACGAGGGTAAAAGAAATCGCGCGGATGTTGGGAGACGCCGACATGGCGACGGCGCGCCGGCATGCGGTGGAGCTGCTCAGAACGGCCAGCGTGCCGTCCGCATCACCACCCGAAACACCGTCGCCACCGGCACGAGCCCGCCGGAACCGCTGACGGTCTGTTCGATCGAGAAGCTGCCTTCCACATCCCTGGCGACGAAGGTCATCACGGCGCCGACGCGCGCCCAGCGTTGTCCCGTCCCGGCGTCTAAAACCGACGCCGAAACCGGCGTGCCGAGCCGCGTCGCGACGTCTATCGAGTCCTGCGCGGAGCGGTAGGAATAGCGGTCGCGCTTCTGAGTGTAATAGCCGGCCGTGAATCCCACGCCGAAGGTCCGCGCGAGCCGGTACATCGGCGCGACGTCGATCGCGGCGTAATCCCCCGGGTCCCAGTCGAGCGTTGCCAGGGCTGCGCGCGGAATCAGCAGGGTGGATTGCGGGCCCACTCGGCGATCGCGCGTGCCGGGCTGCTGGCGGCCGAGGCGGACGGAGGCGTTGAGCCACAGCCGGTCGAGCAGCGTGAGCTCCTGTGCGACGCGGATCTCGATATCGGTCTGATGATCGCCGGTCGAGAGATCGAACAGACGATTCGGTGAATCCTGGTGGCCCGTCGGCAGCCGCACCACGACCGCGCCGCTCAGCGCGTAGCTGTGTGATTCCAGGATCCGGTACTTGGCTTCGAGCTCGATGTCGCCCGCGAAGTACCGCAGGTGCCGCGGCGTGTTGGCGCTGATCGAATCAAACGCGTAGGTGTCTCGTAGCAACGTGTCGAGCGACGCCTTGCCGGCGGAGTCGGCGGGATTCCCAGCGCTGTCCTGCGGGAAGCTCTCGCGCACGTTTACCCGGACGATGGGCAGTCGCACGCCCACGGCGATGCGGTTGGTGATGCCGAAGTCGAGGCCCAGCGGCGTGACGCGGCGCTCGGCGCGCACGAACACCGTCGTGGGGAGCGGCGCGCCGACGCGCTGCTGGTGGCCGCTGTCGGTGAATTGCCGCTCCCAGGTCGTGATGACGGGCTCGAAGGTGACTCGAAGGTGACCGGCACGCGGCGTGTCGGTTCTCGGCACGGCTTGCGCCCCGGCGGCCGCGGGCAGCAGCAGCAGGGCGCCAAGCGCTAACAAGCGGGAGGTTTCAAGAAAAGGCGACAATGGAGAAGCATACCCCATTGCCGCCTTTTGCCGCCCTCCGCCGCCCTCCGCCGCCGCTTCTATTGTCGCCCTTATTTTCAGGGAATCGGTGGGATCGCCGTCGAGTACGCGCTGTTGATCGCGAGGCGGAGATGCTG
>JBOHSJ010000119.1:0-6805 GCA_050733035.1 Gemmatimonadales bacterium | reverse complement strand
GTCGGAGAAGACCTTGGCCACGCGGGCCGGCGCGAGCGCGAGGCGCGCGAACCGCTCCGGGTCGGGCGACCAGGGGACGATGTCGATGCGCTCGCCGTTCAGCTCGTTTACGACCGCCTGGACGCGCGAGCCTTTGAGTCCGACGCAGGCGCCCACCGGATCGATGGAGTCGTCGCGCGACCAGACCGCGATCTTGGTGCGGCTGCCCGCCTCGCGCGCGGTGGCGCGGATCTCGACGATCTGCTGCTGGATCTCGGGGACCTCGAGCTTGAACAGCGCCTTCACGAACAGTGGATCGGCGCGCGAGAGGATGAGCCGCGGGCCCTTGGGCGTTTCCTCGATCCGCTTCAGCACGGCACGAATCGTGTCGCCCTGATGGAAATGCTCACGGTGGTTCTGATCGCGGTACGGGATGATCGCTTCTGCCTCGCGGAACTTGTTCAGCATCACCACGATCTTGCCGCGCTCGATCTGCTGGACTTCGCCGGAGAGCAGCTCGCCAACCTTGCCGGAGAACTCCTCGCGGATCCGGCTGCGCTCCCCTTCGCGTACGCGCTGGATGATGCGCTGCTTGGCCGCCTGCACGGCGGTCCGCCCAAACTGCTCGAACGGGACTTCCTCTTCCAGGACGTCGCCGGGCTCGAATTCGGGATCCTCGTATCGCGCCTCTTCGAGCGAGATCTGCGTCCCGGGATCCTCGACCGCTTCCACCACCGTCTTGAGCACCACGATGCGGATCGAGCCTTTCAGCTCATCGATGCCGATCTCAGCGCGAACGTTGGGTCCGTAGCGCTTGACCAGGGCGGCATGCAGACCGTCCTTGAGCAGGTCGATCAGCTCGCTGCGTTCGAGCTGTTTGGTATTCGTCAGTTCTCGGATTGCCGAGACTACGTCGGTCGCGTTTGCCATTGATTGCCCTCAGTCATCGCCATCAGCCGTCTGAATCGCCCGCCAACCGAGCGTCCTTCACGTCCGCCAGCCGGTACTCCCGCTCCCGCCCGCCCTGCGGCTGCAGGACTACTGTTTCGTCGTTCGGGACCGCGACGATCCGAGCCCGGACTCGCCCCATCCCCGCCAGCTTCACGTTGACCTCGCGGCCCACGAACTGCACCCAATGCCGGTGCCAGCGCACGGGCCGCTCGATCCCGGGGCTCGACACTTCCAGCACATAGCGATTGCCCAGAGGACCGCCGGCGTCGAGCCACTGCTCCAGCGCCCGGCTGACCGTGCTGCAGTCTTCGACCGTGACGTTCCGTGGCGGACAGTCAATGCGGACTTGGACGAGCGGCCGGTTCGGCGTGCCGCCGATGCGCAGGTCGGCCAGGTCGAACCCAAGCGCTTCGACCCGGGTTCGGAAGGCCTCGACAAGACTCTCAGTAAGCATAGAAAAAAAAGCGCGGGCCGAACTTCGCCCGCTTCACGGAGGCGAAGTCTATTGCGGGCGACCTAGATACGCAACCATGCGGCCATCGCGTCCACCGGACGCGCGATGCGAGAAGAAGCGGTCTCGGCCCTCCGCCGTGCACCACGGCGAAATCGAGACCTCGCGAATGCCGAGCTCACGCGCCTGCTGCGCCAGAATGTCCCGCAAATCGAGATGCGACGAACCCGCCATGCCGAAGCGATCCGCAACTTCAGAACCCACTTCATAACAGGCGCCGCAAATTCCTACGCCACAATGCATTACAAGGTCACTCGCTTTCGCGAAGCTGCGCCACTTCAGCAGCTCGACACACCGGCCCAACGCGCCGCCCGCGGTGCCGCGCCAGCCGGCGTGCAGCAGCGCGATCGCTCCTTTTTCCGGAACGGCGAGGTAGACGGGAATGCAGTCGGCGACGGTGACCGTCACCAGGACGCCCCGATCGACCGTCGCATGGCCGTCGAGGCCGTCGAGGATGAGCCATCCTTCCGGGACCGTCTCGTGCCAACGCACCTCCGTGCCGTGCACCTGGTGCGACAACACGATCGCGGGAAATCGGGCGCCGAACGCGGCGCGAAACGCGCGCCAGCGGCCGATCACCTGCCCGACGGGCTCGTCACTCCAGAGGCCGAGACTCAGGGGGCGCGTCGTGATCCCGGCGACCAGGCCATAGCGCTCGGCCCACTCCGTCAGCTCGAGCCGCGGGACGGCGACATCACCGGCAGGCGTTTCGCGCAGCGTCGGTAGGGGCGCAGCATGCTGCGCCCCTACCCCGTGCGCGGCACGATCACCGGCCACCATCCCGCCGTTCTATTTGCGCACCCAATGCCAGCAGCCGCGTGTCGATGTGCTCGTACCCGCGCTCGATCTGTCCGATGTTTTGAATGACCGAATCGCCCTGCGCGGCGAGCGCGGCGAGGAGCATCGCCATGCCGGCGCGGATGTCGGGGCTTTCGACGACCTGGCCCCGCAGCGCCGACGGACCCGCGATCACGGCGCGATGGGGATCGCACAGCACGATGCGCGCTCCCATTCCGATCAGTTTGTCCACGAAGAACAGCCGGGACTCGAACAGCTTTTCGAAGATCAGCAGCAGCCCCTCGCACTGCGTTGCCACGACGATCGCGATGGACATGAGATCAGCGGGAAACGCGGGCCACGGTCCGTCCTCGAGCTTCGGCACGTGGCCGCCGAGGTCGGGGCGAATGCGGCGCTCCTGATCCGCGTCTACGATCAGCTTCGTCCCCTCGAGCCGCGGCCGAACACCGAGCCGGTCGAACGCGAGCAGCGTCGAGAGGAGATCCTCACCGCGCACGCCGTCAATGGTCACCGCGCCGCCGGTGACGGCGGCGAGTCCGATGAACGATCCGATCTCGATGTGATCGGGACCGACGGTATGCGGCGCAGCCGTCAGCGGCCTGCCGCCCTCGATGGTCAGCGTGTTCGAGCCGATCCCCTCGATCGCCGCGCCCAGCCCGACCAAAAACAGCGCGAGGTCTTGCACGTGCGGCTCGGACGCGGCGTTGCGCAGGACGGTGGTGCCCGGCGCGCGCACGGCGGCCATCAGCGCGTTCTCGGTGCCCGTGACGCTGGGCTCGTCGAGAAAGATGTCGGCGCTCTTCAGTTTGCCTTCGAGCTTGTACGCGTCGCCGACGCTGATCTCCGCGCCGAGGCGCTCGAGCGCGAGAAAATGCGTGTCCACGCGCCGCCGGCCGATCACGTCGCCGCCCGGCGGCGGCAACGTCACCCGTCCGAAGCGCGCCAGCATCGGACCCGCCAGGAGAATCGATGCGCGGATTTCCTTGCAGAGCTGCGGATCGAGGGGCTTGGGCTCGGCTCGGCTGCTGTCGATCTCCACCGTGTTCGGACCCTGCCACTGCACCGTGGCGCCAAGGAACTGCAGCAACGCGAGCAGCGTCTCGACGTCGCGAATGCGAGGCACGTTGTCGATACGGCAGGGACCGTCGGCGAGGAGCGTCGCCGCGAGAATCGGGAGGGCCGCGTTCTTGTTGCCTGCGGGGCGGATCGTGCCCGAGAGCGGGCGGCCCCCCGTGACACGGAACGACGGTGGCATAGGTCCGCCCAAGCTACCGGGCCGCTTGCGCCTGCGTCAAGCGTTCGCGAACGTTGGCCCTCGTGCATCCCCTGCTAGCGCTGGCGCTCGTCATCGTGGCCGGCATCGGCGTCACCCGATTGACGCGGCCCTCACTGCAGCATCCGCTGTTCGAAGGCATTCTCGAAACGGGAGTGCCGTTTCTCCTGCTGGGCGCGTTGCTCGGCCCTGGACTCGGCGTGCTCGACCGGTCCACTCTGCGCACCCTCGATCCGATCATCGCGCTCGGCATCGGATGGGTCGGCGCATCATTCGGGGCCCGGCTGGAGTGGCGGATGCTGCGGCGCGTGTCGCGCCGCACCTGGCTCGTCGGGGCCGCGCTCGCGATTCCCGTCCTGCTGACGACGGGCGTCACCGCGTTCGCGCTGGCCCGCTCGGTCCGGCCGCTCGGCGACGCGTGGGGGCGTCCGTTTGCCGCCGTCGCGCTCATCCTGGCGGGAGCCGCCACCACCGCGGCGAGCTGGCGTGGCCCGAAACTCGGCCGTCGCAACGCGCTGCTCGACACCGCATTTGGCACCGCGGCAGTGGCTGCGGGAGTCGCACTGTATCATCCGCACCTCGCGCTGCGCAGCATCGCGCTGACGGTGTTCGCCAGCGCGGCGCTGGGGGGGATCTTCGTGGCGCTGGCACGGTCGCAGCATGTCCTGACCGAGGTCGGCATTGGCGTTGCGCTCGCCGGTGCGATCGTGGCGGGCGCCGGGTTCAGCTATGCAGCGGCACTCTCTCCATTTGTCGTCTGCGCGCTGCTTGCGGCCATCATCGTCAGCGCCTCACCGGCGCCGGTTCGGCTGGCAGCGCACAAAGTCCTGCGTCGTTGGGAGATCCCGTTGTACGCCGCCTTCCTCATTATCGCCGGCGCTTTACTGGGACGTTTCACAGTATGGCTGCTCCCAGCTGCCGGGCTGCTGGCTCTGCTTCGCGCTGCGGTGCGGTGGGTGACGGTCCGGTTTGGCCTCGATCAAGGAGATCCGATCTGGAGGGCGCTCCCCTTCCCGGCACCGCGGGAGTTCGCCTATCCCGCCATGAGGCAAGGTGCGGCCGCCGTCGCGCTGGCGGCCGGGTTTGACTACGTCCGGGGGGCTTCCGGCGGGGCCGTCTTCTTGACGGTGCTGCTGAGTGTGCTGGCGGCCGAGGCCATCATTGTGCTGACCCCGTTGACAGCCGCGCCGCGACACGTCGAGGTTACGTGATGCTTCCGACCTGGGTGGGCGTGGTGTCGGCGTTGAGTCTCGCGATTATCGCTCTCGCCGCCCTGGTAGGAGCCGGCGCGATCGTCGCCGCGGCGCTGGGCGTGCGGACGGCCGTGAAGGCGCTGAAGCACTTCGCCGGTCCGGCGATCAGCGATGTCCGCCAGTTGATCGGCTCGATCAAGAATGAAGCGGATGCCCTCGTGGGAGCGTCGCGCGACGTGCGCCAACGCATTGTGCGGGCGGCAGATGCCGCTGAAGAGCGGCTGACCGATCTGGATGCTCTTGCCGAGGTCATGCAAGCCGAGCTCGAGGAAACGGCGGTGGACGCGGCGGCCACGATGCGCGACGTGCGGCGCGGGCTCTCCGTCTGGCGCTGGAGCCGTAAGCTCTTGAAAGGCAAAAAACGACGGTGAGGCGCCTCGGAGTGGCCGCCGTTCTCGCCGTCGTCGCGTTGGTGCTCTTCCCCGGCGTCGCCCACGCCTGGACACCCGGCACCCACATCTTCCTCGGCGAATCGGTGCTCGCGAACCTGCACCAGCTGCCGACCATCGTCGCCGATCTGCTGCGCGCCTTCCCCTACGATTTTCTCTACGGCAACATCGCCGCCGACACCTCGATGGCGAAGAAGTACGCGCCCGTCGGGCGTCACTGTCACGCCTGGCACGTCGGCCAGGAGATCCTCGATCTCGCGCCGACCGACCCGCTGCGGGCGTTCGGCCTCGGCTACCTCTCGCACCTCGCCGCCGACACGATCGCCCACAACTTCTTCGTCCCGCGCCAGCTCGTCCTCACCTCGAGCACGGTCGCGCTGGGTCACTCCTATTGGGAGAGCCGGTTCGAGACGCACCTCGGGGACGCGTACGCGCGCGAGGCCCGGGACGTCATCATGAAGGACCACGGCGCGAGCGACGCGCACCTCGACGAAATCCTTTCACCCACCCTGTTCAGCGTGCGCACCAATCGCCGGCTGTTTCGGGGCATGGTGCATCTGACCGAGAGCCAGAGCTGGCAGTGGGTGTTCCAGGTGATCGCCGGGACGAGCCGCTGGGATCTCGCCGATTCCGATATCGAGAAACACATGGCGGTAGCGTTCGAGTACGTGATGGAAACGCTTGGCGCAGATGCAAGTGACGCAGCTGCAAGGCGCCTCGATCCGGCGGGCGAGAAAGCACTCGGGATTGCAAAGCGGATGCGGCGCCAGGCGCTGCGCGAGGGAGGACGGCACGAGCCCGAGCGGGTGGAAGAAACGGCCGAGCAGCATTTCGGCTTACCGAGACCCGCGTTGGACTACTGGACCCAGTCGAAGGCGCAGCGTCCCTGGCGGGAGAGTTAAGTAGCGAGTTTTTCCTCCAGGACGCGTTGCGCCAGCTTCGGATCCGCTTTTCCATTCGACGCGCGCATCACCTTCCCCAGGAAGAACGGCAGCAGTTTCACCTCGCCCTTCTTGTACCGCGCGACCTCCGTCGGATGGGCACCGAGTACGTCGGTCACCCAGCCGGCAACGACATTCGTGTCCGCCACCTGAATCAGCCCGAGCGACTCGGCCACCGTCCGCGGATCACCGCCCTTCGCGGCCACCTCCCCGAAGACGCGCTTTGCCGCCTGGTGACTCAGCGTGCCGCCTTTCACGAGCGCGACGATCTGCGCGAGCGCGGTGGGCGGCACGCGCAGCTGTTCCTGATGATCCTTGGCGTCCGCGAGCGCCTCCGTCATCACCCAGTTCGCGGCCGCCTGCGGCTCGGCGGGGGCGCGGACGACGCTCTCGAAATACTCGGCGACGGCCCGATTCGCGGTGAGGACGGCGGCGTGTTCGCGTGACAGCGCGTACTGCGCCATAAAGCGCTCGCGCTTGGCCGACGGCAGCTCCGGCAGCGCGCTCTGTTGTTCCGCGACGAACTCCGGCGTCAGCACGAGCGGCGGGAGGTCGGGCTCGGGGAAGTAGCGGTAATCGTGACTTTCTTCCTTCGAGCGCTGCGGCCGGACCGTGTTCTCGCGTGAGTCGTAGAGCATCGTCTGCTGCGTCACGCTGCCGCCCGACTCCACCAGGGCGATCTGCCGGTCGCGCTCGACGCTCAGCGCCTT
>JBOHSJ010000118.1:0-3129 GCA_050733035.1 Gemmatimonadales bacterium | reverse complement strand
GGCACGCGGGTACGCGAACTGGCTGCGGGGAATTCCCTGCAACGAGCCAATTACAATGCGATCGGCGGTGTGGAGGCGGATTCGGACGCGATTTCCCGCCATCTCGCCGCCGTGCTCGCGCTTCGGGGCGTCGATGTGCGGGCGATCAAGCGGCGGCGGTTTCGCGTCGCGCTCGACACCGTCCGCGGCGCCGGCGGCGTGGTCATGCCGGAGCTGTTGCAGCGGCTGGGCTGCGGGGTGACGGCGATCAACCTGGAAACGGACGGCCTGTTTCCGCGGCCGCCCGAGCCGGTGCCCGAAAACCTGAAAGCGCTCGGTGCACTGGTGCGGCGCTCGAAGGCGGATGTGGGGATCGCGGTGGATCCGGATGTGGACCGCCTGGCGATCGTCGATGAAAAGGGACGGCCGATTGGAGAGGATTACACACTCGCGTTTGCGATTCGGGCCGTCCGCCCGTCCGCCCGTCGGCCCGTCGTTTGTAATCTCTCGACGAGTCTCGTGGTCGAGGACGCGGCGAAGGAATTCGGCGCCGAAGTCATCCGCGCACCGGTAGGGGAAGCTCACGTCGCGCGGAAGATGATCGAGGTGAAAGCGCTGATCGGCGGCGAAGGAAACGGTGGAGTGATGTATCCGGCGTTGCATGTTGGTCGTGACGCGCCGGTGGCTGGGGCGCTGCTGCTGGGGCTGCTGGCGCGCGAGCGGGTGACCGTGAGCGAACTCGTAGCCTCACACCCCCGGTACACGATCGTGAAGGCGAAAGTCCCGCGCGGCCCGCGACTCGAGCCGGTGTATGACGGGTTGCGGCGCGCCTTCGCCGACGCGGCAGTGGATACGCAGGACGGCTTGCGGCTCGCGTGGCCGGACCGGTGGGTGCATGTCCGGCCCTCGGGTACGGAGCCGATCATTCGACTCATTGCGGAAGCGCCCACGAGCGCGGACGCAGAACGCTTGATAGCAGAGGGGCGGCGGTTATGTGCGGCATCGTAGGGTACACGGGGAAACGGACGGCTGCGCCCGTCGTACTGGAAGGCCTCAAGCGCCTCGAGTATCGCGGCTATGACTCGGCCGGCCTGGCCGTCGTCAACGGCGGGCTCGAAGTGTTTCGCGCGCCTGGCAAGATCGCGGTGCTCGAGCGCGAGCTCGGCACGAACCTGCCCCACGGCACGACCGCGATCGCGCACACGCGCTGGGCCACGCACGGCGCGCCGAACACCGTCAACGCCCACCCGCACGCCGATTGCGGCGGCACGCTGGCGCTGGTGCACAACGGCATCATCGAGAACGCGGGCGTGCTGCGGCAGGCGTTGACCCAACGCGGCCACGTGTTCCGCTCGCAAACCGACACCGAAGTGCTCTCGCATCTCATCGAAGAAACGCACACCAAAGGAGTCTCGCTCGTCGAGGCGACCGCTGAAGCGTTGCGCCAGGTCGAGGGGACGTACGGCATCGCCGTGATCTCGAGCCGCGAGCCCGACACGATCGTCGCGGCCCGCCGCGGATCGCCGCTGCTCGTCGCCATCGGCAACGACGAGAATTTCGTGGCCTCGGACGCGTCAGCCGTATTGGCCCACACCCGCTCGGTCGTCTACATGGACGACGGCGACATCGCCGAAGTGAAGCCCACCGATTATCGGATCATGGATCTCGCGTCGGTGGAGAAGGAGGCAAAGGTCACGCACGTGGAGTGGGACCTCGCCACGATCGAGCGCGGCGGCTTTGCCCACTTCATGCTCAAGGAGATCACGGAGCAGCCCGAGAGCGTGCGCAACACGCTGCGGGGCCGCTTGCTGGAAGAGGAGGGCACGGCCCGGTTCGGCGGCCTGAACATCAGCAACGAAGAGCTGCTGAAGGTGCAGCGTATCGTGATCACCGCCTGCGGCACCTCATGGCATTCGGCGTTGATCGGCGAGTACATGATGGAGGAGCTGGCGCGCATCCCGACGGAAGTCGAGTACGCGTCCGAATTCCGCTACCGCAATCCGATCGTGGACGAGCGCACGCTCGTCATCGGCATCTCGCAGTCCGGTGAGACGGCGGACACGCTGGCGGCCTTGCGCGAGGCGAAGCGGCGCGGCGCGCGCACGCTGGGGTTGGTCAACGTCGTCGGCAGCACCATTGCCCGCGAAGTGGACGGCGGTATCTACCTGCACGCGGGCCCCGAGATCGGCGTCGCGAGCACGAAAGCGTTCACGAGCCAGATTGTCGCCCTGGCGCTGCTCACCCTGAAGATGGGCCGGCTGCGCGCGCTCTCGATTCTGCAGGGGCGGGAAGTGGTGCGGGCGCTCGCCAAGCTCCCGGACCTGGTCAGCCAGGTGCTCCGCAAGGCGCCGCAGGTCGAGCAGATCGCCGACCGGCTGGTGCGCGCGCAGAACGTGCTGTACCTGGGCCGCGGCTACAATTTCCCCGTCGCGCTCGAGGGCGCGCTCAAGCTCAAGGAAATTTCCTACATCCACGCCGAGGGGTATCCGGCGGCGGAGATGAAGCATGGGCCGATCGCGTTGATCGACGCCAACATGCCGGTGGTCGTGGTCGCCCCGCGGGACGCGGTGCACCCGAAGATCGTGTCAAACGTCGAAGAGGTGAAGGCGCGCGGCGGCCGGGTCATCGCGCTCATTTCCGAGGGCGACAAGGAAATCGAGCGGCTGGCCGATGCGACGTTCACGATTCCGACGACGCACGATCTGCTGAGCCCTATCCTGACCAGCGTTCCCTTGCAGCTCCTGGCCTACCACGTGGCGGTCGCACGCGGCTGCAACGTGGACCAGCCGAGGAACCTCGCCAAATCGGTAACAGTGGAATAAGAGGCGACGTTGCTGTGCTAGCGCTCGTGGTCGGATGCCGGTGGGAGCAAGGCCCCGGTTCCCTGGCCTTCCACGAGCCGGCTCACCTGTTCTGCCGTGTAGTCGGCGAGTGATTCGAGGTTGGCGAGCCGTTCCTCGAGACGCGCCGGATCGGGCAACGCGGATTCCAGTCGGCGGAGCCTGGCCCGGGTTCTCCACCAGGCAATGGCAAACCCCACCGTGCCGATCAGGCCGACCTTGGCCGCCCCCAGGAGCAGGCCGAGAGCGAACCCGCTGAGTGTAGGGTCCATTTGGTAAGATACCCCCAGCCCTCAGCCCTGTCTCAGCC
>JBOHSJ010000117.1:0-1913 GCA_050733035.1 Gemmatimonadales bacterium | reverse complement strand
CCTGAGGGACGAGCGGTACGACTTCCAACAGCCCCATGTTCATGAGAAGCAAAGCCAAGAGACGGCGCCTGGACTCCGGGTGTTCAGCCGTATCAAACAGATGCCCGTCGATCAGCTCGAACTTCTCCGGCGTGTACGTGCGAAACGCCTGTGCGTCGATCGCACGGGGCTCAAGACCGGGAATCGGCAACCCTTCGCTCGCCACCCAGGTCCCTGTGGGCTTCTCGTGCGCACGTGATGGGCTGGTTTCGACGATCATGCGCGCGATCAGCAGCAGCGCCTTCCTGGCGAGTTCGAGCCAGACCAGGTCTCGCTCACGAAAATCTGCCCTGATCCTAGTCTCGACTTGTCGCAGCTCGTACTCGAGCGAAGTGAAATCATCGACTGGAGCCATGAACGCAATATTCGACATCCATTCCGCGTCGGCATAGAGCAAATAAACGCAATCATCGAACGCACGCTGACTCGGCAAACGCTGCGAATCCGCAGCGGCCTTTGTGTTGCTGACTACTTCGCCGTCTGCGCAACTTTTCTTGTGCCGTGTAACTTGTGGCTGTGAATTTCGCCAAACGCTGGCTCCCCATCGCCATGTCTGTCCTTGCTGTGCTCGTCGCCACTCTTCATACGAGCGGGGAGCTCATCGCGCAGGGTTGGTCCTTCAACCTCACCAGCGGCGAGGGCGCGCTCGCCGAGCTGATCCAGAACCTGCTGCTCTTCATCCCGTTCGGCGCCGCCTTCGCCGTCGCCTTTCCTCGGCGCCCCTTCGCCGCCGTCTTGTTCGGCGCCCTGCTGTCCTTCTCCGTGGAGTTCGCCCAACAGTGGATCCCCGGCCGCGATCCCAGCGTGGGCGATCTCGTGTGCAACACGGTCAGCACCCTCCTGGGCGCCGGTCTGGTGCGGTTCGCGCCCCGCTGGCTGCTGGTGCCGCCCGATCGCAGCGCCTGGCAAGCGCTCGGCACCGCCGGCATCGCCGTGCTGGCGTGGCTCGGCACGGCCGCCGCGCTGCGCCCGACCTTTCCCCCGGCGCCCTACACCGTGCTCTACGCCCCTGACTTCCCCCGCTGGGGACACTATCGCGGCGAGATCGTCTCCGCCGTCATCGATCAAGGCATCCTCGCCGTCACCGCCGTCGCCCCGGCGCGTCCACCCGGCCGCCGCACCCCGCTCGCCGCGGTGCTCGACGCGCGCGGCACCAGAGCCGTGATCCTCGCGGTGGACGGCCACGACCTCACCATGCGGTATCACATGCCCGCCGTGGAGCTCACGCTCGAGCAGCCGGATCTGCGCTGGCCCGGTGCCCTCGCGCGCATCGCGCCCGGCGAGACCTTCACCGCCACCACCGGGCACGATCCCGGCAAGCTGTGTCTGAGCGTGAACAAGGAGTGGCGTTGCGACCTCGGTTACACGATCGGCGACGGCTGGAAGCTGATCTTTTTCCCGGAAGGATGGCCGAGCTGGCTGCTGACGCTGATCAACGCGTGCTGGGCGGCGGGGTGTGTGGTGTTCGTGGGGTTTTGGGCAGCGAGGACGACACCGGCCGTAGGGGGCGGTAAGGGGCGGTATGCGGCGGTAATGGCTAAGACAGCGGTCGCCGTCGTCATTCTCGGCCTCATCGTCGTACCACTCGTCACGGACTTGAAAGCGACGACCGTGTGGGAATGGATTGGTGGGCTGGTCGGGATTGAAGTTGGACTGATCCTTGGTAACCGTCCCCTGAAGGGGCGGCTCGGCGAGAGCGCACGCCCTTAAGGGCGCGTGATTTGGCCGAGCCGGTCCTTCAGGACACGGTTACGGCGCAGTGGGAACGATCCTGAACACTCCCCCGCCTAGCTGCATGATGTACAGCTCCCCCCTCGCGTCCTGACCGAACGAGCTGACGCCGTTGCCGGGCCGGAGTAGCGACGTCCAGTCGA
>JBOHSJ010000116.1:0-3710 GCA_050733035.1 Gemmatimonadales bacterium | reverse complement strand
GCCTCATACTTGTTCGGGCGGACGAAGACCTTCGTGGTCGTCGGCGTCGCCGCGACGATCGCGTCGGACGAGCCCAAACCGGTCGTCTGCTTCCAGGCATCGAGCGGAAGCGGCGTGCCCGCCGCCGCGCGCCCGGCGCTCGCCGACGCGGCACGATAGTACTGGTTGCCGCTCCAGGAGTAGCCGTCCGGCGAGTCGTACAAGTTCACGATGTCGGCAGAGCCGCCGATCGTATTGTTCTTGACGGTCGCCGAGCTCCACTGGCCAATCATGAAGGCGGTCGCGCCGCCCCAGATCGTGTTGCCCGTGGCGACGATGTCCTGGTTCTCCGCCCCGTAGCCCAAACGCATGTTGATGCCGCTCGTGCCCGAGAAATACACCAGGTTGTCGATCGCCCGGTGCCCCTGCCCCGGCTGGTCGCCGCCGATCAGGATGTTGCCTTTCGCGGCGTACCTGGTCGAGATCGTTCCGTTGTTGAAGGCCACATTCCCGATCACGTGAATGTTGCGCTGCGCGCCTTCGCCCGGCGTCACGTACACGTGAATCCCGTACGCCAGGTTGTTGAAGAACACGTTGTCCATGATCAGCTTCGTGCCCGCGACGTTGTGGACGTACGTCCCGTGGTCGAGGTTCTCGTGCGTGCCGTTGTTGTACACGATGCAGCCGTACATCTCGGCATCCACGGCCTCGTCCCAGAAGCGGATGCCCTGATGCTCGGACTCGTGCACGACCATGTTGATCAGCTTCTGGCGCGGGCCACGCGCTTCGAGGTTGGGATACTCTGTGGTGCCCTGGCTCGAGCGCATGATCTCAAAGCCCCAGACCACGACGTCGGCGCCGTCCAGACGCAGCCGCCCGTCGATCGTCGCGCGCTCATTGGGATACTGGCGGAAGACGACAGGCTTGCCCGCCACACCGGAGACCGAGCTGCGGAAGACGCCGCGATAGGTCCCCGTCCGAAGCCACACAGTATCACCGGGCTGGATCCGGCCGCCGGCACCGGCGAAAGCGGTCGCGAGGTCCCACGGACGATCCGCGCTGCCGTCGCCGCCGCTCGAACCGCTCGGCGACACGTAGTAACCCGCGCGCAGACCTGACCCGCTGCCGCCCGGATCGGGCGTGCCGGTCGTATCAATCGTGGCCGTCGTATCAACCGGATTCTGACCGATCGGGTCGGTCAGCTGCTCGCCTGCACAGGCCGCGAGCATGACTGCCGTTCCGATCGCGCAGAGCTTGAAGAGCGTCGTTGGGTTTTTCATACCAACGACCCTATCGGTCTAAACCTTCCGATGCAAGTGAATTAATCCAAACTCGTCGCAAGGATTAGTCGCCAGATGCACGACGGGTTTTTGGCGCGGTTCGTGCATATCCGGAATGCACGAACGGACGGAGGCGCTTTTGCGGGAGTAGCTCAGAGAGAGCGCCGGGGACACCACCTCGGAGGTCGCGGCTTCGACACCGCCTCCCGCTCCTCGCCTTCACAGGGAAAGGATGGGTTGTTCTGAACCGACGCTCCGCCGTCACTCGTCGCTACGTTGCGCTCGTCGGCGTCGCCGTCGCCGTTGTGATCATGCTGGGCGCGTGCCCGCGCCCGATCACCGACCCCGGCTATGTGTTGCGAGTCTCGCCCGCTACTGCAACTCTGTTCGTCAACGACACCACACAGTTCACCGCCACAGTCGAGGACCAGTCGGGCAATCCAGCTCCAGGGCCGCTCTCCTGGAGCATCGACAACCCGAGCGTCGCGCAGGTTGATGCAACTGGACGGGTCTGGGGTGTGGGACCGGGCTCGGCGACGTTGCAGGTTGGGGCGCAAGGCGAGACGGCGTCAGCATCGATCAGCGTCGCCGTGGACAGCGGTCAGGCCCTCACGGTGTCCCCAACCGGCGCCAGCCTGTTCGTGGACGGCACGCAGCGCTTCACCGCCACGCTCACCGACCGCAACGGGGACACGTTGAACGTCTCACCGGAGTGGGAATCGGCGAACAGTGCGGTGGCGCGGGTCGATGCGACTGGTCTCGTCACTGGCGTCAGCACCGGTTCGACCACGATCCAGGCCAAGGCTCGCGGCCGCGTCGCCGAGGGCGGCGTCACCGTTACCCCGCGCCCGACTGCGGGCGTCCTGGTGGGGGCCGGCGACATCGCCTCCTGCACCAGCAGCGGAGACGAAGCGACCGCCAAGCTGCTCGACGACATTGCAGGGACGATTTTCGCAGCCGGCGATCTCGCCTATGAAAACGGCTCGGCCGAAGACTTCACCAACTGCTACGCGCCATCCTGGGGCCGCCACAAGTCGCGCACACGTCCGGCCCCCGGCAATCACGAGTACTTCACGTTCGCTGCGGCGGGCTACTACGGTTATTTCGGATCCGCCGCCGGTGATCCGAGCAAAGGCTACTACAGCTACGAGCTGGGTGGCTGGCACATCATCGCGCTGAACAGCAACCTGCGCGTCGATCCCGGATCGCCGCAGGAGCAGTGGCTGCGCCAGGACTTGGCCGACAACCGCGCGCGGTGTACGCTGGCGTACTGGCACCATCCCCGTTTCAGCTCGGGCAGCGACCACGGCGACGATCCGATGATGCAACCGCTCTGGCAGGCGCTCTACGACTACGGCGCGGAAATCGTGATCTCCGCGCACGATCACATCTACGAGCGCTTCGCCCCGCAAACGCCGAGCGGCGCGCTCGACCTGGCGCAAGGGATCCGCGAATTCATCGTGGGGACGGGGGGATCGAACCGTGACCAGATCGGCATGCCGCGGCCCAATAGCGAAGTGCGCTCCGGCTCGGCGTGGGGCGTGTTGCAGCTGACGTTGTTCGCCGACCGCTACGAGTGGCGGTTCGTTCCCGTGGCCGGCAAGACCTTCACCGATTCAGGCAGCGGCAGCTGCCACTAAGTCTCCGACAACAACCACTGATCCAGCTGGCGTAGCTCTTCCTCGATTCGTTCGCGTGCCACATCGTCCCCGAACGGCTCGAGCAGCTCCCTGGCGCGTTCCAGATAGGCTCGCGCCTCGTGGCGGTCGCCCATCGTCGTCCGGAAGCTCGCGTACTCGCGGTACACGTCCGCTTCGAGACGGCGCGCCGGTTCGCCGCTGCGGCACAGCTCGATCGCCTGCTCGAAGAAGACGAAGCCGTTCTCGTCGCCCTGGCGACTGCGCAATCTCCCCATGATCACGTACACGCGGGCGAGTGAGCCGCGCTGCTGATGCGCGATCGCCAGATCCTCGGCACGGCGCGCTTCGTCTTCGGCGTCGGGGAGACGCCCCAGCTCGAGATAGAGCTCGGCCAGCCGTAGACGGACGGCAAGCTCCAACACCGGATCGGCATTCGCGACCGGGAGCCAGTTGAGCGCCTCGCGGTAGCTCGCGAGCACTTCTGTCGTCTTCCCCTGTGCGGCTTCCATGAGGCCGCGGGCAAGGAGTGTGCGGATCACGCCGGCTTTGTCGCCGATCGCTTCAAAACTCTGGAGCGCCCGCTGCAGCTGCTCCGTGGCGGCGGGCAGCTGCCCGCGGCGCAGCGCGGTCTGCCCCAGGCCCAGTGACAACGAGGCGGCCAGGGCACGATTGCTCTTGGCGAATTGGAGGCCGCGGTTGAACCACGCCTCGGCGCCCACCCATTGCGATTGCGCCAACAGCACGTCGCCCAATCCCTGACAGGCGCCGGCCGCATGCTCGTTGTCCGACTCGGCCTCGGCGAGCGCCAGGC
>JBOHSJ010000115.1:0-8817 GCA_050733035.1 Gemmatimonadales bacterium | reverse complement strand
TGGTGCAGGAGTCATTGGACGATCGTGCCGACGCGCTCGCCGGACAGGACTCGCGCCGTCGCGCCGGGCTGGTTGATGTTGAACACCACGATGGGCAGCTTGTTCTCCTTGCACAACCCAAAAGCATTCGCGTCCATCACGGCATAGCCCTTCACCAACGCGTCCTGGAAGGTCAGCGAAGGAAGAAACTTCGCCGCCGGATCCTTCTTGGGATCCGCCGTATAGATGCCGTCCACATTGGTCGCCTTGAGAATCACTTGCGCCTCCATCTCGAGCGCCCGCAGCACCGCCGCGGTGTCGGTGGAGAAATACGGATTGCCGGTGCCGCCCGCAAAAATGACCATGCGCCCTTTGTCGAGGTGCCGCACCGCGCGCCGCCGGATGTAGGGCTCCGCCAGCTCTTCCATGCGAATGGCGGTCATCACGCGGGTGTCCACGCCTTTCTTCTCGAGGATGTCCTGAAGCGCGAGCGCGTTGATGACGGTCGCCAGCATCCCCATGTAGTCCGCGGACACGCGGTCCATCCCCTGCTCGCTGGCGGTGGTCCCGCGCAGGATGTTGCCGCCCCCAATCACGAGCCCCAGCTGCACGCCGGTGGCGGCGACGGACTTCAGCTCGTCGGACAGCCGCTCGATGACGCCGAAGTCAATGCCGGAAGCTCGCCCACCCGCGAACGCTTCTCCCGAAAGCTTGAGGAGCGCGCGCTTGTAGGCGAGCGTCGCCACCTAATTTCCTCCCAATTCAAATCTTGCAAATCTGCGGATTTCCACCTTCTCGCCGGTTTTGCCGGAAAGCGCCTTCACCAGCTCGCCGACGGTCACCTTGTCGTCCTTCACGAACGGCTGCTCGAGCAGCACGTTCTCCTGGAAGAACTTCTTGAGCTTGCCCTCGATGATCTTCTGCTTCACCGGCTCGGGCTTCTTCTCTTCAGCCACCTGCGCGGTGTAGACGCGCGTCTCGCGCTCCACGACGTCCGCCGGCACGTCCTCGACCCGCACGGCGATCGGCTTGGCCGAGGCCACGTGCAGCGCGATATCCTTGGCGAGCTGGCGGAACTCCGCCGTGTTGGCGACGAAGTCGGTCTCGGAGTTGAGCTCGACCATCGTCGCGACGCGGCCGTTGAAGTGCAGATAGATCTCGATCACGCCCTGCCCGGCGGCGCGGTCGGCGCGCTTCTCGGCGCGCGCGGCGTACTTCACGCGCAGCAGCTCCTCGGCCTTGCCCATGTCGCCGCCCGACTCCTCGAGCGCCTTCTTGCAGTCCATCATGCCGGCGCCGGTCCTGGCGCGGAGCTCGGCGACCTGTTGCGCGGTGATGCCTGTCGTCTTCGTAGTCATTGCTTCCGTTCACTCCTCATAAAAACGCCGCCCTCGCGCCGTGAAGCTCGGGGGCGGCGGTCGGTGCGTTCATGCTACGTGAATTGTTACGCCTTCTCTCCGGTGCTGACGGGTTCCGCCGGAGGGGGCTCGTCGGTCTTCAGCCGGGCGGCGATCGCCTCGGGCTTGGGCCGCCGCTTGCGCCGCGCCGGCCGTTTCTTGCGGTCGCCATCCACGTCCGCCTCGCCCGTCTCGGTCGAGTAGGTCGTGCCTTCGCCCTCTTCGCCCGTCGCCGCGTCGCGCATCGGCATCTGACGCCGTGCCTCGGCGATCACATCCGAGATCGCGTTCGTGATCAATGAGACCGCGCGAATCGCGTCGTCGTTCCCGGGGATCGGCACCGTGATCAAATCGGGGTCGGCGTTCGTATCCACGATCGCCACCACTGGAATGCCGAGCTTGTTCGCTTCGGCGACCGCGATGCGCTCCTTCTTCGCGTCCACCACGAACAACGCGCCGGGGAGCCGCCCGAGATTCTTGATACCCGCGAGGTTCTTATCGAGCTTGCCCCGCTCGCGGTCGAACAACAGCTGTTCCTTCTTCGTGTAGTTCGTAAAGTCGCCGTCCGCCGCGCCCTGCTCCAGCTCTTTGAGCCGCTTGATCTGCTTCTTGATCGTCTGGAAGTTCGTCAGCGTGCCGCCGAGCCAGCGCTCCGTCACGTAGAACGCGCTGCAGCGCTTGGCTTCGGCCTCCAGAATTCCCTTGAGCTGCTTCTTCGTGCAGACGAACAGCACCCCTTCGCCCTTCAGGACGACGTTGCGCAGCAGCTCCTGTGCGACCTCGAGCTGACGCATCGTCTTCTGCAGATCGATGATGTAGATGCCGGAGCGTTCGGCGAAGATGAAACGCCGCATCTTCGGATTCCAGCGGCGCGTCTGGTGGCCGAAATGGACACCTGCTTCCAACAATTCCTGCAACTGAGGCTGAGGCATTTACTCCCTTTCTTGGGTTGTTTCCGCCGCCGCTGTCATCTCTCATCCAACCCCGGAGGGACCCAGGATGAAATCGAGCGGCGTGTGAGATAGTTGTGCGTTTACCGTTTCGAGAACTGGAACCGCTTCCGCGCACCCGCGCGGCCCGGCTTCTTCCGCTCCACGGCACGCGGATCGCGCGTCAGGAGTCCCTGCTCTCTCAGTTTCTTCCGATGCCGGTCGTCCGCGAGCACCAGCGCGCGCGCGATCCCGAGCCGCATCGCACCGGCCTGGCCGGTCAGTCCGCCACCCACCACGCGCGCCTTCACGTCGAACGCGCCCAGCGTGTCGGTCGCGGTGAACGGCTGCTGAATGTGCGACACGAGCGAGGGCCGGGGGAAATAGTCGCCCAGCGTGCGCCCGTTGATGCTCCATTTGCCCGAGCCCGGAGTCAGATACACGCGCGCGATGCCGAGCTTCCGGCGGCCGATCGCATGCCACCGCAGCTCCGGTGTGATGCCTGTGCTCACTTAGACGCCTCCCCCACGGCGACCAGCGGCGTGGGCTGCTGCGCGGCGTGCGGATGTTCGGCCCCCGCGTACACCTTCAGCATCTGCTTCACGTGCTGGCGCGACAACGTCGTCTTCGGCAACATCCCCCACACCGCCTTCTCGATGACGCGCTCGGGATGCTTGCCGAGCACTTTCTTCACCGGCGTGAACCGCTCGTGGCCCATGTAGCCGGTGTGCCGGAAATAGCGCTTCTGCTCGACCTTGCGGCCCGTCAGGTGCACCTTCTCGGCGTTGATCACGATGACGAAATCGCCGCCGTTGACGTGCGGCGTGAACGTCGGTTTGTGCTTGCCCCGCAGGATTTGCGCGATACGACTGGCGAGCCGGCCGAGCGGCTGCTCCGCCGCATCAACCAGCCACCACCGACGCTCGATGTCCTGCGGCTTCAACGTGTACGTCTTCATGCCCTAATTCGCCCTGGATTTTGGCAGACGCGAACTCTAACCGGGGCGTAAGGCTCTGTCAACCTGAGGGTTGCGAGGATTTGCCGGAAAGCGTCACGAGCGCCGCCCCTTTCTCGACGCGGTCGCCCGCCTGCACATGGATCTGCTCGACCACGCCGGGACTCGGCGCCCGCAGCTCATTCTCCATCTTCATTGCCTCGACCACCACCAAGCCCGCACCTAGCTCAACCGCCTGTCCCTGCACGACCTCGACTCTCACCACGAGCCCCGGCATCGGCGCCTTCACCACCCCGCCGGCGACCACCTTTCGCCCCTGGCCCGTGAGGGCTTCGATCTGCTTCGACCGGTCATCCTGAACCTCGACCTCGAACCGCTCCCCGGCGGCGCCGAGCGCCCAGCGCCGACCTTCGAGCTCCTGGCAAGCCACGGTCCAGGACTCTTTGCCGAGGAGGAGATGGATCAAAGGCGTGCCGGGGATACCGGCCCAATGGGACTCCAGGCGCTCGCCATCCACCGTCACGGCGCCGCCCTCTACGTCGATGACGTAGGTGCGATTGCGAAGGGTGACGTGGTACTTCATGCCGCCTCCAACACAGCCACAGTCTCCACGTGCGCCGTCTGCGGAAACAGGTCGAACGCCCGCACGGCGAGCAGCTGATAGTTCACGTTGAGCCTCGACAAATCACGGGCGAGCGTCGCGGGATCGCACGAGATGTAGACGAGCTTCGGTACCGGCTGCGACGTCAGGCGCAGCGACACGTCCCAGTGCAGGCCGCCGCGCGGCGGGTTGACGACCACCGCGTGCGGTGCGGGCAGGCTCGGGAGCACGTCTTCGGCGCGGGCGGCGATGAAGCGCGCCGACGGCAAGCGGCTCCGTCCCCAAGTGACGGCCTTCTCGTCGGCGTCCACGCTCACGACGCTCGCGCCGCGCTCGATCAGCAGCGCCGCGGTGTCGCCGATCCCACCGTAGAGGTCCCAGACGGTCTGGCCTTTGACGTCCCCCAACTGCTCGACGGCCCAGCGGCGGGTGAGCATGCCCATGCCGGGATTGACCTGCTCGAACGCCGTCGCCGGGAATCCGGTGGCGGGACCGGCCACGACGCGTGCCGCGCCATCCGCCGGCTGCCACCAGCAGATGATCTCGCCGTCAACACTGCTCTGCAGCGCACGCCGCAGCTCGTCGGCGTTCAGCCACGGTTCACCCGCCGACTCGGCAATGATGTGTCGCCGCACTTCACGATCGAGCCGCAGCGTGAGACGCGTGAGCGGCTGCGGCAGCATGTCGAGCTTGCCTCGCAGCTCTCGCCACATCGCCATGAGCCGGAAATCGGTGATGTGACAATCGGCGAGCGGAAAGACGAAGTTCGGCCGATCGTAGGGATGCAGTCCGACCGAAGACTTCACATCCATGGAGATCTTGCTTCTGTAGCGCCACTCCTCCAGCGCCTCGACCACCTCGGGATCCTCCACCTTCAGCTTCCCGATCCGCCGCAGCGTGTCTCCGACGATCGCGCGCTTCACGCTCAGCTGCCCGTCGTAGGCGACGTGCTGCAGCTGGCACCCACCGCAGTGGTCGTGCACATAGTGCGGGCACGGCGGCCCCACCCTCGCAGGGCCAGCCTCGACCACTTCGCCCGGCAGCGCGCGCGCGAAGTTACGGTGGCGTTGCAGCGAGCCTTCGCGCAGTCGAATGCGATCGCCCGGCGCGGTGCGCGGCACGAACACCACGCGGCCGTCGCTGAGCCGCCCGACGCCGTCGCCACCTACCGCAATCCGGGTGATCGTCACGATATCGCTCACTCGAGGTCGTCTCGCAGGCCGAGTCTTCGCCCTTCTACGACCCACGGGGACAGTGTGCCGGCCGTCCGGCCGTCAGGCCGACCGGCCGTCGGGATACCGCGGCTCTCATCAGCCCGCAACGCTGCCGCCACCGCAAGCGCACGCTCAAGACCGGCCCGTGGCGCCGCGGCCAGCACGCGCGCGCCCGCGCGCTCGAGATAGGTGATATCGAGCTCGCCCTTCACGAACTGCGCGTCGTCCATGACGCGCATGTGGAACGGCTGGCTCGTCGGCAGGCCGACGATGACCAGCTCGCTCAACGCGCGGCGCATGCGCTGGATGGCGATTTCGCGCGTTTCACCCCACGCGATGAGCTTGGCGAGCAGCGGGTCGTAGAACAGCGTGACATCGTTCCCCGCCTCGACGCCGGCGTCCCAGCGGACGCCCGGTCCACTCGGCACTCGCAGATACTGGAGGACGCCGGTCGCGGGCAGAAAATCGTTGAACGGATCTTCCGCAGTGATGCGGCACTCGATGGCGTGTCCGCGCGGATGCAGCTGTCCGCCAGGGCCCGTTGCCCCATGGACGCGCATCGGCTGTCCGCCGGCGATGCGCAGCTGCTCACGCACGAGATCCACCCCGTAGACGATTTCCGTGACGGGATGCTCCACCTGAATCCGGGTGTTCATTTCGAGGAAGTAGAACTCGCCGGTTGGGGCGAGCAGGAACTCGATCGTGCCGGCGCCGACATAGCCCACCGCGCCGGCCGCGGCGGTCGCCGCTTCCGACAGGCGGCGGCGCAGCGCGGGCGACACGGCGACCGACGGCGCCTCCTCGATCAGCTTCTGGTGGCGGCGCTGGATACTGCACTCGCGCTCGCCCAACGCCACCACCCGGCCGCGATGGTCCGCCAGGATCTGGATCTCGATGTGCCGCGGGCGTTCCAGATACTTCTCGACATAGATGCTGCCATCGCCGAACGCCTTCAGCGCTTCGCGCCGCGCCGCCTGAAACGCGGCTTCGACCTCGGACTCGGCGGCGACCTGCCGCATCCCCTTCCCGCCGCCGCCCGCGACCGCCTTCAGCAGCACGGGAAACCCGAGTCGCTTTGCTTCACGACGCGCTTCAACCGGATCGCGCAGCGGCGCGGCGGTACCGGGAACGACGGGCACGCCGGCCGCCTGCATCCGACGCCGCGCTTCGGTCTTGTCGCCCATCGCGCGAATGGCGCTGGCCGGCGGCCCCACGAAGATGAGCCCCGCGTCGGCACATGCTTGCGCGAACGTGGCGCGCTCAGAGAGAAAGCCGTAGCCGGGATGGACCGCCTGACAGCCGGTGTCCTTGGCAGCGGTGATGAGCTTGCGAGTGTCCAGATATGACTCGCTGGAGGGCGCGGGACCGAGGAGCACCGCCGCGTCGGCGTCGCGGACGTGGGGAGCGAGCCGATCAGCTTCCGAGTAGACGGCGACGGCGGCGAGCCCTTCCTCGTGGCACGCGCGAATCACGCGAACCGCGATTTCGCCGCGGTTCGCCACCAACACCCGCTTCAGCGACACCCGACCTCGGCATCGACTCCAAACGTCTCAAAGGCTTTGCAGAGTCCGCCGACGTTCTCCGCCGCTCGCCGGTAGAGCGCGACGGCCGGCGGGGTCCACGTCTCGTGCTCATCGATGGCGAGGCGCAGCGCGGCGAACACAAAATCCTGCGCCGGCACGCGGTCGGCCTTTGACTCCTTGCCCGTCAGCCAGACGAGCGGGCGCTTGTTCCACTTCACCGATGGCCGCACCTCCGGCGGCCGCTCGAATCCCATGCTGGCGCACACGGCCCGCGTCTGCGACAGCGCGCGCACCGACGGGTCGCGCGTTCTCAGCTCGCGCAACACGCGGTTGCGCAGCACACTGTCGCCGCGCCAGCGCTCTATCGGTACGATCACGAGATCGGGACGGAGGCCGCGCGCGAATCGCAGATACCAGGCGGCCTGGGTATCCGTCTCGCCGGCGGTGAACAGCAGTCCCTGATGCGGGCACGCCCGCAGCAAATTCTCGCCGAGCTCCTCCAGCACCGGCGGAAGCCGCAGCGTTTCCGGAAGGGTATGCCAGGTTAGCGTGGCGGCTGCGCTCCCGGCCGCTTCCCAATCGACAGACGCCCGCTCGCCGACCGTGTACACGCGGTAGACACGCGCCGAGTCGGCGGTCCGGGTGCCCGGGCTGAACCGCACCGCGCGGTCGAACGCCAGCTGCGCGGTATCGAGCGTCGCACGTGCGGCGACAGTATCCACCGGCACGGGTTTCTTGTGCGCGTGATACTCGGCGCCGCGCTGGAGGTAGGCGCGCCCCAGCTCGAGCCACGCGGGCCCATCGGTGGAGTCGGCGGCGACGCGTGCCCACAGCGCCGCCCGCACCGTATCCGGATGGGGGCTTTGCAGCAGCAGCGCGAGGGCCGCCTTATAGAGGAATGTTGCCATGCTTCTTGGGAGGATTCCGCCCGCGTTTCGTCTCCAGGGTGAGCAGCGCGTCGATCAGACGGGGCCGCGTATCGCGCGGGTCGATGATGTCGTCGAGGTAGCCGCGCGCGGCGGCCTGATATGGATGGGCGAACTTCTCGCGGTACTCGCTCGCGCGCTCGTCGCTCGCCTCTCCTTTATACAGGATCTCGACCGCGCCCTTCGGCCCCATCACGGCGATCTCGGCGGTGGGCCAGGCGACGTTGTAATCGCCGCGGATGTGTTTCGAGCTCATGACGTCGTACGCGCCGCCGTACGCTTTGCGGGTAATCACGGTGAGCTTGGGCACCGTCGCCTCGCAAAAGGCGAACAACAGCTTGGCGCCGTGCTTGATGATACCGCCGTGCTCCTGAGCCACTCCAGGAAGAAACCCGGGCACGTCCTCGAACGTCACGAGCGGAATGATGAACGCGTCGCAGAAGCGAATGAAGCGAGCGCCTTTGAGGGAGGCCGCGATATCGAGCACGCCCGCCAACGCCGCCGGCTGATTGGCGACGATCCCCACCGGACGCCCGGCGAGGCGCGCGAACCCCACGAGCAGGTTGTTGCCGTAGTCCCGCTGCACCTCGAGAAACGCGCCGTTGTCCACCACGTGGCGCAGCACGTCGTGCATGTCGTACGGTTTCGTGGGCTCGTCGGGGACGACGTCCAGCAGCGCCTCTTCCCGGCGATCGGAGGGATCGTCGGCGGTCCGGGTGGGTGGGCTGTCGAGGTTGTTCCCGGGGATGAATCCGAGCAGCGTGCGAATCGCGGTGAGCGACTCCAGCTCGGAGTCGTGCACGAAGTGCGCGATGCCCGAGGTGCCGCCGTGTACGTCGGCGCCGCCCAGCTTCTCGAAGTCCACTTCCTCGTGCGTCACGGTCTTCACGACGCTCGGTCCCGTCACGAACATGTAGGAGATGCCGCGCACCATGAAGATGAAGTCGGTGATCGCGGGGCTGTACACCGCGCCGCCGGCGCAGGGGCCGAGGATCGCGCTGATCTGCGGGACGACGCCCGACGCCAGCGTGTTGCGCAGGAAGATGTCGGCGTAGCCGCCGAGGGAGAGGATGCCCTCCTGGATGCGGGCGCCGCCGGAGTCGTTCAATCCGATGAGCGGCGCGCCCACGCGCATGGCCAGCTCCATCAGCTTGACGATCTTGGCGGCGTTCGCTTCGGAGAGCGAGCCGCCGAAGACGGTGAAGTCCTGGGCGAACACGAAGACCGGGCGGCCGTGGATGCGGCCGGAGCCGGTGACCACACCGTCGCCCGGGTAGCGCGTCGCATCCATGC
>JBOHSJ010000114.1:0-20469 GCA_050733035.1 Gemmatimonadales bacterium | reverse complement strand
CATCTCGGTGTGGCACGCCAGGCACGGCACGGCGCGGTGCGCGCCGGTCAAGGGAAAGCGATAGCGCCCGTGCGCGGCGACATCGATCGTCGAAGGACGGAAGCCGCGGACGTCGTGGCAGTCGGTGCAGCGCGCGTACCGCTTGTCGTGCGGATCCACGTGGCACGAGACGCACTCGGCCGTGGCCGGCCGCATCGCCACGACCGCCGCCGACCCCGGCGTTTTGACGTGGCACTCGCTGCACCGCGCCTGCTGGTGCCGGCCCTCCAGCGGATAGCGCGTGAGACGGTGCTGCGCGACCGTGTAGCTCGACGGCCGCCAGCCGTCGACGATGTGGCAGGACGCGCAATCCACGGCACGGCCCGCCAGCGTCGCGGTGCGGGCGTGTGGATCCGGCGTGTGGCAGCCCGCGCAGGTGGCGAACGGCCGGTTGCGCGCAACCTGACCTCCCGAGAAGTCATGACATTTCTCGCACGACACCTCCGCGTGGCGACCCCGCAGTGGATACCGCGTGCGATCGTGATCGAAGGACGCGCGGTTGATGGTCTGGAACGTCGTCGTCACGTGGCAGCGCGCGCATGATGGGCCCAACTGGCCCTTATGCGGGTCGGCGTGACAGGTGGAGCATTCCCGGTGCTCGAGCGGACGGTAGCGCGGGACGGGGCCGCGGGCATCGCTTGCGAGCTGCAACCGCGGACTCGTGTGGCAGGCGGCACATGACACGGTGCTGTGCGCCCCGGTCAGCGGGTAATTGGTCCTGGCGTGGTCGAAGCGTGGCGCGGGCTTCCATTGCTCCACATCGTGACACTTGAGACAATTGCGATCGAGCGCGCCGCGGTGGGCATCGTCATGACATGACGTGCATCGCGTCTCGAGGCCCACCCAGCCGACGTACGGCGGCCCCCGTTGAGAGAGGCGCGCCGCACGGGACACGCGGAAGGCGCTCTTATGGCAATCGACGCACTGCTGCCGTGCGTGCCGCCCTTCGAGCCGCCAGCCCGCGCGGCCATGATCGAATCGTTCGGGCGTGCCGCCATCGGGCCAGTTGATCAGCGCGAAGTCCCTGCCGGCGTGCTCCGGGTGGCACTCGGCGCAGCGTTGCGCCCGCGCGCGTCCGTGCAACCCCCGCTCGCGTTCGGCGAGCCAGGCAATCTCCTTGTGACAGCTCGAGCACAACGTGCTCATCCGCTCTTTGCCGCGCCCGCCACCGCCGGCGTGACATTTCACGCACTGCAGTGAACCCTCCAACCGCTCGTGGGGACGGGCGAGCGGGCCGGGTGAGATCTGCCCGCGGGCCGGCTGCGGCACGGCGACAGAGAACAGTGTCAGCACGAGCGCACGCCTCACCACAGCCAGGTGGCGCCGAGCGCGACGACCACGGCGACATGCACGAGCACCGCCATAAGCGCCGCGAACGCCACTGGCCGGTGGAACACGTGCCAATACCGGAACACCGCGTGCGTGGCGTCGAGCATCCGCGCCTGCTGCGCCAATCCGACTTCCTGACTCGCCAGCCGCAACACGGCATGGATCGTCGCGCGGTCGGCGGCGCGCCGTCTGGGACCGCGCGATTCCCACAAGCGGCGCAGCCGCCGCGCCGCTCGCCGCCGCGCGAAGTCATCGGCCACCATGCGCTTGAACGTTCCCCAGATCCCGAGGGGCTCTCGAGAATTCGTCCCCAGCGCCAACACACGTTCAACGGTCGCCAGGTCGAGGCCACTGCGCTGCACGACTTGCTCGAGCAGGATTTGCCGACGTTTCCCGATCTCCTCAATGGAAAGCTCGACGCCCGCTTTCCCCCGCGGGATCCGCGCGTAGATGTAGCGGCCGACGATGCCGCTCAGCCACACGACCATCATCGACCAGAAGCCCAGACCGATCACTCCAGTGAACCGCCAGGCGGCATGCACCGCGACCAGGAGTGGAAGCGACAGCGCGGCGAGCACGTGCGCGTTGAGCCAACGCGCAAGTGTCCCGGTGAACGCGAGCCAGCGGAATTTCTTGCGGAGCGGATAGAGCCACAGAAAGAGGAAGAGGACGAGCGCGAGGAGGCCCGCGCCTTGTCCGACATAGCCCGATGACTTGAGCCACGGATGCCAGGGGCTCCGCACGCGTGCGGCCATGGGCTGGAGGTAGTACGGCGCGCCAACGACACAAATCGCGGCCAGCACGACCAGCAGCAACACGAGCAGCCCGCGCCCACGGCGACGTGGGGGCGATTTTTCCGGCGGGCTCTCCGGTTGGTGTGACCGGAGCTCCCGGGCCGACGTGGACGGGCTGGCCAGCGGACCGGTCTGCGGCATAGATGCTTGTTATTCCCTCTGACCAATGAAAACCGTGATGCGGCCCACCGCCGGACCGGGCGGCAGCATTGCACCATCGGTACGAGGCACGGAAGGTGCGAGCGCAACAACGATACCGACCTGCGCCGCTATGGAACGCCGCGCTGCGCTGTATCGAATCGCGTCGCCTGTCGCGGAACGGCGCACCTTCTTCAT
Source organism: Gemmatimonadales bacterium (assembly GCA_050733035.1). Lineage (GTDB taxonomy): Bacteria > Gemmatimonadota > Gemmatimonadetes > Gemmatimonadales > GWC2-71-9 > 20CM-2-65-7. The sequence continues at coordinate 17,971 of JBOHSJ010000114.1, read as the reverse complement.
AATGAAAGGAGCGCACCTGGAATCGGCGCCAGCCTATGTCGCCTTCGCGCTGATCCTGATCTTCGCGATGATTCGGCACGTGCGCCGCATGCATCGCAAGGAGTCCGCCGCGCGCGCGGCGGCCGAGCGCGGCAAGCTGCGCTCCGACGGGCCACAAGCGCAGCATCCCCGTATCGACGCGACACACTGCATCGGTTGCGGGGCCTGCGTCGACGTCTGCCCGGAAGGCGACGTGCTCGCCGTGATCGCCGGCAGGGCCGCAATCGTGAATGGTCACAAGTGCATCGGCCATGGGCTCTGCGCCGAAGCGTGTCCGGTGGGGGCGATCACGATCGTCATGGCGAGCCCGAGTGTCGGCGCGGAGATGCCACAGCTCAGCCCGGAGCATGAAACGAGCGTGCCGAATGTCTTCATCGCAGGGGAGCTCGGCGGTCTCGCGCTCATCAAGAACGCCGTCAATCAGGGTCGCGACTGTGTGGACACGATCGCGGGGAGGCTCTTCGCGATCAAGCGGGGCCGGACCCTGCCAGGTGTGTACGACGTGTGCATCGTGGGCGCGGGCCCCGCCGGCATTAGCGCCTCGCTGCGCGCCGTCGAGCGAGCGCTCACGTATGTCGCGCTGGAGCAGGACGAATTCGGCGGGACGGTCGCGAAATACCCCCGTCAGAAGCTGGTGCTCACGAGCCCGGTTGAGTTCCCGATGCACGGCAAGTTCAACAAGCTACAGATCTCCAAGGAAGACATCCTCCGCTTCTGGAAGAAGCTCCATCAACACGCGGGCCTGAAGGTCAACACGTGTGAAAAGGTTGACGCCGTCCGGCGCGAGGCGGACGGCGCGCTCACCATCGAAACCGCGAAGGCGAGCTATCGCGCCTGGACGGTGATCCTCGCGCTTGGCCGCCGGGGAACGCCGCGCAAACTCGGCATCCCGGGTGAGGAGCTGGCGAAAGTGATGTACGGCCTGATCGAGGCGGAGGCGTACACCGATGCGCACATCCTCGTGGTGGGTGGCGGCGACAGCGCGGTCGAGGCCGCGCTCGGCCTTGCGCATCAGCGGGGCAACACGGTGACGCTGTCCTACCGGCGCGAGGCGTTCAGCCGCATCAAGGAGCGCAACGCCCAGCGGATCGCGGAAGGCGCAAAGAGCAGGAAGCCGCATGTGATCTTCAACTCACAGCCGGTGGAGATCCTGCCCAAGGCGGTGCGGCTCGAGGTCGCGGGGGCGACCACGGAGATCCCGAACGATTACGTCTGGGTTTTCGCCGGCGGGACGCCGCCCAGCGAGTTCCTCGCCAAGATCGGCATCCAAATCGGGCCCCGAGATCTCACGGACGAAGCCAGGGCCGAGGCCAAGCGGCTGGCTGGATGAGCGATCGAACTAACGCCTCAGCGTCACCACGATTCCGGGACCGGACGACGGTCCGAAGCGCGCGCCGACCTCGGCCATACTCATGAAACGCAGCGTGAAGACGGCGCCTGCCGGGATCGACCGCAGATAGTCCAGGTCGCCCATGTCCCGGTCGTCCATAAAGACGTGAATCCGCTGCATCTGCATGGCGCTGCCGCTGGCCGACCCGCCGGGCAGTCGCAGCACATCGGTCCGCAGCCAGCGCGGCCGCAACAGCTTCACGGCGTCGTACGCATTCGCGACGGAGGCACGGACCTTCTCGATGTCATCCGCGGTGATCTGGGTGCTGCTGCTCTTCGGCGGGCGCGGTGCCGGTGGAGCCTCCGGTGTGGGAACGGGAGCCGCCGCCGTATCCTGTGCCGGCAGCGCCCGCAGCGGGAGTGCCAACGCGATCAATGAAACCAGCAGTCGCGCGACCATGTGCGGATAGATCATAACCCTCAGGCCGACCGGCCGTCAGACCGTCCGGCCATCCGGCCGTCCGGCCGTCCGTCACGTCCCCGTAGCGAGATCGAGCCGAATCACGCCGTCGCCGGCCCCGTCGCGAATCGTCAGCCAATCGGTGCGTACGCGATCCCATTCCTGAATCACGAGACCCTGATCCTCGAATAGCGCGCGAATCTGGCTCGGGCCGAACCCGGCGATGTCCTCGAGAATCGGGACCAGCACCGACAGGGCGTCGTCGCTGATCACGGTGCGCTTCGCGATGTGCGCGACCTCGCGTGCCTCGGAAGCGGCGATCGTGAAGCCGTCGCCGCGGTTCACGTGCAGCATCACGGGAATGTCCGATTGTCCGTCGCCCACGTAGACGACCTGGTCGCGCGGGACGACATGACGCGCGCGGATTTCTTCGACCGCCGCGACCTTGCCGTATCCCGCCGCCACCCGCTGCAGCGAGCCGATCTGTTCGTTCTCGCCCTGGAATTGAAACCGTGTGCCCACGACATGATCGGCCGGGACGATCCCGTCCAGCGCCGATAGCACGACCTCCTGCGGCGCCGCGGAGATCACGTAGAAGTCGAAGCGGTGCCCGTCGATGCCCTGGGCGAGCATCCGGGAAAGCAGCTCGACGTTGCGCTTGAGACGCACCCGCCGGCCGACCTCCAGCAGATCGTTGCGCGTGACCCGGCGGTACTCGGGATCGTGGGCCAGCAGGTACGCCAGCTCGGCGCCCTGCTGCACGAGATTCAGATTGGACAACCCGGCGACTTTTTCGCGAAAGCTCGAGATCCCCAGCATCTCACTCAGTACGATGCCGGAATCGTTGAAGCTTAACGTTTGATCGAAGTCACTTGCCAGCAGGTAGTGCTTCTTCATCCACAGCTCCCGTCGTTTTGGTCCCCACACGAAAAAGGCCCGCTCCATCGAGGGGCGGGCCGTTCCGTGCGTTGCGACTGTGTGCATCGCTTCAGGTAGCGCCCGCCTCCCAGGTTTTGTTCCCGGTGTGGAGGAGCTTATTCGAGCCGCACGTGCTCAGCGTCATGCGGGAATCGTACGTACGCGAGCCGCCGCGGGCAACAGGTGACCTGTCACGGGAGCGTCACGCGCCCAAAACCATATATTCGTGCTCGCATGCGAGACGCCCTGCAGGCGATGCTCCGCCTGGCCAGCGACGCCAAGCGCTCCGGTGATTTTTGGCGCGCCGCCGCCGACATTCTGAGCGCGTGGGCGGGCGGCGCGCGCCTCTCGATCCGGTATCAGGGGATCAACGAGAGCGGCTCCGTCACCGCCGGAACCGACGACCGCTCGGGGCGCAGCCTGACCGCGGCGTGGCGCGATCCCGATGGGCGGCACGTCGAGGCCAACCTCTCCGGTGCGCCGGCGGCGTTACCGGTTTCGGAGCTCGAGGCGGCGATCGAATTCTCGTCGCGGCTGGCGGTCATGGTGGGGCGGCGGGCCGCCCTCGAGCGCGAACGGCGGCTCGGGACCTTCGTGGTCGAGCTGGCCCGCTGGCTGCTCGCCGCACCGGAGACGCAGCTCCTGCTCCGCTACACGCTCCAAAGCCTGATGGATCTGGTCGAAGCGCAGGGTGCGTTCGTCGCGTTGAAACAGCCGGACGGTGAAAACCTCCGCCTCTCACCCGCGTTGGGGGCGGCGGCTCCGGTCGAAGGCCTGATCCTCGGGCTCGACACGAGCGCGACGGGCCGCGTGGTTCGCAGCGGTGAGCCGCTGATCACTGCCGACTTGAACGCGGAAGCCGATGCGAGTCCGATCGCCAAGGCCCTCGCCGAGCGCGTGCGCGCCGCCCTCATCGCACCGCTGCGCACATCACAGGGGACCGTCGGCGCCGTGGGGTTGGTGCGCTATCAGGCGGCCGATTCGCCGAACACGCCGCCGTTCAGTCTGCACGACCTGCATTATGTCTCTGCGGTTGCCGCACACATCGCCGGCGGCATCGAGCTGTCCGAGGCCGTCGCCGCCACACGCGCCGCCGCCGACCGGGCGCGCGCGATGGTGGACGCGAGTCCGCTCCCCATGGCCCTCGTCGACACCGCCGGCACCGTGCGCCAGGTCAACGAAGCGGCAATCAACGTGTTCGGCGTGGGAACGAAGGAAGCGGCGATCGGACATCACCTCGAGAAGCTCGGGCTCTCGCCCAGCGGCCTCACGGTGCGGCTGATGCTTCAGGGCCGCCAGCAGGGCCAGCCGTGGCATGGCCGCGTGCTCGTCACGCAAGCGTCGGGCGGAGAACGGCGCATCTGCGACTGTACAGTGACCGATCTGCGCGGTCTTGGCTCGCAGGACCTGCTCGTCGCGCTTTACGACCGCACGGACGAGCTGCGCGCGCAGCGCGAGCTGATCGCGCGCGAGAAGCTCGCGACCGTGGGTGAGATTGCCAGCGGCGTGGCCCATGAGGTGAACAACCCGCTCGCCGCCATCCGCATGGAGGCCGAGCTGCTCGGCCGGTCCACCAAGGACGATGAAGCCAGCACCGCCGCCGCCACGATCGTGCGTGAGGTCGACCGGGCGGCCCGTATCGTGCGCAGCCTGTTACGCCTGGCGCGGCGCGCCGATATCACGCCGGTGCGCGTGCAGCTCAACGAGCTGGTGCGCGACGTCGCCGAGATTCGCCAGCGGGTGCTGCGCGCCGACAACATCGAAGTCCGCACGCGCATGGATCAGGCCGCCGAAGCCGTGCTGGGCCTCGGCCAGGAGTTGCAACAGGTCGTGATCAATCTCGTGACCAACGCGGAGCATGCCGTGCGGGGGCGTCCGAACGCGGTGATCGAGCTGGCCACGGAGGCCCGCGAAGGCTGGGTGCGCCTCACGGTCGAGGACTCAGGACCAGGCGTACCGGCACAGGTGCGCAGCCGGATCTTCGATCCGTTCTTCACCACGAAGAGTCCCGATGAAGGATCGGGACTCGGCTTATCGATCTGTCAGCGCGTGGTGGCGGAGGTGGGCGGAAGGATCTGGCTGGAGGAATCGAGCGCGCTGGGCGGCGCGAAGTTTGTGGTGGAGCTGCCCGCCGCCCTCGTGCGGGAGAACCTCATTGGCTAGGCTTCGAGAATTTGTCGGCGATACAACGCGAGGGTGGCCAATCCGTAGATGCCAATGGCCAGCAGCAGCGCGCCGAGTGGCCAGCGGGGGCCGAGTTGCCAGATGCCCGCCGCGACATACCCGAGACTCGCGACGAGACCCATGCCCAGCACTTCCTTCCGCGCCATCAGAATGCCGAACACATATCCCCAGCTGAATCCCGCGAGCCCGAGGAAGATTACGGCGTTTGGGAATATCTTGACGGGATCGATGAGATTGAGGCCGCCCGCAAAGGCGCAGAACAATCCGATTACGGTGTACGTTGCCAGGTGGAGCGCCAGCGGCAGGGGGAGCGTACCCATTTTATTGAAGGTCATGCGCCAAAAATACGCTATCAGCTATCGGCTGTCAGCTATCGGGTTGTTACGCCCGATAGCCGATAGCCGGTAGCTTAGTTCGGACATGCAAGTCACTCGAACGTACCTGGAACTCAAGGACCGCGAGCAGTTTAAGGCGTCATTCGGGGACTTTCCCGGCGTGACGATCGCCCGCGCACAAAAACCGCTCCCCGCGCTATACCGGATGTGCTATCAGACCGTGGGCGAGGCGTTTCACTGGCGGGATCGCTGGGACTGGACCGACCAGCAAATCGCCGCGCACCTCGCCGACCCCTGCCATCAACTCTTCGTCGCGATGCGAGCAAACGGGAAGAAAAAAGTCGCGCTGGCCGGATGGTACGAGCTGCGGCAGGTGCCCGAAGATGAGTCGGTCGAAATCGCCTATTTCGGCATTGTGTCCGCCGAGTTCGGCCACGGGGTCGGGAAGCATCTGCTGTCCCACGCGGTGCGCGACGCGTGGGCCCTGGGCGCGTCGCGCGTCTGGTTGCACACCTGTACGCTGGATCATCCCAACGCCTTGCCCAACTACATCGCACGGGGCTTCACGCCTTATCGCACCGAAACGTACGAAGTAGATTGACGCCCGTGAATCTGAACTTCCAGCTCACCCGCAAGCGCAAACTCATCATCGCCGGGATTCTGCTTACACCGATCCTGATGTTCGTGCTGTATACCTGGTCCGCCCTCAACTGGAGCTATTCGGAAGGGGAGCGCGCCGGCTTCGTGCAGAAATTCTCGAAGCGCGGCTGGCTCTGTAAGACGTGGGAGGGCGAGCTCGCGATGGTATCGATGCCGGGAACCAATCCGGAAAAATTCTACTTTACCGTGCGCGACGACGTCGTGGCGGACCACATCAACCAGTCGCTCGGACGACGCGTGGCACTCACCTATCAGCAGCATAAAGGCGTTCCCACAACGTGCTTTGGCGAGACGGAGTACTTCGTCGTCGCCGTGAAGGTGTTGCCGCAATGAGCGCCAACAGTTTCGGCAGCCGCGCAGTGCTCAAAGCCGGAGACCGGTCGTACGAGATCTTCCGGCTCGATGCCCTCGAGCGGCGCGGGCTTCCCGGCGCGCGCCTCCCCTACTCGCTCAAAATCCTGCTCGAGAACCTGCTGCGCCGCGAAGATGGACGCGTGGTGCGGGGGGAAGACATCGAGAAGCTGACGCGCTGGGAGCCGCTCAAGCTTCCTGACGCCGAGATCGCGTTCATGCCGGCGCGCGTGCTGCTTCAGGATTTCACCGGCGTGCCGGCAGTCGTGGACCTCGCCGCGATGCGCGACGCGATGGTCAAAATGGGCGGCGACCCCAAACGCGTGAATCCGCTGCTGCCCGCCGAGCTGGTGATCGACCACTCGGTGATCGTGGATGAGTTCGGGACCAAGACCGCGTTCCAGGTGAACGCCGATCTCGAATTCCAGCGCAACCGCGAGCGCTATGCCCTGCTCCGCTGGGCGCAGAAAACGTTCACCGGTTTCAAAGTCGTACCGCCGGATACGGGGATCGTGCACCAGGTGAATCTCGAGTACCTGGCGCGCGTCGTGTTTACGTCGGACACGCAGGCGTATCCGGATACGCTGGTGGGGACCGACTCACATACGACTATGATCAACGGTTTGGGGGTGTTGGGCTGGGGGGTGGGAGGCATCGAGGCCGAAGCCGCGATGCTCGGCCAGCCAGTCTCGATGCTTATTCCGCAGGTCGTCGGCTTCCGTTTGAGTGGCAGCCTCAGCGAGGGCACCACCGCCACCGACCTCGTGCTCACCGTGACGCAGATGCTGCGCGCGAAAGGCGTCGTCGGAAAATTCGTCGAGTTCTTCGGACCCGGCGTCTCGACGCTGCCGCTCGCCGACCGCGCCACCATCGGAAACATGGCGCCGGAGTACGGCGCGACGATCGGCATCTTCCCCGTGGATCAGGAGACGCTGCGCTACCTCGAGTTCACCGGCCGCTCGCCCGAGCAGGTGAAGCTCGTCGAGGCGTATATGAAAGAGCAGGGACTGTTTCATACGCCCGATGCTCCGGAGCCCGTCTACTCGGACACGCTCGAGCTGAACCTGGCGACGGTGGAGCCGAGCATGGCCGGGCCGCGCCGGCCGCAGGATCGCGTGGGGTTGCGTGAGGTGCCACGCGAGTTCGCCGCAGCACTGCCGACGCTCATCAAGCCGACGACGCCGCCTGCCGCCGTGGCCGCCGCGTCGGCCGGTCAGAAATCGGTCGGACGTTGGGAAGGGGAAGGCGGCCAGGCCGGCCTCATCCCGCCGCGGCCGTCGCACGCCAAGCTGCGTATCGACGACATCGAGCACGTGCTGGGACATGGATCCGTTGTGATTGCCGCGATCACGAGCTGCACCAATACGTCGAACCCGTCGGTGATGGTGGCCGCCGGCCTCATGGCGAAGAAAGCGGTGGAGCGGGGTCTGCGCAGCAAACCGTGGGTGAAGACGAGCCTCGCGCCGGGATCGAAGGTGGTCACGGATTATCTCGATCTGGCGGGACTGACCAAGCCGCTCGAGACGCTGCGGTTTCACCTGGTGGGCTACGGGTGTACGACCTGCATCGGCAACTCCGGGCCGCTGCCCGAGGTGGTGTCCGCGGCGATCGCCGAGTGTGACCTCGTCGTCTGCGCGGTGCTTTCGGGCAATCGCAATTTCGAGGGCCGGATTCAACAGGAAGTGCGCGCCAATTATCTCGCGTCGCCGCCGCTCGTCGTGGCGTACGCGCTCGCCGGCCGGATCGACATCGACTTCCACAACGAGCCGCTGGGCGACGGCATTGATGGGAAGCCGGTGTTTCTGCGGGACATCTGGCCGTCCGCCAAGGAAGTGTCCGACGTCATCGACCGCTCGATCAAGTCGGCGATGTTTCGCAAGAGCTATGCGCAGGTGTTCGACGGCGACGAGCGCTGGCGTGGGTTGCCTGTCCCCGAGGGCGACCGCTTCGCCTGGGAGCCGACCTCCACGTACATCAAACGCGCGCCGTACTTCGACGGCATGCCGGTACAGCCGGGGCCCGTCCGCGACATCCGGGGCGCGCGGGTGCTATGCCTTCTGGGCGACAGCATCACCACGGATCACATCTCGCCCGCCGGGTCGATTCGGAAGACGAGTCCCGCGGGCCAATACCTCGTCGGCCACAACGTCGCGCCGCTCGACTTCAACTCCTACGGCGCGCGCCGCGGCAACCACGAGGTGATGGTGCGCGGCACCTTCGCGAACGTGCGCCTCAAGAACCTGCTGGCGCCGGGGACCGAAGGCCCATTCACGGCCCACTTCCCGGACGGCGAAGTGATGACGATTTACGATGCCTCGCTCAAGTACGCCGCCGAAGGCACGCCGCTGGTGGTGCTCGCGGGGGAAGAGTACGGCTCGGGATCGTCCCGCGATTGGGCCGCGAAAGGCCCGCGCCTGCTGGGCGTGCGCGCGGTGATCGCCGAAAGCTTCGAACGCATTCACCGCTCGAACCTGGTGGGAATGGGAATCCTGCCGCTGCAGTTTGCTGCCGGGCAGAGCCCCACTTCCCTCGGCCTAACAGGGAAAGAGCGTTACGACATTCTGGGGCTCGCAGCAATGCCGAAGGAGCTGACCGTCACGGCGACGTCCGATGACGGCAAAGTGACGGCGTTTACGGCGCTGGTCCGCATCGATACGCCGCAGGAGCTGCAGTACTACAAGCACGGCGGCATTCTGGAGTACGTGCTGCGCCAGCTCGCGGGTTCCTTCGGACCCGCCTAGCGAGACGCACCGCCAATCTTGAACGAGACGCCGGCGCGGACCTGAAGTGCCGTCCCACTCGCGTCCGTGTTCGGAACAGTCGTCCCATCCGTTTTCCCGTCCCCGAGCGAGACGGCGTGGAAGACCGCTCCCAAGTCGATCGCCACGGTGGGCGACACCGGAATCATCACGCCGCCGCCACCGCCGAACGCGAAGCCGGTCTGACTCACGTCGTCATCGGTGCCGTCGAAGTCGACGTCCACCTTCGAGCTGGCTCTGACCCAACCCCCACGCCCCACGATGTACGGTGTGACACTACCCTTTGCCTGGCGGAACACGAACCGACCTGCGTAGAACAGTCCGAGGACGCCGATGTTGTTATCGAGGAAAGCGTCGTCGTGGCTCGAGTACTGAACGGTGCCGCCCATTTTGAACGACTTGCCGACCGGAAACAGCACGCTCGCCTCGCCACCGAAGCCTGCATCCGCGCTCCTGAAATCGTTGCCGCCGAGGCTCAGCAGTTGCGCACCGATTCCGATCGACACTTGCGCGGCGGCGCCGGCAGGCGCCAGCGCGAGCACGGCAACGGCGACCGATCGCGCGAGGATCCGCTCAGCAGGGCGCATTTCTCCTCCTGGTTTTGGACGACGATTGGGGATTCGCTCGGCACGTCGCAAAGATAGATTCATGGCGTGCGTGCATCTAGCATCTCCGTTTTGCTGTTACTCGCGCTCGCGGGCGCCTGCACGCGCCCGCCGGTCGCCGCAGTCTGGGTGACGACAGGCGACCAGCGGAAACTGCTCTCCCGCGAGCCGGACGTCGCCTTTTCCAGCAAAGGCACGGCGGGCCTGCCGACGATCGCGATCGACGACACGGCGACGTATCAGGAGATAGTGGGGTTCGGCGCGGCGATCACCGACGCATCCGCATGGCTCATCAACGGACTGCCGGCCCAGCGTCGCGAGGCATTATTGCGCGACCTGTTCGGCCCGGATAGCGGCATCGGACTGAGCTTCACGCGCCTCACGATCGGCGCATCGGACTTCTCGCCGGCGCACTATAGCTTCGACGACATGCCGCAGGGCCAACGCGACCCGGCCCTCGCGCACTTCTCGATCGACGCCGACCGCACAGACCGGCTGCCGATCGTGCAGCGTGCCCTGGCGATCAATCCGCAGCTCAAGATCATGGCGTCTCCGTGGAGCGCGCCCGGCTGGATGAAAAGCACGGGGCGCCTCATCCGAGGCACGCTGCGACCGGACGCGTTTGGCGCGTTTGCGGAGTACTTCCGGCGCTACATCGAGGCCTATCGGACCGAGGGTGTGCCGATCTACGCGCTCACGGTCCAGAACGAGCCCCACTTCGAGCCCGCAGACTATCCCGGAATGCGGCTCGAGCCACCGGCCCGCGCGCGGTTCATTGGCGAGCACCTCGGCCCGCTGCTCGCGCGCGAGCGGATCAACACCGTGATCCTCGATTGGGATCACAATTGGGACGAGCCCGACTCGCCGCTGCGCGTGCTGGCCGACAGCGTCGCGCGTCGCTACATCGCCGGCGTCGCCTGGCATTGCTACGGCGGCGAGGTGTCGGCACAGGGGAAGGTGCACGACGCCCATCCGGAAGTGGATACGTACTTCACGGAATGCTCCGGAGGCGAGTGGGCGCCGAATTTCGCCGACAATCTCGTGTGGAACGTGCGGACGCTGATCATCGGCGCGACGCGGAATTGGGCGCGCGGTGTGCTCCTCTGGAACCTCGCGCTGGACGAGAACCACGGGCCGCACAAGGGCGGGTGTGGGACCTGCCGCGGCGTCGTGACAATCGACTCCAAGTCGGGCGCCGTCACGCGCAACGTCGAGTACTACGCGCTCGCGCACGCCAGCCGGTTCGTGCGGCCGGGCGCGCGCCGGATCGGATCGACCACAGGTGTGACGGGGCTCGAGAGCGTCGCGTTCCGGAACCCGGACGGCTCGCGGGTGCTCATCGTGGTGAACACGGCTGCCGCGGAGCAACGACTCGCGGTGCAGTGGGCTGGGAAGGCATTGGTGTACGAGCTTGCGCCGGGGACGGTGGCGACGCTGCGCTGGCCTGCGCGCTAGAGCGCGTTCAGGAACGCTTCGAGTTCCGCGGGCGGGATCGCCCCGACTCGCCGTGCCACTTCTTTCCCGTCGCGAAACGCGATTAACGTCGGAATTCCCCGGACACCGAACCGCGTACCCGTCGCCGGATTCCGGTCGGTGTCGAGCTTCGTCACCAGGATCTGCCCGGCGCGGCGGCGCGCGACGTCATCCAGCAGCGGTGCCATGATCTTGCAGGGCGCGCACCAGTCTGCGTAAAAATCCACCACAACCGGCACCACGGTGTCGGTGGTCACCCGCTCAAATGTCGCATCGGAGATCGCGATGGGACGGTCCAACAGGATCGGCTTGGCGCAGTTGCCGCATTTGGGGTGCTGCTCGATGCGCGCGAGATCCACGCGGTTCAGCGTCTGGCAGAAGGGGCAGGCGACGGTCGCAGTGTGATTCTCGGGCACGTTGTGTTATACCCACGGGCGATGAAGCGGCCTTCACGGTCGCTTGACAGGGAGTTCATGCCGGCGCTTCCAGATTTCTCGCAGCAATCTATCGGAGCGTTCTTGTATGGCTAGTGACAATGTGGGTTGGCGCGACGCCGGGATTCGAGGTTTTGTAGCGGGATTATTCCTGCTCGGTTCCGCGGCGTTACAGAGCCGCCCCCTGGTTTCGCTGGGAATCGGCTTCATCGGAATCATGATCGCCGGCACCGCCCTGTTTCGCGTTTGCCCTCTGTACGCGCTCCTGGGCATCAGCACGTGCGATCGCGCGCAGGCCAAACCACGCTGACAACAAGGCCCCCGACGCCTGGCGCGGCGGGGGCCGACCAGCAGCCTCACCTCAGCCTTTCAGCTTCTTCTCCGTCGTAATCTCCACCGCGATCTGGCGCGGTTTGGCCTTCTCGACCTTGGGCAGCGTCAGTGTCAGCACGCCCATCTCATAGTTGGCCTTGATGTGCTCCGCGTCGACCGTGGCCGGCAACGTGAAAGTCCGCTCGAACGAACCATAGATCCGCTCGTACCGATGCACCTTCTCCGTCTTGGCCTCGGCGGTCTGGTCCTTCGTGCCCTGAATGGTGAGCAGGTTGCCCTCGACCAGGATCTTCACGTTCTCCGGCTTCACCCCGGGGACCTCCGCCGTGATGCGGAGATACTCCGGCTCTTCCAGGATATCCACGACCGGTGTCCAAGCGGCGGTCGTGATTTCACCCACAGGCCAGTCGAATGTGCCGAAGGGCTCATTGAACACCCGCCCCATCCGCCGCTCCAGGTTGTAGAGGAGCTCCATCCATGGATCGCGCGGCGTCTTGCGAATCACCCCGAACATAGAGTTCACCCCCTTTGCGGGCACCTGTGTGGTGCCGCGCGCAATCTGGTGTCGAGGCCGTGAACGCACGCTGAAATGCGCGTGAAAAGAATCAAACAGCCCCCGCTCTCAACAGCTGAACGAGGGCTGGAGGCCATCGGATTTCGCGCTCCGATACCGGGGCCGTTTCCGGTGAGCATGCGGCCGATGGCTTAACTGCGTTCCCGCACTGGCCACCATGTGGTGGCCGTGTTCATGTTACCACGCCCGCCATGAAGCGGCCGTGAAGCGCTCGTGAGACTCAATGTTGGCGGTGCTCCCCCGCGCTCGCCCACGCTTCCACTTTGGCCCGCTGCGCGTCGGTGAGGATCGCGCGCGCCCGTGCGGCCGCCCCGAGCATGGCCCAGTGGGCCTTTCCCATCGCCGCGTGCGCCGCATCGAAGTGCATCTTCAACGCCATGGTGTCGGTGCCCCCGGCCGCCTGTCCGACGCCGGCCATGTGCGCCTTCGCGTCGGCGGCGGCGGCGTCATGAACGCTCTTTGCCGCGTCGCGAATCGCGGTAAGGCGGGTGACCTGCTGTGGGGTGAGACCCAGCGTGTCCCTGCGGGAGAGCAGATGATCGGGCGTGAAGGCCATGGCGCGCATCATCGGACCCATCATCTCATGCATCCGGTCATTCATCATCGCATGCTCGTTCTTGGCTCCCATTCGCTCGTGACGGGCATGCGTCGTGTCTTGCGCCGCGAGCGGAGCGGCGACGCAGCACAACCCAATCGTGATCAGGCGAAGCGATCTCATGTGATCCTCTCGGAAGAGTCCAGGTCATTGTATCGGCGCACGCGCACCATGCCGGCCAGCGCGTGATCGACCGCGAGCTCGGCATACCCAATTCTAAACACGAACGCAGGGAAGCGTTCGATGAGCTCGAGCTCGACGCCCGGCAGCACCCCAAGTGCGCTAAGCGTAGCCGCGGCGCGGCCGTCGGGCTGCGCAAGGCAGGTGACGCAGGCCCACTCGCCTGGGGCGAGCGCGGTGAGCGGGATCGAGTCGCAATCCGCTGCCGCGCAGCGCGCCGGCTCGGGGACGGGGAGACCCGCGGGACAATCGTCGGCCCAGCCGCGCGCCGATGCGGCGGCACCGAGCCATCTCCGGAGCCATTGCACCGCCGTCATGGCCGGGCTGCGCCGCTCAACCGCCGCAGCCACGCGGGCGGCACGGGATTCTCGTAGCCGCAGTGCGGGCAACGGACGTGGTGGCAGCTGCCGGCGAGCGGGCACATCCTGCAGACCGGCTGCCCGAGATCCTGCTCGAACGCCTGCGCGCAAAAGCCGCAGATCACGTGGGGCATCGTCAGCGGAGCCACTGCAGCACCACATTGAGAACAAAACCAGCGCCGAACGCGTACGCCGTGACGAAGGCGAGCATGCCGAGCGCGGTCTTCGTTCCCCGCTCGCGGACCATCATCAGGAGTTGCGCGACGCACGGGATGAACAGCGTGAGCGTCACGCTGGCCACGGCCAACTGCACCGGGTCGAGCAGGCCCTGGCTCTGCAAATCATACAATCCGGCGGCGCCGTAGTCGCGCCGGAAGAATCCAAAGATGAACATGGCGGCCGTTTGTGCTGGCAAGCCGAGTGCATGCACGACGGGCTGCAGACCCGCGACGACCCGGCCCAGCAGCCCGGTCGCATCGGCCGCCCACAGCAACACGCTCGCGAGCAAGAAGAGCGGCAATACTTCGACGAAATACCACTGCATCCGTGTGTACGTCTTGACGAGCACGTTCGCCGCGCGCGGCACGCGCAGCGGCGGGAGCTCCATGTGGAAGGTGGGGGGCGCACCCTTGAGTACGCGCGCCCCGAGCGCGCCGACGAGCACGAATGTGCCGAGCACCGCGCCGGCCCAGATGGCGACGACCAGGGGCTGGCCGGCCAGGAGGGCGAGAATCACGCCCAATTGCGCCGAGCAGGGAATCGCGAGGGCTAGCAGTAGCGTGGCCAGCACGCGCTCGCGCCGCGTTTCGAGCGTGCGCGTGACCATCGTCGCCATCGTATCGCACGCAAATCCGAGCACCATGGGAATCACGGCGCGCCCCGACAGCCCCAGGCGCTTGAAGACGCGATCGACGAGCAGCGCGAGCCGCGGGAAGTAGCCCGAGTCCTCAAGCAGCGAGAAGAAGAGAAAGAAGAAGCCGACGATGGGAAGGATGATGGCGATCGCATAGCGCAGCCCGAGCGTGAAGAGGCCATAATCGCCCACGAACAGCGATCGCAGCGCCTCGGTCGGCGCGCCGGCAAAGACTCGCCCGAGGAACGGGTTTATCCAGCGGCCGAACACCGTGCCGTCAAGCCAATCGACGGCGATCCCGCCACCGAGGCGGCCCACAAACAGATACAACCCGACGTACAGGACCAGCAACAAGACCGGCACGCCGACGATGGGCCGAATCAACGCGAACCCCAGGCGGTCGCGCACCGAGGGGCGCGCCCGCGCAGAAACCGATATCAACGATGCGAGCAGCGCGTCGGCCGCGCGCTGCCGCTCCACCGCCACCCGATACGGCGCGGGCGCGCCCAGCCGCGCGGCGAGATCACGCGCGGTCGCGAGGATGAGCCGGCCACCGTCCGGCTCTGCCCGCGCGAGCGCGGCCACCGCCTCGGCGTCGCCCTGCAGGGCAAGCGCGGCCCACACGGCGGGGTCCACGAGATACACGCCGCGCAGCCGCTCGCGCAGCGTGCGCAGCGCCGTGCCGACGCCATTCCCATAGACGGGCGGCGCAGGCACCGGTGCGCGTCCGGCGCCGGCCGCCGCGATCGCCGCCCGCAGCTCGGGAATGCCGCGCCCCGACACCGCCACGACGGGCACCACCGCCACGCCGAGCCGGTCGGCGAGCGCGGGCCGAGCGATGCGGATTCCGAGGCGCTCCGCTTCGTCCATCATGTTCAACGCGATGACGAGCGGCCGACCTACCTCGAGAAGCTGGAGTGTGATCGGCAGCATGCGCGCCAGGTTCTTGGCATCCACGACGTGCACGACGACGTCCGCGCCGCCGTCCAGCAGCATGCGGCGGGCGACGCGCTCGTCCTCGCTCGTTGGGAGCAGGGAATGCATCCCCGGCGTATCGATGATCTCGGCGGGTCGCCCCTCCACAACGCCGCGCCCGCGGACGATCTCGACCGTCGTGCCCGGATAGTTCGAAACGGCGACATAGCGGCCGGTCAGGCGATTGAAGAGCGCGCTCTTGCCGACATTGGGCGCGCCGACGAGCGCGACGCGAAGCGGGATGTTGCCAACAACCGGCATTCGGCCATGTTAGACGCGCCAACGAGAAGGCTGTTTGAGGGCTTCATGAAGCCCTCTTCATGTCCGCTTGGCGATCTCTTGCCGAAAAGATGCAAGTGTTAGAGCAGGCAGTTTCACCCGTGATGGGAGTGTGTATGCGTGTTGGGACCAGTACGTGGTTGGCGGGAGTATTCGGTGCGGCGCTTCTACTGAGCTCCGCGGCGCCGGTCGCGGCAGCCCAGGAGCCCGCTGCGGCTCCAGAGCCCGACGGTGCCGCGCTCTATCGGCAGCAATGCCGTTCCTGTCATGGCGCGCGTGGCGTGCCGCCGGCGCGGATGGTGACGCTCTATCCAGCGCTCAAGACGCTCGCCGACTCGTCCCTGCAGGCGCACCTGACGACCGACTCGATCGTCGCGGTGCTGCGCCACGGCAAGGGAAAAGACATGAAGTCGTTCACGGACAAGCTCTCGCCGGCGGAGATGCTCGCCGTCGCGCGGTTCGTGAAGTCGCTCGGAGCTCCGGCACCTACCGGCCCCTAGGGCCGGCGCGGCGCCGGGAACGTATCGTAGAACTGCGGCGTGAGAGCGCCCGGCTCCCGCCCGCGCAACGTCGCGAGATACTGCGCCAGCTCCTCGATCTCCTGATGCGAGAGAGCGGGCGGCCCATACGCCGGCATCCGGGACTCTTCGTGGAAGCGGCTGGGGGACTCCACGAAGCTGTGCAGCCACCCGGCCGAGTGCCGCAATCCGACCGATGTCAGGTCCGGCCCCTCTTCGCCACCCTGCCCCGCAATCCGGTGGCAGCCTCCGCATTGCTGCGCCTGATATAGCGCACGGCCCGCTCGCTGTACCGACGTCAGCGCCGCCCCAGTTTCCGCGGTTGTCGCGGGCGCCCGGCCGGCCGCGCCGATCAGTAACCCCGCACCCGCGAACAACACGGCTAACGACACCAACGCCAGCGGCCGGTGCAGCAGGTTGCGCGTGCTGCCCCGATCGAAGAACGGCAGCCCGAGCAGCACGATCAACAGGAGGCTCGGCACTCCCACGGCGATCGCCGCCTCGAGTGAGCCGGGGACGAGCTTGAGCAGTTGATAGATCGGCAGGAAATACCACTCCGGACGCGGCACGTACGACGTATCGGTCGGATCGGCCGGGGCCTCGAGTGGCGCGCCGAACAGTGCGGCGAGCAGTACCAGTACGAGCACCGTGGCGGCCGAGACGATCGCGTCCTTGCCTAAGATGTCCGGCCAGAACCGGAGGCCGCCGCGCTTCGACGCGAGATACGCCTGACGGTAGTACGCAGGGTACTTTGGATCGCGTGTGCTCTTCGGTGCACCGGTCTCCAGGTCCCGCGGACGGGCGGCGATTCCTTGGCGGACGACGACGGTGATATGCAGCGCGACGAGCAGCGTCAGGATCAGCGGTAGCCAGAGCACGTGGAACGCGTAGAATCGCGCGAGTGTCGCCGTGCCAAGCTCGGAGCCACCGCGCAGGAGAGCGACGAGGGCTCCGCCGATCACCGGGGTCGTGCCGGCGATGTTCGTCCCGACCGCGGTCGCCCAGTACGCCTTCTGATCCCAGGGCAGCAAATACCCAGTGAAGCTGAATCCCATCACGATGAGAAACAGGCCGACGCCCAATACCCAATTGACTTCGCGCGGATACTTGTAGGCGCCGACCGAGAAGACGCGGATCATGTGCGCGAGGATCAGGATGACCATCGCGCTGGCGCCCCAGTGATGGATGCCGCGCAGCAGGGCGCCGCTCGCCACCTCGCGGGTCACGAACCGGATGCTGTCGTAGGCGTGGTCGGGTGAGGCGGAGTAGTACGTGGCCAGGACCGTGCCCGTGATCACCTGCACCAGGAACACGGTGAGTGTAGCACTGCCCAGGGTGTGCCACCACGTCAGCCGGTCGGGCACTTCGCGATCGAGGAGCTCGCGCTTGGCCCGGACCAGGTCCAGCCGCTCGTCGAGCCAACGAAAGAAGACGGCCATGCCTCAGACCTCCCCTTTTTCGGGGACGCCCAGATGGAAGTCCTGATAACGGGCGAACAGCGCTCCGTTCTCCACCTTTAGCTCGAGCGTGTCGAGCGGGCGGGGTGGCGGGCCGCCGAGTACCTCACCGGTCTTGATTTCAAAGAATCCTGTGTGGCAAGGGCAGCGGAACACATTGTTTTCCTCATCGAGGAAATAGTTACACCCGAGGTGCGTGCACCGGCCGTTGTAGACGCGGAAGGTTTCGCCATCCTCGGTATAGACCCACACGTTGCGGAGCCGGCGAGTCTCGACCCACGCGTCATGGACGGTATCCACG
>JBOHSJ010000113.1:0-6115 GCA_050733035.1 Gemmatimonadales bacterium | reverse complement strand
CCCCGCCCCCGCACCGCGACGGACTTTGCCTCCGCTTCTCGTTGCCCTACAACCGCCATGTACGGGACCTTGTGCGTCTCGGCGTCGCGGATCTTGTAGTTCAGCGTCTCCGAGCGCTCATCGAGATGTGAGCGGATCCCCGCCTTGCGCAGCGTCTCGTGCACCGCCCGCGCCGCCTCGAGCTGCGCGTCGGCGATCGGCAGCACGCGCACCTGCTCGGGGGAAAGCCAGAGCGGGAACGCGCCGGCGAAGTGCTCGATCAGGAACCCCGTGAAGCGCTCGATCGTGCCGAAGATCGCGCGGTGCATCATCAGCGTGCGGTGCGGCTTGTTGTCGTTACCGGTGTACTCGAGGTTGAAGCGCTCGGGTAGCTGATAGTCGAGCTGGATCGTGGCGCCCTGCCATTCGCGGCCGATCGCGTCGTTGAACTTCACGTCGATCTTGGGCCCGTAGAACGCCCCGCCACCAACGTCGACTCTATACTTCAACCCCCTGCGCTTTAACGCGCCTTCAAGCGCCTTTTCAGCAGTATCCCACATCGCGTCGGTGCCGAGCTTCTTCGCGGGTGGACGAGTCGCGAGATCGAGCGTGTACTCGAGCCCGAACGTCTTCCCCATCACCAGCTCGACGATGTCGAGCATGTTGAAGATCTCTTCCTCGATCTGGTCTTCGCGCAGGAAGATGTGCGCGTCGTCCATGGACAGGCCGCGCACGCGCAGCATGCCGTGCAGCGTCCCCGATCGCTCGTTGCGGTACACGTTCGCGATCTCGGCGAGACGGATCGGCAGTTCGCGATAGCTGCGCTGCTGGCTCGCGTAGACCAGGATGTGCATGGGGCAGTTCATCGGCTTGACGCGATAGCGCACGTCCTCCGACTCGCCCTCCCCGGCCGCCATGGCCGGGAACTGATTCTCGGCGTAGAGCGGCAGGTGCCCCGAGCGCAGGAACAGCTGCTCGCGTGTGATGTTGGGCGTGTATACGAGCTGATAGCCGCGCTCGATGATCACGTCCTCGATGAAGCGCCGCAGCGCGAAGTTCAGAATGGCGCCTTTGGGGTGCCAGACAATCAACCCCGGACCGATGTCTTCCTGAATCGAGAACAGATCGAGCTGCTTCCCGATGACGCGGTGGTCGCGCTTCCGCGCCTCTTCGAGGCGTGTGATGTACTGCTCGAGCGCTTCCTTGGTGAACCACGCCGTGCCGTAGATGCGCTGCAGCATCTGACGCCGCTCGTCGCCGCGCCAATAGGCGCCGGCGGCGTGCAGCAGCTTGAAATGCTGGATCTTGCCGGTGCTGGGGACGTGCGGCCCGCGGCACAGGTCCACGAACGGTCCGTCCGTGTAAACCGAGATGACCTCGTCCTCCTTCAGGTCATCGATTCTTTCCAACTTGAGCGGATCGTCCTTGAATCGCTTTTTCGCCTCTGCGCGCGATACCTCCTCGCGCACGAACGCATAGTCAGCCTTCACAACCTCCACCATCTTTTTTTCAATTGCCTCGATATCCTCCGGTGTAAAGGGCCGGCCGATATCGAAGTCGTAGTAAAAACCGTCCTCGATCGGCGGTCCGAAGCCGATCTGCGCCTGCGGAAACAGCTGCCGCACGGCGGTCGCCAGCGCGTGCGCCGACGAATGCCGCAGCACGTCGAGTGCTTGCGGGTCCTTGTTGGTGAGAATCGAGACGGTGGCGCCGTCGGGGACCGGGCGCTGCAAGTCGCGCACGTCGCCGTTGACGCGGATGGCGAGCGCGGCTTTGGCGAGCCCGGGACCGATGGCTTTCGCCAAATCGGCGCCCGTCGCGCCGGCCGGTAGGGTCTTCTTGCTCCCATCCGGCAGGACGACCTGGATCTCGGATGAGGGCATGTCTAGGGAGTCGTCGTCGCCTGCGGTGCAACGGTTCCGATGGGCTGCACATTCAACCCATAGCGGAAATAGAGTCCCACCGAAAACAGAATGACGCCCGCGAGCAGCAGCCAGCGCACCAGCCGCGAGGGCGGCAGGCGATCTTCGGATGGCGCGGATGTCGGTTGTGTCATTGGACGATATTCTAGTGGCCGCTTCTATATTAAGGAATGGCATACGATCCGCGGCCCGTAGAACCCGCCATCTACCAGCGCTGGCTCGATGCGGGAATCTTCCAGCCAAAGCCCGACGGCGAGCCGTATGTCATCGTCATTCCCCCGCCCAACGTCACGGCCGTCCTCCACATGGGGCACGGCCTCGACAACGTCACCCAGGACGTGCTGATCCGCTTCGAGCGGATGCGCGGCCGGGCGGCGCTGTGGCTGCCGGGCACCGACCACGCCGGCATCGCCACGCAGAACGTGATCGAGAAGCAGCTCGCCGCCGAGGGGAAGACGCGTTTCGATGTGGGGCGCGAGGCGTTCATCCGCTGCACGTGGGAATTCGTGAAGAAGACCGGGAGCACGATCCTCGAGCAGCTCAAGGTGATCGGGAGCTCCTGCGACTGGAGCCGCACCCGCTTCACGCTCAGCCCCGAATACTCGCGCGCGGTGCGCGAGGTGTTCGTCCGCCTGTGGGAGCAGCAGCTCATCTATCGGGGCCACCGCGTGATCCACTGGTGCCCGCGCTGCCTCACCGCGCTCTCAGATGAAGAGGCCGAGCATCACGAGACGAACGGCAATCTCTACTACATCGAATATCCGTTGGTGGACGGCTCTGGTGTCATCACCGTCGCGACCACCCGGCCCGAAACGATGCTGGGAGATACCGCGGTCGCCGTGAGTCCCGAGGACCCGCGCGGCCGGCCCTACATCGGGACGATGGTCACGGTGCCGATCGCGAACGTGCAGATCCCCGTAATTGCCGACGACAGTGTGGACAAAGAATTCGGGACGGGGTTCGTGAAGGTGACGCCGGCGCACGACGCCAGTGACTTCGAGATCGGCGTTCGCCACAAGCTCGACATGCCGCTGGTGATGTCGGAAGATGGAAAGATGGGGGAGCAGGGAGCAGGGAGCACGGAGCAGCGTGTGCCCTCCGAGCTACGCGGGCTCGATCGATTCGATGCCCGGAAGAAGATCATCAAGATGCTGGGCGACCGCCTCGTCAAAACCGAGCCGCATCGTCATGCTGTGCGGCGCTGCTACCGCTGCGAGTCCGTCGTCGAGCCGAGGCTCTCGGACCAGTGGTTCGTGAAGATGAAGCCGCTCGCCGAGCGGGTGATGCAGGGGTATGCGACGAACGAGTTCACGATCGCACCCGATCGCTGGCGCGCGACGTTCGAGAACTGGATGAACAACATCCGCGACTGGAACATCTCGCGGCAGCTGTGGTGGGGACACCGCGTTCCGGTGTTCACGTGCACGAAGTGCAAGCACCAGTGGGCCGACCGCGTCGATCCCACAGTGTGTCCCAAATGCGCCGGTCCGGTCGAGCAGGACCCCGACGTGCTCGACACCTGGTTCTCGTCCTGGCTCTGGCCGTTCGCGACGCTCGGCTGGCCCGACGACACGCCCGACCTGCAGCGGTTCTACCCGGGCCACACCCTGGTGACGGGACCCGACATCTTGTTCTTCTGGGTCGCCCGCATGCTGATGTCCGGCTACCACTTCATGGGGAAGAAACCGTTCGGCACCGTCTTCCTGCACGGCATCGTGCGCGACACCAAGCACCGCAAGATGTCGAAGTCGCTGGGCAACGGGATCGATCCGCTCGTGGTCGTCGAGAAGTTCGGGGCCGACGCGCTGCGCTGGACGTGCATCGCGAACACCGCCCTCGGCCAGGACCTGATGCTCGACCCGGACGATCTCGAGACGACGTTCGCGCCGGGGCGCAACTTCGCGAACAAGCTCTGGAACATCGCGCAGTTCGTGCTGGCGCAGCTGCCGCAAGCGGTACCGGCGATCGAGGCGGTGGACCGCCGCCAGCTCACGCTGGCCGACCGCTGGATCCTGTCCCGTGCCCAGGCCACGATTCGCGAAGCGACGAAATCGCTGGAGCAATTCCGCCTCGATGAAGCGGCGAAGCGTTGCTTTGAGTTCGTGTGGAATGAGCTGGCTGATTGGTACGTGGAGGCTGTGAAACCTCGGCTGGACGGCTCGACGGCCGGACGGCCGGACGGCCAGCCCGCGCGTGCAGTGTTGGCCTACTGCTTCGACACGGTGCTACGCCTGCTCCATCCGGTCGTTCCGTTCATTACTGAGGAGCTGTGGCAGAAGCTGCCCGGGCGAAAAGCCGATGAGCTGCTGGCGGGGTCGCGCTGGCCGGTGGCGCGACCGGAGCTCGAAGACCCGCGCGCCGACCAGGAGTTCGGGCGGGTCAAGACGGTGATCGAGCACATTCGCTCGATCCGCGCGGAGTATCGCGTATCGCCCAAGACGAAGCTCGAGGCGACGATCATCGCGCGCGGCAGCGACCAGGCCGCGACGTTCGAGGGTGAGCGCGACACGATCGTGCGGTTGGCACAGCTCGAGTCCCTCACGCTCGATCGCGCGGCGCCGAAGCTGGGAGCACATGCCGTGTTCGGAGATGGCAGCGAGGTTGTGGTCGCGCTCGAAGGAGCCGTCGACGTCACTCACGAATGTGCGCGATTGGGAGAGGAACTCACTCGCCTCGAGAAGCAGCTTCAGGGCCTGGCCGCCCGCCTGACCAACGACAGCTTCGTGACGCGCGCACCCCAGGAGGTCATCGCGAAGGAGCGCGAAAAGGAAAAGGCATGGCGCGACCAGCGCGACGTCCTGGCCGGAAAGCTCAAATCCCTCGGCTGCTCCTAGCCAGCGTCGCGCTGCTACTGGCCTGCGCGAGTGTCGGCGACCCGCCCGGCGGGCCGCCGGACGTCGCGCCGCCAACAATCGTGTCGGTCAAGCCGGAATCGGGCGCCGTCATTCCGAATCTGAAGGACGACGCCGTCATTCAGTTCGACGAAGTCATCGAAGAGCAGGATGGTGGAGGTCGTGGAGGGGTCGGAGGGTTAGCACAACACATCCTGCTTTCGCCCGTTGCCGGGCCGGTCAAAGTGAGTTGGCATCGCACGCGGGTCACGGTGAAGCCGAAAGAAGGATGGAAGCGGCGCGTGTACCGGCTCGAGATCCTGCCGGGCTTCGTGGATCTGCGCCGCAACCGGCTCGATTCGACGAAGACGATTCTGTTTTCGACCGGCCCGGAGATCGGGCACGCGCGCATCGGCGGCATCGCGCTCAAGTGGATCGAGCAGAACGTCCTCGTGCGGGCCTTGATCGAGGCGGTGCCGCTGCCCGACAGCGTCGGCTACTTGACCATGGCCGACTCGGGCGGCCAGTTCAACGTCGAGAACCTGCAACCGGGACGCTACATCGTGTATGCGACGGCGGACGAGAACGGCGACCGGCGCCGCGGCCCGCGCGAGCTGTACGACTCCGTCGCGGTGACGCTCGATTCGAGCGTGAACGTCGCGCTCTACACGTTCCCGCACGACACCGCGCCGCCCCGGCCGCGCACCGCGACGTTCGTGGATTCGGTCTCGGTGCGCGTGGAGTTCAGCCAGGCGCTCGAGCCCACGGCGTCGTTCGACACGGCGCACCTGCACGTGCTCGAGCTGCCCGATTCGACGCCGGTCACCGTCGCCCGGATTCTCACGCAACGCCAGTTCGATTCGCTGACCGCGGCGGCGCAGCAGAAGGCGGATTCTGCTGCCGAAGCGGCACGTGACACGAGCGCCGCACCGCCACCGCGCATTCACCCCAGGCCCCCACCACCAGCGCCATCGCCTGCCGGCGGCCGTCCGGCCGCCCGGCCGTCCGCCCGTCCGTCCGTAGACACCGCCCTCGTCCGCCAGCTGCTGGCGCGCCGTCCGATTCCGTCCGACAAGATCGTGATCCAGCTGGTCCAGCCGCTGCAGGCGGAGACGCGGTACGCCGTGCGGATCGAGGATGCGACGAACCTGATCGGCAAGAAGGGCGAGGGATACGTCAGCTTCACGGTGCCGAAACCCACACCCGCCGATACCACGCGCCGTGCCCGACCCTAGACGCCAGCTCCCGTCGATCGATGCGCTGCTGGCGGGGCCGGGCGTCGCGTCCCTGCTCGCCGAGCATCCGCGCGCGCTGGTGGTGAAGGCGGCGCGCGAGACGGTGGATGCCGCGCGCGGGAACGGCGGCGCGGCGCCGGTCGAGGGG
>JBOHSJ010000112.1:0-3195 GCA_050733035.1 Gemmatimonadales bacterium | reverse complement strand
GAGCAAACCGCGGCCCTGCTCGCACAGGCGCCGTAACGTGGCGCCCAGGGTGCTGCGGCGCGCGGGGTCGAGCGCCGCCGTCGGCTCATCCATGAGCAGCAGTGCAGGATCCGGCGCCAGCGCGCGCGCGATCGCCACGCGCTGCGCTTCGCCTCCCGAGAGCTGACGCGGCCAGGCGGCCGCGCGTCCACCGACATCGAGCCCGTCCAGGAGCGCGGCGGCAATTGCGTCCGCGTCCGTGCGGCTCTTCCCCAGCACGTGGCGCAGCGCGAGCGTCACGTTGTCGAGCACCGTCAGGTGCTCGAACAAGGCATGCGCCTGGAACACGAGGCCCACGCGCCGCCGCAGCGGCACGAGCCGCGACTCCGGCGGCACCGGTCCCGGTGCGAGCGCGAATCCGTCCACGACGATTCGGCCATCGTCGAACGATTGCAGCGCGGCAACCGTGCGCAGCGCGGTCGTCTTGCCCACGCCCGACGGACCCATCAGCGCCACGATTTCGCCGCGCGCGACCTCCAGCGACAGGGCGCGCAGCACGTCCCGCGTGTCGTAGCGGACGCGCAGCTGGTCGATCACCAGGAAGGCGCTCACGGCGCGTGCGCTCCCCAGCGGCGCTCGAGCCGGCGCGCCAGCCGCGACAGCGGCAGCGACATCGCCAGATACACGACGGCGCAGAGCAGGCCGGGAACGACCCAGCTCCCCACGTTGGTGGCGTAGATCGCCGTCTGTTTGGTCAGCTCGACCACGGTGATCACCGAGACGAGCGCCGAATCCTTGAGCAGCGCGACGAAGTCGTTGGTCATCGGCGCGAGCGCGTAGCGCAGCGCCTGCGGTCCGCGGATCAGCCGCAGCATCTGCGCTTCGGAAAAGCCGAGGGTGCGTCCGGCCTCGAGCTGCGTGCGCGGCACCGCCTCGAGCGCGCCGCGGTAGATCTCGGCTTCATACGCCCCGTAGTTCAGGCCGAGGGCCAGCACCGCCGCCAGAAACGCGGGCAGCCGCACCACGCCCGACAGGCCGTAGTAGATGACGAACAGTTGCAGCAGCAGCGGCGTGCCGCGAATGACCTCGATGTACACGGTGCTCGCGAGCCGCAGCCACGCCGGCCCGTACACGCGGCTCGACGCCAGCGCCAACCCGACGACGACCGCGAGCGCCATGGACAGCACCGACAACAGCAACGTCACGGCCGCGGCGCGCGCGAGGGAAGGAAGGTACGCGACGGCGTGTGTGGCATTGGAAGCGCCGGCCGGCCCCGTCACCTGAGCGCGCAGGACGCCGTCGATCAGCGCGCCCTGGCTCGGATCCCAGACATCCCAGCGCCGGAAGATCTGCTCCAGGCTCCCGTCGCGCATCGCCTCGCGCAGGACCGCATCCACCGAATCGCGCAATACCGAATCGGCGCGGGCGAGCACACCGACGTAGTGACCGGTGGCGACCGGTTGCGCGAGGATCACGAAACCGGTTCCGCCCCGGCGGTGCAGTGCCCGCTGCGCGATGATGTGATCCAATAGCACCGCGTCCACACGGCCGCTGGCAAGGTCAGTGTAGGGATGCACGTCGTCGTCGTAGGACACGGGGATGAGGCCGACGGAATCGCGCGCGGCGAGGAGCAAGTCGTACGCGATTGTGGCGCCGAGCGTCGCCACCCGGCGGCCGCGCAGGTCGGCCAGACCGCGGATGCGGCCCTCGTCCTCCGGTCGCACGGCAAGCACTTCACGGAATTCGAAGTAGGGCAGGGTGACGGCGTGCCGGGCGCGGCGCGTGGGGGTGTCCTCGACCCCGGAGAGCCCCAGCTCGAAGTCACCTCGTTCGACCGACTGGTCGATGTTGGACCATTGCACCTGGACGAACTGCGCGCTCCGGCGGCCCAGACCGCGGGCGATGCGCGCGGCCACTTCTACATCGAAGCCACGCACCTGGGATGGATTGGCCGGATCGGCCTCGACGAAGGGGGCGCCGCCCTCGGCATCGCCGCCCCAAATGAGCACCCGCGGCGTCCCGGAGTTACCCTGCACGGCGAGTGTCACGAGGCACAGCAGCGGAGCGATCAAGGCTTGAAACCTCGTACCATCCGTTGCCGTCCGCAAAGCATGACGTTCAAGCCCACGACCTGGTATCCGATCGCCGTCTTGCTGGCAATCGCGAACGTGGTTGCCGCGGGCTTCGCGGCCGGAACGCCGTGGCATGCCGGGGCTCACGCGGCACTGGCCTTGGGGTTCGGGTTATGGGCGCAGCGCCTGCGGCAGCGTCGCGACCAGGGCGAGGACGACATCTCTCGAGAAGTGGTCGCGGACGACCGGATCGAGGCGCTCGAAGGTGAGCTGAGCCGGCTGCGGAACGAGTTGAGTGAGGCGCAGGAGCGCCTGGACTTCACCGAGCGGATGCTCGCGCAGCGACCGGATCCACGCCGTGTGGATCCTCAACGGTAGGCCCGAGTACATTACGACTCATGGACAAACGCAAACCACGCAAACGCAAAGCTGCTGCGCCGACGAGTGACGCAGCCGAGCAGCCGGCTGGACAGCTCGTCCCCTTGCCGCCATCCGAATCGGTGGCTCCCGCCCTCTGGCAGCTGCTCGACACGATTCGCGGTGTGGCCGGAACGATCCTCGATTTCGCGGACCAGGCTGCTGAGGCGATCTCGCGACGCTTGCAGGGCCGAGCATAGATTATGGAATGCCCCAAGACCAGCTGGGAAACGTCGACGATCTCCGGGCGGTATTGGCAGCCTACCTGACTGTTACGGAGGCGTCCTGGCCGCAGCTCCATCCCGCCATGGCCGAGCGGGCCAAGCGCTGGCCAATGTCGAATCACACCGAGCTCGAGAAAGAGCTCGCCGAGTATCTCCAGGCGTCCACACACTCTGATCAGCACGTGCGGGTATTCTGGAAGCTCGGACCGCAGTTCAAGTTTGCGGGCTGCAATCAGCTGTTTGCGAATGATGCCGGGTTCGCGAGTCCCGGCGATATGGTTGGGCTCGACGACTTCGATCGCCGCCTCCCATGGGGCCACCAAGCGGCGAAGTACCGACTGGACGACGAAGCGGTAGCCAAGAGCGGTAATCCGAAGCTCGACATCCTCGAGCGCCAGCAGTCGTCCACCGGCATCACGTGGGTCCGGGCGGGGAAGGCGCCCGTTCGCAAGGCGGGCGGCGAGATCATCGGCATCCTGGGAATGTACGAGCTGCTCGATGCC
>JBOHSJ010000111.1:0-17168 GCA_050733035.1 Gemmatimonadales bacterium | reverse complement strand
AAGCTCCTGTTCACGCTGCTGTGCCTCGTGATCTACCGGATCGGGGCGCACATCGCGACGCCGGGCGTGAACGTGGACGCGCTCGCGGATTTCCTGCAGAACGCCGGGCAGGGCACGCTGTTCCAGCTGTACGACTTGTTCGCGGGCGGCGGCTTCTCGCGCGCGACCGTGTTCGCGCTCGGCATCATGCCCTACATCTCCGCCAGCATCGTGTTCCAGCTGGCGGGACCGGTGTTCCCGGTCATCGAGAAGATGCAGCGGGACGAAGAGGGCAAGAAAAAGCTGACGCAGTGGACGCGCTATGTCACCGTGCTGCTCTGCATTTTCCAGGCGTACGGGTTCGCGATCTTCACCGAGCAGCTTCCCGGCGCCGTGGCGAGTCCCGGCTGGGCATTCCGCATGACCACCGTGCTCACGCTCACGACGGGCGGCGTCTTCGTGATGTGGCTCGGCGAGCAGATCACGGAGCGCGGCATCGGAAACGGGATGAGCCTGCTCATCTTCTTTTCGATCATTGAACGGTTCCTGCCGGAAACGCTGCGCACGTTCGAGGCGCTCAAGACGGGGACGCTGACCTTCCCGGTGCTGCTCATCGTGCTGGCGATGATGGTGCTCGTGGTGGCGGGCACGGTGGCGGTCACCGTGGCGGCGCGCCGCATCCCGGTGCAGATCCCGCGTAAGGTGATGGGGCGCGGCCGGATTCGCGAAGGGCAGAAGACGTTCATCCCGCTGCGCATCAACAGCGCGGGCGTGATGCCGATCATCTTCGCGCAGTCCCTGATCATCGTGCCCGGCACGGTCGCGACGTTCAGCGGCGTGGACTGGCTCACGCGCGTCGCCCAGTACTTCAACACCGATTCCGTGTGGTACATCCTCACGAGCGCCGTACTGATCGTGTTCTTCGCCTACTTCTATACGTCCATCATCTTCAACCCGGTGGATCTGGCCGAGAACCTGAAGAAGCAGGGCGCGTTCATCCCCGGCGTGAAGCCCGGCGCGCCGACGGCGGATTACATCGACGACGTGCTGACGCGCATCACACTCCCGGGCGCGCTGTTCCTGACGTTCGTTGCGCTGCTGCCGATCGTCATCACCAACACGCTCAACATGCCCTTCGGGTTCGGCGGTACGGCGCTGCTGATCGTCGTCGGTGTCGCGCTCGATACCGTGCAGCAGGTGCAGCAACACCTGTTGCTGCGCCAGTATGACGGCTTCATGAAGGGTGGCGGCCAGGGCGGCGGCACCTCGCGGGTTCGCTTCCGCCGCTAGTGCCCGCACTGTAAGTGTTCATTCTCATCCTGGGGGCGCCGGGCTCGGGGAAGGGGACGCAAGGCAAGGTCCTCGCCGAGCGTCTCGGGCTTCCCAAGATCACCACGGGCGATCTGCTGCGCGCGGCCATGAAGGACGGCACGCCGCTGGGCGTCGAAGCGAAGAAGTACTACGACGACGGCAAGCTGGTTCCCGACAGCATCATCCTCGGCATGATCAAGGACGAGCTGGCGCGCCCGGAGGCGAAGGACGGCGCGATCCTCGACGGCTTCCCGCGCACGGCGGCGCAAGCCGAGCTCGTGGACAAGACGCTGGGCCAGCGGGGCCAGCGGCTCAATCACATTCTGCTGCTCGACGTCACCGACGAGGAGCTCGTGCGCCGCATGCGCGCGCGGGCACAGGTGGAGGGGCGGATCGACGATTCGCCCGAGGCGATCGCGACCCGGCTGCAGATCTACCAGCGCGACACCGCGCCGCTCATCGCGCACTATGGCCAGCGCGGCATCGTACACCGCGTCCCCGGCACCGGGACGGTCGCGCAGATCAGCGGAGAGATCAAGCGGATCATCGGGCGATGATCACGATCAAGTCGCCGCGGGAGATCGAGACGATGGCCGCCGCCGGCCGTATCGTCGCCGAGACGCTGGCGCTCGTGGGGCGGCACGTCCGGCCCGACGTCACCACGGAAGAGCTGGATCGGCTCGCCGAGACGTTCATCCGCAGCCATCCCGGCGCGCAGCCGTCGTTCAAGGGGCTGTACGACTTTCCCGCTACGCTCTGCACCTCCATCAACCACGAGATCGTGCACGGCATCCCGTCCCACAAGCGCGTGCTGCACGATGGTGACATCGTCAGCGTGGATGTCGGGGTGTGGCTGGAAGGGCTGCACGCCGATTCGGCGGCGACGTTTCCGGTCGGCGATATCAGGCCGGAGGTCGCCCGGTTGCTCGAGGTGACGCAGGAAGCGCTCGCGGCGGGCGTGGCGCAGGCGCGGGCGGGTAATCATGTGGGGGATATCGGTCACGCGGTGCAGCGGGTCGCGGAAGGGGCGGGGTACTCGGTGGTGCGGGAGCTCGTGGGCCACGGCATCGGCGCGTCGTTTCACGAGGAGCCGCAGGTGCCGAACTACGGCAAGCCCAAGCGCGGCCCGCGGCTCTCTCCGGGAATGACGATCGCGATCGAGCCGATGATCAACATCGGGGGCCCGTCGATTCGGACCCTGGACGACAAGTGGACAGTGGTAACGCAGGACGGCTCGTTGTCGGCGCACTTCGAGCACACG
Source organism: Gemmatimonadales bacterium (assembly GCA_050733035.1). GTDB lineage: Bacteria > Gemmatimonadota > Gemmatimonadetes > Gemmatimonadales > GWC2-71-9 > 20CM-2-65-7. The sequence goes on along the minus strand of JBOHSJ010000111.1, from coordinate 14,617 downwards.
GTGGCGATTGGAGAGAACGGGGATCCGCCGAGGATATTGACGAAGTCCTAGTCGCCCATAGCCGGCAAATACTCCGCGAACGACGCTCGTTCTGGTACCGACAATTCCTGGAACTCGCGGACGAACTGGTCGGTCCGCGTTGAGCCGAAACGGCGCGCACCTGCCTTGAGGTACTCCAGCACCTCGCGGACCTGTCGAATCCCACCAGCGGCTTTCACGAGACATCTGCCGCGGACCGCCTCGTGCATGAGACGGACATCGTCCAGCGTCGCCCCGCCCTCGGCATAGGCTGTGGACGTCTTCACGAAGTGCGCGCCGGCCTGAGCAATCCAATCGCAGGCCCGCCGTTTCTCCTCTTGTGTCAGGTAGCAGTTCTCGGTGATGACTTTGACCTTCATCCCGGCAGCCGTTCGCACGACGCCTGCGACGTCCTGGATGAACAGTACTTGCTCACCGTTCTTGAGCGCCGGGATGTTCATTACCATGTCGATCTCTTCGGCACCGAGGTCGAGCACCTCGTTGGCCTGGCGCGCTTTCATGTGGGGCGTTTCGTTGCCGTGCGGAAACCCAACCACCGTGCCTACGAGGACGCCCGTCCCTCGCAGCAGTTCAGCGGCGAAGCCGATGTAGTGCGGCTGCACCGTGAGCGTGGCGGTGCCGAGCGTGCCTGCGGTATGGGCGAACTGGCGGACCTGGTCCCGCGTGGCGTCCGGCCGTACGATCGAATGGTCGAACAGCTTGGCAAAACGCGTAACGTCCGGGTCGTTCAATCGATTCTCGTTCACTCGACGCCCACGTCATGAACGAACCGGTCATCAAGACTGAACGTGGTGATGCCCAGTTCAATGTCCATAAGTCGTGTAACGACCTGCCCGATCGGTTAACACGCTCGACGAATGACGCCCCATTTCATCCATCCCGCGCGGCTGTGATGCCGCGCCGCTCGTCGACCGTCGCCAGCAGAACCCCGCCCACCACGAAGAACGCGATCACGGTCGCTACGCCCATGCGCTGCGAATCGAACGCCTGGGTCACGGTGCCGAGCAGCAAGGGCCCCAGGAACGACGTCGCCTTCCCCGAAAACGCGAAGAAGCCAAAGAACTCGGCCTGGTGCCGCTCCGGCACGAACCGGCCCATAAGCGAACGGCTGGCCGCTTGGTTAGGTCCGACGAAGACGCCGATCAGCAACCCCGCGATCCAAAACCACTGCCGGTTCGGGGCCCACACGGCGAGCAGCGTCGCCAAACTCAACGCGACGAGCGTAACGAGGATTGTCTTCTTACCGCCGATCTTGTCGTCCACGAACCCAAAGACGACGGCGCCCAGACCAGAGGTGACGTTGAGCGCCACACCGAACAGGATGACTTCCGGGAGGCTCATGCCGAACGTTCCGGCGGCGTAAATCCCGCCGAAGGCGAAGACCGTGACCAGACCATCGTTGAACACCAGCCGCGCGATCAGAAACTTGACGATCTCGCCGTACTGGCGGATGGTACGTATCGTCCGGGCCAGTTCTCGCAGGGCGGCGCGCGCATCCACTCGCACCCCCGTGAGGCGCCGTTCAGGTACGAACAGAAACAGCGGGATTGAAAAGACGAGAAACCACGCTGCCACGAGGAAGTTGGTCGCCCGAACGTTGAACCCGTCGGTGGTGGACAGACCAAACCAGGGCACCTCGGGGCGGACGAATCCCGTCAGCGCGAGTCCCATGCACACCAGGCCGCCGGCGTACCCGAGCCCCCAGCCGTAGCCCGACACGCGGCCGATCCGCTCCGGCGAGGCGATGGTCGGAAGAAACGCGTTGTAGAAGACGTTGCCCGACTCGAAGGAGATGTCGGCGATGACGAATAGCGTCAACGCGACGAGCCCCGCGTTCGCCATGCTCGGCGACACGAAGCCCAGCAGCGTGGTGGCGCAGATGCACAGCGCCGTCGTCACCGCGAGGAACCGTTTACGTGCCCCCGCCCGGTCAGCGGCCGCGCCGAGGATTGGCGCCAGCACGGCGGTGAGCAGCGCGCTCACCGCCACCGCCCGCGACCACCACGTCGTCCCCGTGACTTCGTCGGGCGCCATGGCCTTGGTGAAGTAGGTCGAGTAGACGAACGTGACGACGAGCGTGGTGAACGCCGAGTTCGCCCAATCGTAGAACGCCCAGGACCACACAGTTTTGGGAACGTCGCGGCTCGGAACCGCTGCTGCTGTGGTCGTCATGCGAGGCCTCGTGCTGCAAAGTCCTGATACAACGCGTTCAGCCGGATGCCCAGGTCGCGCTGGACGGTGCGCAGGGCGTCCACCAGCTGCCGGCGCGAGCGGAGCAGAAGGAAGCGTCGTACGTCACCACCCGCGCCGCGCCAACCCTCGCGAATGATGAGGCCACTCATCCCGATGACGGGAGCGCCAACCAGCAGCGCAAGTCCTGCCCAAACGTTCAACGTTGCGGCGCCCAGAGCGCCCAGCGCCACCACCCAGACGCCATAGAGCACGATCCCGACCAGCAGCTTGTAGGTGGAGCGCTGGTCGGGCGGCCGCTGCAACCGGTCCACGACGAAGCCGGTGAGACGATACGGTGCCCAAAAGAGCACCAACCCGGCGATCGCCAGTGCCGCCGCGGGGGGCAGGACGAGCGCAAAGCGCCGAGCCGCCCATCCCACCCCACGGCCAAGACTGACGTCGGCTACGAGATCTCCGGGCCGGAGGCCGAGTCGGCGCAGGCGGCGGCGGTGCGCCTCGACATCCCGCGTGAGGCCGGTTCCGGCGGGGTCTTCGCGCTGTCGTACGGCGGCCAGAATGCGCGTGGTGGCGCGCAGCCGGGCGACCCGCTCTGCAGGATCGGGCGGAACGCGGCGCCCGGCCTCCCAGATGCGCATCGCGCAGTCGACGAGGGGCTGGTCCTGCCAGCGTTCCAGGTTCACGGTGAGTTGTCGCAGCGCTTCGGCGATGCGGTCGGTGAGGACACGCACCGCCGTTTCGTCGTCCAATCCCCGCGGCGCCACGTCGTCCCAACGCACGGCCTGCCCGACCAACACGAGCGCCTCGGAGCGGAAGGTATCCTTTTGTCGGAACACGAGCCCCAGCGGCACGATCGGGAAGGCGTGCCCGGTGAGGGCGTGCGCGCCGAGCGCGATGCGAGCGGCGCCCGTCCGTAGCGGCGCCAGGGCCGGTTCACTGTGGCTCAACCCCTCAGGGAAGATGCCGACGGCGGCGCCGCCGGCCAGAGCCGCATGAACCGCTCGGAACATCTCCTCGTTGCGGGCCATGCTGGCGGGATCGTCGGCGCGACGATAGACCGGGATGGCGCCCGCCGCCCGTATCAGCCAGCCGATCTTCCAGTCGGCGAATAGCGGCGCCTTGGCGAGGAACCGCACCGGCCGCCGTGCGACCGCCGCGACCAGCAACGGGTCGAGGAGAGAGTTGGGGTGGTTGGCAACGAGCAACACCGGACCGCGGTGCGGCACGGCGTCGCCGCCGGAGCGCATCCGGTAATAGGTGAACGCGCCGACACGGGTGACCCAGGGGAACAGCGGCGAGAGCCACATGGTGCCCTGTTGGCTCCTATCTCAGCTCCAGGTCGACCAACACTCCATCCGCTGGCTTGGTGGACACGCCGGCTCTCGCCCGTGTCTCGGCAGTCACCGCCGTGCATCTGAAAATCTTCACGAAGGCGCCCACGACGAGCCCGACCTCCAGAAGGCCGAGGTATTTTCCAGGACAGACGCGCGGGCCGTGTCCGAACCCGAAGTGAAGGATGTCCTTTGCGGCGCGGCCCTGTTTGGCGAGCACGTCCCATCTGTCTGGTGCGAAGGCCTGCGCCGGATACCCGGTCAACGCCGCCCCCCAGAAGTCCTCACACCGGTTTGCATGCCACACGTCCAGCACAACATGCGTTCGCTCCGGAAGGAACATCCTTCGCCCGTCCGCCGTCTCGATCGACGTGTCGACCGTCGTCCAGCGAGGTAGGAAGTACAGCGCGGGCGTGAGGCGTAGCGTCTCTTCCAGCACGCGATTGAGCGTCACCGCCTGTTCCAGGTTGTCCGGATCATACACATCGATCGTCTTCACTTCCTCGTATACGCGATCCTGAACCTCGGGTGCGCGCGACAGGTGCGAGAGTGCCCAACTCGCGAATGACGTCGTGGCCTCCAGCGCGCCCGTCAAAAACACGCGGATGTTGCTGCGGAGCGCATCATTGCTTGCATCGGACTTGAACTCGCCCCAAAGACCGAGACCGTCCGTCCGCCCGGCCAGCGCAATATCGGTTAACGCTTCAAAGCTCGCGCGGGCTCGCCGTAGTGATCGCCGTCGGCCGGTGATGACGTCGAAGGGCGTACGAAGACGGCGGGCGACCGTGTCACGGACCATGTGCTCGATACAGCGCACGAGCGCCGGAACGAACCGGTCGCGGAGCTCCTCATAGGAGACGTTCCCGCCGAAGAAGTTGTTCACCAGCATCTCGAGCATCACGACGACGATCTCCTGCTCGAGCGCAATGCGCGTGACCCGCTGCCCGGTCGCTTGCTGGCGGGCACGCAGCAGCTCGAGTCGTTGGGCGACGGTTTTGCGGAAGGTCTGCTCGAAGGCGTGAAACTTCTCCGGTTGAAACAGATTTGACCGGCTGAACGCGGGCGCGGCCAGCTGTTTTTGCCTCCGCCACAGCGGACCATTCGCGTACAGCAGCGAATCTTCGCCCGTCGCCCGGGCAATCCCCGCCGTCGGCGCAGTATCCCGATCGATCTGCCCGGGCTTGTCGCCCGTGGCGGAAAGCACCGCCCGGATAACGGCCGGCTCGCGGGTTACTAGCACATCCGGCAGGCCAGGCACCGCGAGATACCGGTTATGCTTCCCCGATCCGGTTTCGCGCTCGGTGGCCCAGAAGAACGTATCGAGAATGCGGAGGGGTTCGCGGTAGTTCCCCAGGTGCGGATACGGCAGGCTCGGCCGTCCCAACGCGAACAGCGGGACGCGCGTCGGTGCCCAGTCCCCCGTGAACGGGTTCGCGCCGCGCACCTGCCGCATGAACCGTCTCGACCACGTTCGAAGCGACATGGCTAGCTGATCACTCGCTGTTGCTCGCCATGCCCCGGGTCTCCCAATAGGTGTGCCCCTCTTGTCCGATCCGTCATTGCCGCCACGTTCACCTTGATGTTTTCGAGCGCGCCGTCAATCGCGGTGCTTGCGAGCAGCCCCGCCACCCGCGCGTCGCTCGTCGCGTTCTTGTTGCCGATGGCGCCGATCTCCGTGGCCAGTTGGTGCACACGCTGCGCTCGTTTGACGACGTCCGCCGGAATCCGCGCGGCCTCGAGCAGCGCGTCGTCCACGGCACTGCCGCGAGCGGGGTCGTCCTTGGGGATCTTGGACGCCCGGCTGACGCCCGCGTACGCCGCCGCATCGTCATCCACCAGCCGCCGCAGCGTCTGCCGGAGTCGCTCGGCCTCGACGAGAATCTCGCGGGCGCGGGGCTCGGCGGCCGCGTAGGCCTTCCTGCCGATTGTCAGCCGCGCCACCATCGCGACCAGTGCCGCAGCGAGGGTGCCCGCGAGCGCGGCCGCGCTGCCGCCCCCCGGCGTGGCATTCCCGCTCGCCAGCTCGTCGATCCAGCCATCCAGGGAGGGACCTGCCGCCGCACGGATCTTGGCTTCCAGCAGGTGATCCGCGGCATCCGGCAGCTTCAACGAAACGTTTGCCGCGCCGACGATTGCCCGCTCGGGAATCAGCCCGACGAGCTCGCTCTTCATGACCTCGACGCCGTGCTTGTTCGCCAGCGCCGCGATCGCGCGAAACACCGTCGCCGGTGGCGTGATGTCGATGTCGAGCAGGTTCATCGACACCTGCGCGAGTCCATCCACGTGAAAGCCGCTCGCCTGCACAGCCGGCAGCCCGCCGCTGGAGGTGCGGATCTGCTTCGCTATTGTCTTGGCGATCGAGACGTCCGGCGTGTTGAGATAGACGTTGTACGCGACGAGAAACGGGCGGGCGCCGATGGCCGTGGCTCCCGCCGTCGCATGCACGCGGTTGGGACCGAAATCGGGCTCCAGCATGCGGCCGCGCATCCCCTCGAACTCCCCTTTGCGCACCTCCGGCAGGAGCACGCGGTCCGGACGCGTTGCGGCGCGGGCGTACAGGAAGACGGGAATCTCCAACTCCTTGGCCACGCGCTCCCCGAGACCGCGCGCCAACGCCACGCACTCCTCCATCGTCACGCCGGCGACTGGAACGAACGGCACCACGTCCGTCGCGCCCATGCGCGGGTGCTCGCCGCTGTGCTTTGTGAGATCGATCTTCTCCGTGGCGACACGCATCGCGGCGAACGCCGCGTCCACCGCGGCCGTGGGTGGCGCGACGAACGTGAAGACCGAGCGATGGTGCGCCACGTCGGTCTGCACATCCAGCAAGTGCACGCCGGGCACGCTCACGAAGGCCGAGCGCAGTGCGTCAATGACGGCCTGATCGCGCCCCTCGGAGAAATTTGGGACACACTCGACGAGTGGAGCAGCCATCAACGCGTCCTCAAGAGATCGAGTAGCCAACGGTGCATCGCCGCGTTCCCCGCGACGATCGCGCCATTCTGCTCGCCGGCCAGCACGTCCGCCGCGCCGTCGGGGCGGGTGACGACGCCGCCGGCTTCGCGGATCAACAACGCACCGGCCGCGATGTCCCACGGCGCCAGGTGCAGCTCCCAAAATGCGTCGAGCCGCCCGGCGGCGACGTCGGCGAGATCGAGCGCGGCGGAACCGGCGCGGCGGATGCCGCTCGCGGCGCCGAGCACGGCCGCGAATTGCGACAGATACTGCTGCAACAGCTGCAGGGCCTTGAACGGGAAACCCGTGCCGACCAGCGCGAGCCGCGGATCCGTCACAGCCGACACGCCGATGCGCGTCGTTTCTTCGAACGCCCCGCCGGCGCGCGCGGCACGGTATGTCCGCTTGCGGCACACGTCGTGAATCACGCCCGCCGCCAGCTTGCCGTCCACGAGACACGCGATGCTCACGGCGTACTGCGGATAGCCGTGCAGAAAGTTCGTCGTCCCGTCGAGGGGATCGACGATCCAGACGACCTCGCCACGAGGCACGCGTGTCGGTGACAGCTCTTCTCCTACGATCACAGCGTCCGGGATTTCGCGCGTGATCGTCTCGGTGATCAGACCCTCCGCCGCCCGATCTACCTCCGTCGCGAAGTCAGACCGAGACTTCTCTTCCCACGCGTGTGCCGCCGGTCTCGCGGCGCCACGCAAATAGTCGCCGGCGCGCAGCGCCGCGCGCTCGGCCAGCTTGACTAAGTCGTTGTATTCACGCACCTTGTGGGCCCGTGGCCTCCATGACTCGCGTCTTCAGCGGCATCCAGCCTTCCGGCGAACTCCACATCGGCAACTACCTCGGCGCCGTGCAGAACTGGGTCCGCTTGCAGACCCAGTACGATTGCCTGTTCTGCGTCGTGGACCTGCACGCCATCACGCAGCCGTACGACCCGGCCAGCCTGTCGTCCCTTACACTCGACATGGCGGTGAGTCTCTACGCGGCCGGCTTGGACCCGGACAAGTGCATCGTGTTCGTCCAGTCGCACGTCGCCGAACACACCGAGCTCAATTGGCTGCTCACGACGGTGACTCCGCTCGGCGAGCTCGAGCGCCAGACGCAGTTCAAGGACAAGGCGCAACGCCAGGAGAGCGTCCCGGCGGGATTGCTCGCGTATCCGATACTGCAGGCGGCTGACGTCTTGCTCTATAAAGCTAGCCTCGTTCCGGTGGGTGAGGATCAGGTCCAGCATCTCGAGCTGATGCGCGAGATCGCGCGGCGCTGGAATTCCCGTTATGGCGCGGGCTATTTCCCCGAGCCGCAGGCGTTGCTGACCACGGCGAAGCGGGTCCTGGGCCTCGACGGCAAGGCCAAGATGTCGAAAAGCCTGGGTAACACGATAGGGTTGTTCGAATCGCCCGAAGCAATCTGGGAGAAGCTCCGGCCCGCCGCCACCGATCCCGCGCGCAAGACGCGGAAAGATCCAGGCACGCCGGAGATCTGCAACATCTTCACGCTGCATCAGGGCTTCTCGCCGCCCGATACCGTCGCCGACGTCGCCCAGAAGTGCCGCACGGCGGGGTGGGGCTGTCTCGACTGCAAGCGCGTGCTGGCGGACAACATGATCGCGACGTTGGCGCCGATGCGCGAGCGCGCGGCGGCGTTGCGGCGGGATCCGCCGGGCGTGCTCGAGCGGCTGCGCGCCGGCGCCGCCAAGGCGGGCGCGCTCGCGCGGCGCACCATGGCCGAAGTGCGCGATCGCATGGGATTCCTCAAAGCCGCGGAGGATTGAGGCGACATGCTCCATCAACTCATCGACATTTTCAGGCTCGAGCTGATGCTGCAGCTCGGTCTCGCGTCGTTGCTGGGCGGTGCCATCGGTCTGGAGCGTGAGCTTGGGGGTAAGCCGGCTGGTCTGCGCACCAACATCCTCATTTGCATCGGGTCTGTGCTGTACACGCATCTGTCGATGGCCATGGCGGGAAGCAACGTCGATCCGACCCGCGTCGCCGGCCAGATCGTCACCGGCGTTGGTTTCATCGGCGCGGGCACGATCCTGCATGCTCGGGGCGCGGTCGTGGGACTCACCAGCGCGGCGACGATCTGGGTCGTGGCCGCCATCGGAGTGGCTTTGGGGAGCGGGTTCTATCTCGAGGGCGTGGGTACTACCGTGGTCGTGCTCGCGGTGCTCGCGGGCCTCGGCCGGATGGAGAAGCTGGTCGGGCGCCAGTCGATGCGCTCGACCATCTCGGTTCACGCGAAGCCCGGACCCACCGTGCTGGAGGATCTCGAAGCCGTGGTGCGGCGCGGCGGGATCGAGGTCGTCGGCGTCGCGAGCCGTCAGGAGAACGTGGATCTCGTCATCGACTTCAACATTCGCGGCTCCAAGCGACTCCACGATCAGGTCATGGTCACGTTGCTCCACCACGACCACGTGCGCACGGTTTCCAGCGGGGAGTGAGCGCCCGGCGTTTGGTGATCGATCTGGCATCGCCGCGCGCGGCGTGGCGCATTCCGAAGTCGCGCGTAACCGAAATCAAGAATGCGTTGGGCGCCGGCTGGGATGTCACCGAAATCCAGGCGCCCGCGGTCTCCGACGGCGATGGTGCGTACGGCAGCGGCTCTCCCGAATCGATCGCCGCGGCGCAGGGCGCCGAGGTGTACGTCGGATATGGATTGCCGCGCGGTGTCGCCGAGGCCGGCCGCGACACGCTGCGCTGGGTGCATAGCGGGACCGCCGGCATCGGCGGGAGCGTGCCGCACATCGCCGGCACCAAAATCGTACTCACCAACTCCGCCGGCGTGCATGCCGAGCCGATGGCTGACTGGGTCATCGCCGCGATCGCCTACTTCACGCGCGGGTTGGACCGCATGGTCTCCGCCCAACGACAGGGCCGCTGGGCCAAGGAGGATTTCACCGAAGGCGCCGTCCCGATGCGGGAGTTTCGGGACCTGCGGCTCGGCGTGTTCGGGCTGGGTGGGATCGGCAGCGCCGTCGCGCGGCGCGCTCTGGCGCTGGGGATGTCGGTGGCCGGCGTGCGGCGGCGGCCGGAGCGCGGCGGCCCGCCACGAATCCAGTGGGTGGGCGCGCTGGCCGACCTGGCGCGCCTGGCGTCCGGAAGCGACGTGCTGGTGATCGCGGCGCCACACACGACGGCAACGGCTGCGGCAGTCGATCGCACCGTGCTGGAACGCTTGCCGCTGCACGCGGTGGTCGTGAACGTCTCGCGCGGATCGCTGCTCGATGAGACCGCGCTGCTGGAGCTGCTCGACAAGCGGCGGCTGCGCGGCGCGGCACTCGACGTGTTCGGCGTGGAGCCGTTGCCCCAGGGCCACGCGTTCTGGCATCATCAGCGCGTCCTCGTGAGCCCGCACGTGAGCGCCGTCACCACGGGATTCTGGGAGCGAGAGACGGCCCTCATCGTCGAGAACATCAAGCGCTATCTTGCAGGGGCGCCCCTCACGAACGTGGTTGACCTGGAAGCCGGGTACTGAATGGAAAAGATCATCAAGGCCGCGGTGGACCGTGGGGCGTCCGATCTGCACATCAAGGCGGGCGATGTGTTTCGCGCCCGCATTGACGGAAAACTGGTTCCACTCACCAAGCAGCGGCTCACCCCCGATCAGACCAAGGCGATCGCGCAGCGCCTGATTTCCAACGAGGACGATCGCGGCCGCATCGACAAGCTCCGCGACTACGACTGCTCGTGGGGGATGCCGGGGATCGGCCGGTTCCGCGTCAATATTCTGCGGCAGCGCTCCTCGTTCATGATCGTGATGCGCGTCATCCCGTTCGACGTGCCCACGTTCGAATCGCTGAAGCTGCCCGCCGTGCTTGCCGAGGTGGGGAACGCGGAGCGCGGGATGATCCTGGTCACCGGCGTCACCGGATCGGGCAAGAGCTCCACGATGGCGGCGATCATCAATCACATCAACCAGAACCAGCACCGCCACATCCTCACGCTCGAGAACCCGATCGAATTCCTGCACCGCGACATCAATTGCTCGGTGACGCAGCGGGAGATCGGCGTGGACACCGACGATTTCCGTACCGGGCTGCGCGCGGCGCTGCGCCAGGACCCCGACGTCATTCTGATCGGCGAGATGCGCGACGCCGAGACGATCGACACGGCCATGAAGGCGGCGGAGACGGGGCATCTGCTCGTGAGCACGCTGCACACACCCGACGCGGTCACGACCGTGAGCCGCATCATCTCGATGTTCCCGCCCGAAGAGCAGGAGATCGCGCGCCTGCGCCTGTCGGAGGCGTTGCACGCGGTCGTGTCGCAGCGCCTGCTGCCGCGCGCCGACGGCCACGGCCGGGCGGCAGCGCTCGAAGTGTTGCTCGCCACCGGCACCGCGCGCGACATGATTCGCGACCGGGAGCGTACGACGTCGCTGCACGATTACATCAAGGCATCACGCGAGCAGTACGGCATGCAGACGTTCGATCAGCACCTGATGGACCTGGTGGGAGACGACATCGTGACGTACGAGACGGCGCTCGCCGCCGCCTCCAATCCCTCGGACTTCCAGCTCCAGGTGAAGACGCTGCGCCGGCGCTCGCGCGTCGTCCCGCCGACGCAACCCACGCCCGCGGTTTCCGCCGAAGACAAGCCGGCTGGTTTCACGGACGATCTGTCGAGCATGTTGCCGCAGTGAGCAAGAAGGGAGCGGCGCCCGCAGGAGTTTTCCCGCCCATTGCGACGCCGTTCGATCCCGCGACCGGTGACGTCGCCCCCCTGCAGCTCCGGCACAACATCGCGCGACTCATGGACGAAGGCGTGAACGGCATCGTCGTCTCGGGGTCCACCGGTGAGGCGCCCCTGCTCGATGCCGACGAGCAGCGCGAGCTGGTGGCGGTGGCGCGCGAATCGATCCACGATGGCGCCTGGCTGATCGCGGGGACGGGAGGAGAATCGACGCGGCAGACGATCGCGCTGTCCGAGGCGGCCGCGGCCGAGGGCGCCGACACGGTGCTGGTGCGGCCGCCCGCGTACTTCTCCGCCGGCGTCACGCCCGCGACACTCGCCACGCACTTCCGCGCGATCGCCGACGCCAGCCCGGTGCCGGTGCTCATCTACAATATCCCGAAGTACACGCACCTGACGCTGGCGGCCGCGCTGCTGCAGCAGCTCGCGGGGCACGAGCGCATCATCGGCGTCAAGGATTCGTCGGGGGATCTGAAGAACCTCGCGGCGTACCGCGAAGCGGTGCCGCGATGGACCGTGCTCGCCGGCTCCGCGTCGCTGCTCTACTCCGGTCTCGAGCTGGGCTGTCAGGGCGGCGTGATCGGCGTGGCCTGCTTCGCACCGAAGCTCTGCGTCAGCCTGGTGCGCGAGTTCGAGCACGGCGATCGCGCAGCCGCCGGCCGGATGCAGGAACGGATCACACCGCTCGACAAGGAGATCGTCGGCAAGCTCGGTCCCGCGGGCGTGAAGGCGGCCATGGATGCGGTCGGGTTACACGGCGGTCCGGTGCGGCCGCCGCTCGCGCCGCTCTCGGCCGCCGATCGCGAGCGCGTCGGCGCGCTCGTGCGCCGTGACTGACTACGGCGTGCTGTTCCGCGAGCTGGCCATTCCGCGGCTCGTGGGGACTCCCAATCACCAGAAGGTGCGTGACATCCTCACGCGCGAACTCGAGGCGCGTGGGTTCGACGTGGAGCAGCACGCGTTCTCGGGACGTCCCGCGCGAATGCTGCTGGGTTCGCCACCCGTGATCTCTGGTGTAAACCTTGTCGCACGGCCCGTCCGCCCATCCGCCCATCCGCCCGTCTGGTTGGTCGCCCACTACGATTCCAAGGGCCAACCCGTCTCCATGCTCGTCCGGCTCATCGGATTTTTCTCGCTCGTGATTGGGCTCGTGTGGCTCTCGCTCGGCGGCGGAAGCACGTTGCCGATTATTCCGCTCGCGCTGGGACTCGCCATCCTCGTACAGAACCGCGTCACCGACAAGTCACCGGGCGCGGTGGATAACGCGACCGCGCTGGTGGCGGTCTTCATGACGCTCGATCAGCTGCCCCGCGACGCCGCGGTCGGCGTCGTGTTTCCGGACGCGGAGGAATACGGGCTTGTGGGTGCGCGGGCATTGGCCAGCGATCACGCGGAATTATTCGCTGATGCGGCGCTGATCAACCTCGATGGTCTCGACGACCCCGGCCGGCCGACTGCCTTGCTGCATCGGCCAGGCAGGATAGGGAACGCCGTCGCTGACGCGCTGCAGGCGCGGCGCGCGCGCTGGCTGCCTGTGATTGTGGACGGAATCGCGCTCGCACGCGTCGCGCGCGAGTGCGTCTCGATTCTCAAGGGCAGTGCGCAGACGATGGCGATCGTGCACACGCCGCAGGATACCGTAGCGCGAGTCAGGCTGGATGGAGCCGCGAGCGTGGCCGCAGGACTGGCGCGGGTGCTGCGCGCCGGATAGCTTCCCTCAGAGGATGCCGGGGCGTGGCCCCGGCGCTCAGGGCCCCCGCGAGGGGCCTTTTTTGTTGCGAGCAAGGAGACCTAGTGTTCGGACCCAAAACCCAATGCGTGGTGGTGGTCGGCGTCCAATGGGGAGACGAAGGCAAAGGGAAAATCGTGGACGTGCTGGCGGAGCGCGCCGATCTGGTCGTGCGCTACCAGGGCGGCGCCAACGCCGGGCACACGGTGGACACCGGTGAGGGCAAGTCGTTCGTCCTGCACCAGATCCCCTCCGGGATACTTCAGGGCGCGGTCTGCGTCGTGGGCAACGGCGTGGTGCTGGATCCCGAGCAGATGTTCGCCGAGCTCGACGCGCTGGAGGCGCGCGGCGTGCGGACTGAGCAGAAGCTCCACGTCTCCGACCGCGCGCACCTGACGCTGCCCTTTCACAAGTTGCTGGACCGCGCCCGCGAGAAACGCGAACAGATCGGCACGACGGGGCGGGGGATCGGTCCCACCTATGAGGACAAGTACGGCCGCCGCGGCGTTCGGGTCGGGGATCTTCGGAATCTCGCGCGCGCGCAGGAGCGTGTTCGCACACGCGTCGCAGCCGCCAATCAGATGCTCGACCTGTTGTCCGGAAACCGTGGCAGCGGCGAGAGGGCGAACGTCGAGGAGCATGTCCATTTGCTCGAACGTTTGGCGCCGCGGTTGCTGCCGCTCGCGGTTGATGCGGGCCGAGTCGTGTGGGAGGCGCTGCAGCGCGGGGAATCGGTATTGCTGGAGGGGGCGCAGGGCGCGCTGCTCGACGTCGATCATGGGACCTATCCGTACGTCACGTCGTCGAACACGACAGCGGGGGGCGCGGCGGTGGGGGTCGGCATCGGGCCGACCGCGATCGACGCGGTGCTGGGCGTGGTGAAGGCCTACACGACGCGCGTCGGCAATGGACCACTGCCTACCGAGGCCGAGCCCGCCGTGGCGGAGCGCATTCGCGAGCTCGGCGGCGAGTTTGGGGCGACGACGGGAAGGCCGAGGCGGTGCGGGTGGTTCGATGCGGTCGTGGTTCGGTACGCGGTCCGAGTGAATGGCCTGACCGGCTTGGCCGTCACGAAGCTCGACGTGCTCGACACGTTTGCGGAGATACCGGTCGGCGTCGGTTACAAGTTGGACAGCGAGACGATCGACAGCATGCCGGCCGATGTGGAGACGATCGCGAGGGTCGAGCCGATCTATGAGACGGTCCCGGGCTGGCAAAAGAGATTGACGGAAGTGCGTCGCCTCGCCGACCTGCCGCCCGCGGCGCGCGCCTACGTCGATAGGCTCCAGGACCTCGCGGGGGCGCCGGTCAGATACGTCAGTGTCGGCACACGGAGGGATCAGATCATCGAAGTTTGACGGTTCTCTATGCCGCAAGATGCATGATTAGTTGCAGAAAGCAGCCAAGTACTTCTCCTAGGTCGCCGTGAGAGCAGTTGCTGTGATTCAAGTTACAGGAGGGCACTTTTTTTGCTTACCAGTCGATTCGGATTCTCTGCAAAGGGCAAACCGCCGGCGACGGCGGGGCGCAAAGCCAAGGGGTCTCAGCGATGAGATTGCCCGGCTGCCAGAGGTGATGGTGCGCCCGCCCGATTTGCGAGAAGGAGTTCGCTTCGCTCACATCGGGTTCTAGGGCGCACGGTGTGCGGCAGGCGATCACCCCCTGGG
>JBOHSJ010000110.1:0-3644 GCA_050733035.1 Gemmatimonadales bacterium | reverse complement strand
GGCGACAACAGGACGGCGGTCTTGGCCACTGTGCTCGTATTCACCGTCAGCCGCGGCAGGCCGCTGATTGGATCGCGGGAAGCGGAATCGACCTTGACCCGCAGCGTGTCGTTTTCGGTGGGCTTGTCGGGCAGCGACGGAATGTCTGCGCGCAGGCCGGCCGTGATCGTCAGCCGGTCGTTGACCGCCCATTGGTCCTGGCCATACAGGCTGAAGACCCGGACATGGAAGTCGGCGGGGATGTCCGCGGCATTCTGGCTATTCGCGTATCCTACCGCGTAGCCCACGGGACGGCCGGCTAGAAGCGAATCAGTATTGAAGAACTTGTACACGCCGAACGAGCCCTGGGCAAAGTTGTTGAAGATGTGCGTGAAGTCGAGCCGGCCGCCCAGTGTGAACGTGTGGGCGCCCCGCGGAATCGTCAGATTGTTCACGACTTCAAAGATTTTCTGATCGAGCAGATTGCCGGGGGAGAACTGCTCCGTTCCGAAGGTCACTTCGCGACGCAACGTCCCTGCCTGCACCCCCACAGTGATCTCCGGCGCCCGCACCGGCACGATGCGCTCGTCTCTGATCGTGCTGTAGCCGACGATCAGCTCGTTGGACACGCCGCTGGTGAAGTTTGAGTACAGCTGCGCGGTCGTCGAGTTGTTCTTCGAGTTTCGCTTGAACGAGTTGGTGCTGAACCGGAAACCGGAGCTCTGGAAGAGTGGATTCGGATCGAACGTCCTCACTACACGGCTGAATTCGTCCAGGTCCGACCGGTTGATGATCTGTCGGATCACGAAGCGGTGCACCGGCGAAATCTGGAAGTCGAGCCGGCCGAACAAGTTGGTGAGCGGCGTCTCTTTCTCGACGGGCTCCACGGACCCCACATCCAAGCCGTAGGTGGTCTGCATGACGTTGGCGATCCGGTTCAGGCTATCGAGCGGAATTACCGGATCGTCCGTGGGTGACCGCGCGCCGGCCAGGTAGTACGGCCCGGACGCCGGATCGGCCCGCTGCTGCCACTCGGGCGCGATGAAGAAATGCAGCCGGTCGCGGATGATCGGACCGCCGATGTTGAACCCGTACTGCTGCACGTCGAACTTGGGTGTGCGCAGCGGCGCGCCGACGAGCTCCACGCCGGCCAGGTCCTGGCTGTTGCGGTACGTGTATAGCGCCCCGCCGTGGAACTCGTTGGTCCCGCCCTTCGTCACCGCGTTCACGAGCATGCCGGC
The DNA here is from genome assembly GCA_050733035.1 of Gemmatimonadales bacterium. Lineage (GTDB taxonomy): Bacteria > Gemmatimonadota > Gemmatimonadetes > Gemmatimonadales > GWC2-71-9 > 20CM-2-65-7. Next base: position 2,424 of record JBOHSJ010000110.1, on the reverse strand, counting down.
GAAACTGCCCTGGCGCACGTCGGTGGGCGTGAACATGACACGGAACTCTTTGATCGCATCCAACGAGACGATTTTGCCGCCGGCGCTGCCGCCCGGGACCCCGCCCGTCGCGCTCAGATTAAAGCGCTCGCTCTGGTTGGCGCCGTCGATCGTGATCGTATTGTAGCGGTTGTAGGCGCCAGCGCCGCTGGCCGCGCCACCCGCGGCATAGACCACCTGCGGGGCGAGCTTCAACTGGTCGATAAAATCGCGGCTGAATGTCGGAATGCGCTGCACCAGCGTATCGGAGATCTGGGTCGAGATGCCCTGCCGGGTCGGCGCGAAGTCGGGGGTCGCCGACACCTCGAACGACACCGCCTGCAGCTCGACCGCCTGCGCGACGAGCTGCGCGTTCACGCGCGTCGCCTCGGACAGGTTGACGTCCACGTTGTCGCGGCTGAACGGCTGGAATCCGATCGCCCGCACCGCCACGGTGTAGGGACCGCCGACCTCCAACCCCTGCACGAGATACTGGCCGTTCTCACGGGTTCGAACGGTCGTGGTGAAGCCCGTGCCGCGGTTGGTGACCTGGACCGCGGCCTGCGCGACGGGCTGGCCCTGCGGATCCGTGACCCTCCCCGCAATCGCGCCGGTGGTTACGCCCTGAGCAAGAGCGGCCCCGGCTAGGAGCATCGAGAAAACCGCCGTCGCCCAAAGAGCGCGGCTGCAACGAACGATCCAGCGCATGGATGGACCTCTCCTTCGAGGGAACGGAACGCAGGGTGTGGTGCCCATCGAGACCGGGAGAAAGTGGTCCGCGGTCGCAACCTCGTCAAGGACGCTAGGTAGGCGCTTTACGCAGCAGATACACGGCCGCAACACCAACGAGGATATTCGGGACCCAGGCCGCCAACATCGGGGGCAACACACCGCCGGAGCCGACGGCTTTCGCCAGCTGAAACATCAGCAGCACGATGAAGGTGGTCGCGAGGCTCGCCGCGACGCCCCACGCCGCGCCGCTCTTCGGCGTCGAGATCGCGAGCGGCGCGCCGAACAGCGCGATCAGCAAACTAATGAACGGAATGGCGATCTTGAGCGCGAGCTCCACCTGGAGCTTCTTCGCGTTGGAGCCGCTGCGCGTCAGCGCCTCGATGTAGCGCCGCAGCTCCGCGTAGCGCATCTCGTCGGGCGCCTTCGGCTCGGCCAGCAGATCGACGGGGCGCTCGCGCAGCGTGCGCGACTGCAGCGAATCGAACGCGAACGCCAGCTCGCCGCCCGGCTGGTTGCCCGCGAGATAGCGCAGCGTCCCCCGGTGCAGCGTCCATCCGCCCGGCGGTCGCACATTCCCGGTGTCGCTGAACACCGCCTTATGCGCCGCCAGCACGATCGTGGGATAGCCGGCGCCCGTGCCTTCCCGCTCCAGCAGCAGATCCGACATCTCGCGCGTGCGCAGCTCCAGGGCGCGAATGGCGTACACCCAGCCGCGGTCCGCGCGGTAGACGAAGTTGTAGCGGGAGGTGGTGGAGCGAATCGCCTTGTCGCCCAGCAGCTCGAGGCGCCGCGACGTGGCGACGGGCGCGATCTCGCCGAGCAGCAGGCCGGCGATGAATGCGGCGCCCGCCGCGGCGAACAGCGGCCGCACCAGCCGGTGAAACGAGATCCCCGACGCTTTCGCCGCGGTCAGCTCGGAATGCCGCCCGAGCGAGCCCACCGTGAAGACCGTGGCAAACAGCACGGCGACGGGCAGCACGAGGAACATCTTCTCTGGCAAATCGAACACGTAGGACAGCGCGACCGCGCCGCGCGATATCCCCCGGCCCATGTACTTGTCCAGATTGTCGGCCAGATCGATCACAATGACGAGAATCGGAAAGCCGACCAGGGTGATGAGGAATACCCGCAGCCACTCGCGCGTGAGGTAACGGTCGAGCGTGCTGCCGATCCGCGTTCTCACTTCCGCGTTCCGAGCTGCAGGATCCGGAGCTTGCCGGCCCACCCGAACAACCACTGCTTCACCTCATCCCAGTCGCCGCCGTGCGCGGTGCCGCCGGCGCGCCGCACGGTCCACAGGAGGGGCAAGGAAAAGGCGAGAAAGATCAGGTTGGGCGTCCACATCGCGAAGAACGGCGGCACGATGAGGCGGTCGCCCAGCTCTTCGCCGCCGATCAAGCCGACATAGTAGACCGAGAAGACCGCCAGGCTCGTTCCGATCACAAGGCCGACGCCGCCGCGCGGAAAGTGAATCGCGAGCGGCACGCCGAGCATCGCGAAGATCACGCAAGCGGCGGAGATCGCCAGCTTCTTCTCGATCTCCACCTCGTAGATCGCCGCGCGCTGCCGGGCCGCGCGCAGCCGCTGCTGGTAGGCCGTCGTCCCCAGGCCGGTCTGTTGCGCGGTGGCGGCGCGCGTCGTGGTGATCCCGGCGGCGTGCGCGCTATCGGGCAG
>JBOHSJ010000109.1:0-1698 GCA_050733035.1 Gemmatimonadales bacterium | reverse complement strand
GTGTACGGGATGCCCAGGTACTCGCAGATCGCGGGCACGTGCGCCTCGCGATTCACGCCGTGCAGCCCTTCGGCCATGTTGAAGACGATGTGGGGGCGGGCGAGCGCGAGCTTCTGCGGGAAGAGGGAGTCCGCTTCGAGTCGGACGACGCTGCCGAAGAAACCGAGAGCTTGCTCCACCGCGGTGATGGTGGATGGCTCGTCCCATTCGGCGAACGCGTCGCGACTACTCGGCGGCTGCTCCGCGTTGGTGGGATCCGGTTTCTCGTTGTATGCGAGACCGATACGCATGTGGTCTCGGGGAACCTCCTCCTACAAAAAAGGCCGCACTTGATCGGCGGTCTACACACGGGCCAAGACGTTGTCGAGTATCAGAATACGTGGAAACGAATAGATATGCAATACCCAAAAGCGAAAAACCGTCGGTCAGACTTTATGGTAGTCGACTCTCGCCGCTTCTTGTTTGTCGTCGGCGACGTAGATCGAAAAATCGGAGAAGAGCGCGCCCGCTTCCTGCTGCAGCACACGCAACACCGCGACCGCCATGCGACGGATCTCGAGCTCGGCGCCCTCGCCGCAGCGCAGCTCGAGCATCGTGCGCCAGGCGCGCGCGTTGCCGGAGACGACGATCTTCACCTCGGTGGCGTTGGGCAGCACGCTGCGCGCTGCTTCGCGCGCCATCTTGCGGCGATGCACCTTGTCGGGCACCCAGGCGTAGCGCTCCATCAAGCCCTCGACCGCGCGCACGTACGCGGCCTGCGCCGCCGTCACCTGTTGCTCCCATTCCGACTCCAACCCGGAGTCGCCGAGCGTGGCGGGCGGCATGACGAACGCCGCGTGCGACTCGTCCACGTAGCGCTGGGAGATCTGCGAGTAGCCGAAACCGGCGCGATGGCGCACCAGCTCGTGCGAGCAGGAGCGGGAGATCCCCTCGATCAACAGGACGTAGACGGCGTGCTCCAGCACCGAGCCGTGTCCCTGCTTCTTGATGTTCTCGAGGTATTCCGCGGTGGTGCGGCCGATCGGATTGTGCTGGCTCATGTAGCAGAGCCGGCCGGCGTACTCCGCGAGCCGCTCGCCGCCGGACGACTCACCCTTCCACTGGACGGCGAGGTGCGCGGGTTCCACGAACTGGGGCCGAGCGATCAGGGAGATGCGTGGGGCGCGGAAGATTTCCATTAGCGAGCCAGCTCGAGTTTCGGGGTACCCCAAGCGCCAGTGCGTTCCATGCTGCGCAGGCGGGCGGCGATGTCGTCGGGTATCGGCGCGGCCTCCGGACCGACCTTCAGATCGGCGAGCGGGGCCCAGTCGGCCGCGGGAAGTATAACACCCGGATTGAGGATGCCGAGAGGGTCGTAACGGGCTTTGAGTTCGCGAAACCGCGCCATCACCTCGGGACCGAAGACGCGCGCGTTCAACCCGGCGCGCAGCCGGCCGTCGCCGTGCTCGCCGGACGGCGTGCCGCCGAGCCGGAGCAACAGGGCGGTGACCTCGTCGAACAGTCCGCCAACCGCCTGCCGCCAGCCAGCTCGTGTGACGTCGGGCAGGGCGTTCACGTGCACGTGGCCGTCGCCGGCGTGGCCGAAGATCGCGACGGGGATGGCTTGCCGCTCGGCGGCCGCCCGGACCCCCGCGATGTAGGCGCCGAGGTGGGCCAGGGGGACGCAGCCGTCCTCGATCACCTGGAGGGAGCGGCGGG
>JBOHSJ010000108.1:0-12532 GCA_050733035.1 Gemmatimonadales bacterium | reverse complement strand
GGCATGCGAAGTTCCTGATCTTCTATCTGCTGTGCGGTACCGCGGCCGCCGCCGCCCAGACGTTCATCAGCCCTCATTCGCTCGTTCCGATGGTCGGCGCGTCCGGCGCGATCAGCGGCGTGCTCGGCGCCTACCTTCTGCTTTATCCGAGGGTGCGCGTCCACACGCTGATCATTCTGCCCATTTATATCACGACGGTGGCGCTACCCGCCTGGGTCATGCTCGGCTACTGGATCCTGCTGCAGGTCTTGAGCGGGTTGGCGAGTCTCAACGAGCTCGAGAAAGGCGGCGTGGCGTTCTTCGCGCACGTGGGCGGATTCGTCGCGGGACTCCTACTCGTGCGGCTGTTCGCTTCGGAAGAAGTGCTGCGCCGCCGGCCGACGCAACCGGCGTCCTACTACCGCTACCGCACGTAACTGAGCTATTGGCTATGGGCTGGTGGGCTACTGGGTGTCACGCCCAATAGCCGATAGCCGATAGCCGATAGCTTCTATCCCTCAGCATGATGCTTAATGGATTTCCCCTCCACAAGAAACACCACATCCTCAGCGATATTGGTGGCCAGGTCCGCTACCCGCTCCAGGTTCCGGCTCACCAGAAATAGCTCCATCGCCGTGCCGATGATGTGCGGATCCTCCATCATGTGCGTCAGGAGGATCCGAAACATCGACGCATGCAACGCGTCCACGCTGTCGTCGCGGCGGCAGATCGCGCGGCCCGCCTGCGCGTCGCCGCGCACGAAGGCGTCGAGCGCGTCGGCGAGCATCGTGCGCGCCTGGCGCGCCATCTCGAGCAGCTCGGGCTCGGGAACGATCGGCCGGGCGACGAGCAGCCGCTCCGCCGACTGGGCGATGTTGACTGCGTGATCGCCGACGCGCTCCAGATCGTTGGAGATCTTCATCGCAGCGGTGAGGAAGCGCAGGTCGCGCGCCATCGGCTGCTGCGTCGCCAGCAGGCGGATGACCGTTTCCTCGACTTCCAGCTCGAGGTGGTCGATCTCCTTGTCGCCGGCGATCACGTCGCGTGCCTTGTCGCCGTCGCGTTGCAGGACGGCCTCGACCGCCGCGGCGAGCGCGGCCTGCGCTTCGCCCGACATGTTGAGGAGAGCGACTTTGAGCTCGGAGAGCTCGTCGTGAAAATGCCGATGACTCGTCGCTTGCGCGTTCATCCGAACCTTCCCGTGATATAGGCTTCGGTCCGTTCGTCCGTGGGCCGGGTGAAGACCTGTTGCGTCGTTCTGAATTCCACCAGGCGGCCCAGGTAGAAGAACCCCGTGTAATCTGACACGCGTGCAGCCTGCTGCATGTTATGGGTCACGATCACGATAGTGTAGCGCTTCTTCAGCTCGACCAGCAGCTCCTCGATGCGCTGCGTGGCGATCGGATCGAGGGCCGAGCACGGCTCGTCCATCAGCAACACCTCGGGCTCGTTGGCGAGTGCGCGGGCGATACACAGGCGCTGCTGCTGGCCGCCCGACAGCGCGGTTCCCGGCTCTCGCAGCCGGTCTTGCACCTCGTCCCAAAGCGCGGCCTGTTTGAGCGCGCGCTCGACGCGATCGGGGATCTCGCCGGCGGGCGCCAGGGCGTTCAGCCGCGGTCCGTATGCGACGTTGTCGTAGACGGACTTCGGGAACGGGTTGGGGCGCTGGAACACCATCCCGATTTTTTGCCGCAGCCCGACGACGTCGGTTCCGGAGGCGAAGATCGAGCCGCCGTCCAGCAGGATGTCGCCCTGATGTCGCGCACCCGGCGTGAGATCGTGGAGCCGGTTGATGGAGCGGAGGAACGTCGTCTTGCCGCATCCCGAGGGACCGATGAGCGCCGTGATGGCGTTGGGCGGAATGGCGCAGCTCACCTCGTACAGGGCCTGCGTGGGTCCGTACCAGAAGCTGTAGGTGCGGGATTCGAGGACCGATGGAATGATGGAATGATGGAATGATGGAGCGTTCGCGCCTTTTCGTTCCGTCATTCCAACATTCACACTTTCCGCCGCCGTTTTCATCCAAACCGTCCCGTGATATACGCCTCGGTCTGCTCCACCTTGGGCTTCGTGAAGATCTCGTCCGTCTTGTCCACCTCGATCAGGCTGCCCAGGTACATGAATGCCGTGTAGTCCGAGACGCGCGCGGCCTGCTGCATGTTGTGCGTCACGATCACGATGGTATAAAGCCGCTTGAGCGCGTGGCACAGTTCCTCGATGCGCTGCGTCCCAGCCGGATCGAGCGACGCCGTCGGCTCGTCGAGCAGCAGAATCTCGGGTTGCGGGGCCACGGCGCGCGCGATGCAGAGCCGCTGTTGTTGGCCCCCCGACAGGGCCAGCGCGCTGGTGTGCAGCCGGTCCTTCACTTCGTCCCACAGCGCCGCCTGCTGCAGCGCGCGGGTGACCGCATCGTCCAGCTCGCGCCGCGGCTTGCGCCCGTTGACCTTGAGCCCCGCCGCGACGTTGTCGTAGATCGACATCGTGGGGAATGGGGTTGGCCGCTGGAACACCATCCCGATCCTGCGTCGCAGCTCGATGGGATTCACGTCGCCGGCGTAGACGTTCAGGTTGTCGAGCAACACTTCGCCATCCACCGTCGCGCCGGGAGTCAGCTCGTGCATCCGGTTCAAGCAGCGCAGCAGCGTGCTCTTGCCGCACCCGGATGGACCGATGATCGCCGTGACGGTGTGCGCCGGAAACAGCAGCGACACCTCGCGCACGGCGCGATGCTGGCCGAACAGCGCGGTCAGCCGCACCGTCTCGAGCCGCAGCCGGGTGTTAGCGGATGCCACCATAGCGCTCCCGCGTCACCCAGCGGGCGATCATCGAGATGATCAGCACGAGCCCCATCAGCACGAGCGCGGACGCCCACGCCAGCCGGTGCCATTCATCGAATGGACCGGTCGCGTACACGTAGATCTGCAGCGACAGGGTTTGCATCGGCTGCGCGACGGCGAGGGAGAAATTGAGATTGCCCAATGCCGTGAAGAGCAGCGGCGCGGTCTCACCAGCAATGCGCGCGATACCGACGAGGCAGCCCGTCACAATGCCGGTCAGTGCGGTGCGGCCGACGATCCTGAGCGACGTGCGCCAGCGCGGGTAGCCGAGCGCAAGGGCGGCCTCGCGCAGCGAGTGCGGCACGAGGCGCACCATTTCTTCCGTGGTGCGGGCGAGCATCGGAATCATCAGGATCGCGAGCGCCACGCTGCCGGCGAGCGCCGAGAAGTGCCCCATCGGCTTGACCATGAACGTCCAGCCCACGATCCCGATGACGATGGACGGCGTGCCGTTCAGCACGTCGGCGATGAACCGCACCAGGAATCCGAACCGTCCCGAGCCATACTCGGCGAGGTACATTCCGGCGCCCACGCCGATCGGCACCCCGATCAGGGCGCCGAGGCCGACGATGATGCCGGTGCCGACGATCGCGTTGGCGACGCCGCCGCCCGACTGCCCGGCGGGAACGGGGCTCTTGGTGAAGAACGCCCAGTCGATGGACGAGGCGCCCTTCACGATGAGGTTGCCGAGAATGAGCACCAGGGCGAGCACCGCGGTGAACGAGAAGATGACGACGAGCACCGTCATCAGCCGGCTCACGAGATGGCGGCGAAACGCCAGGCTGCTCACAGCGCCTTACTCCCGACCGCCGCGCCACGGGCCACGCGCCAGATCAGGATGCGAGCGACGGCGTTTACGACGACGGTGAGGACGAACAGGATCAATCCCACCTCGAACAGCGCGGCGAGATAGAGACTCGTCGTGGCTTCACTGAATTCGTTGGCAATCGCCGCCGCCATCGTGTACGCCGGCTGCAGCACCGACAGCCCGATGTCGTGACGGTTGCCGATCACCATCGTGACGGCCATCGTCTCACCCAGCGCCCGGCCGAGGCCGAGGATGATCGCGCCGATCAACCCGGCCCGCCCGTACGGCAGCACGGCCGAGCGCACGGCTTCCCAGCGGGTCGCCCCCATGGCGAGCGCCGCCTCGCGCTGGCTCGTCGGCACGGCGAGCAGCACTTCGCGCGACACGGCGGCAATGTAGGGGACGATCATGATCGCCAGGATGATGCCGCCGGCAAGCAGCGAATTGCCGTAGAACACACCCTGGAGGAACGGCGTCCAGCCGAACACCGCCTTGAGCGGCGGGACGACGTAACCGCGCAAGAACGGAATCAACACGAAGATGCCCCAGAGGCCGTAGACCACGCTGGGGATGGCGGCAAGCATCTCGACGAGAAAGGCCACCGGTTGGCGCAGCCAGCGGGGAGAAAACTCCGTCAGAAAAATCGCAACGCTCAGCGCGAGCGGGACGGCGATCAGCAACGCGAGCAGCGACGACGCGAGCGTCCCGAAGATCATCGGCGCTGCGCCGTACACGTCGGCCACGGGGTCCCAGGTCGACGTCACCACGAACGACGGCCCGAAGTGTTTGAGCGCCGGCAGGGCTTCGATGAACAGCACGCCGAACAGAATCAGAATCAGCGACGGCAGCGCGAGCGCGAAGCCGGTGAGAATGCGGCGGTAAATGCGATCGCTGCGGTCCGTCCCCAGCAACGACTGCCAACGCGTTTCGGTGCTCGGACGACCGGGGGGGATTCCTTCAATGGGAAGAGACATAGGCCGCCGGAAACCTACCGGCGGCCTATGGAGTGTCCGTCACAACGGTGTAACGGACGTGTCACTCCGAAGGGGCTACTCTGCCGACGGGCCCTTCCAGACCTGTTTACCGCCCGCCGTGATGCTCTGCAGGCGAGCCTGGATCCAGGGGCGCATCTCCTTGGGAAGCGGCGCGTAGCCCAGCTCGGGTGCCTTCGCCTGGCCATCGGTCTGAGCCCACCAGATGAACTGGACGAGCGCACGAGCCTTGGCCGAGTCGCCGTACGCCTTGTGTACCAGCAGCCACGTAAAGCTGGCGGCGGGATACGCCTGCGCGCCCGGCGAGTCGGTGATCGACACGCGGAAGTCGGTGTTCGGTCCCATGTCCTTCATCGCGCCGGCCGCGGCGGCGGTAACCGACTCGAGGCTGGGCGTGATCCAGTTGCCCGCGCGATTGCGCACCACGCCGAACGCCATCTTGTTGATCAATGCGTAGCCGAGCTCGGCGTAACCGATGGCACCCGGAGTCTGGCGCACCGTCGCGGAGACGCCCTCGTTGCCGCGGCCGCCCAGGCCCACCGGCCAGTTGACCGAAGTTCCGCGACCGACCTTCTGTGCCCATTCCGGGCTGACCTTGGTCAGGTAGTCCACCCACACGTACGTGGTGCCGGAACCATCGGAGCGGTGCACCACGATGACGTCCTGATTGGGCAGCGCCACCCCGGGGTTGATGCTCGCCAGCCGCGCGTCGTTCCACTTGGTGATCTTGCCCAGGAAAATGTCGGCAAGCACGTCGGGTGTGAACCGGACGGGCTGTGCGACGCCGGGCAGGTTGTACACGGCCACAACGGCGCCAAGCACGGTCGGAAGATGGAGGACGTTGCCGTTGATCGCGGCGATGGCGGAATCGGTCATCGGCGCATCGGTGCCACCGAAGTCCACCGTCCCGTCGGAGAACTGGCGGATCCCGCCACCCGACCCGATGGACTGGTAGTTCAGCTTCACATCCTGATGCGTCTGGTTGTACGTCAGCATCCAGTTCTGATAGATGATGTTCGGAAACGTCGCCCCAGCGCCGTTGATATTCTGCGCCGTGGCTATGGCGGGCAACGCGGTAAGTAAAAGCAGCAAGCGCTTCATGAGTAGCCTCGTGTTAGAACGTGAACTGCATCTGGAAGAGAGCACGCTGCCGCGTGGCATCCTGTGCCGGCGTCGATCCGCCTTCGAACGAGAGCAGATCCACATCGGCGAGGACCCGGAGATTCGGTTGAACCTGGTACGAGAGCCCCGCGATGACGCGCGTCTGCTTGTTGTCCGGAGTGTCGGTGTTGGGGTCTACGACATCGATGCGGGCGATCGCCGCCGCCTTGCTGCCTGTAAAGCGATACACGCCGAACGCGCTGATGATGCTGCCGTCCGTCTCGGGAACGGCGGGCGCGGTTACGGTATCCTTCGTCACGACATACAGCGCCGCGAGCGTGATTTGCTGCGTCTTGTAGGAGACCGCACCAAGGAACCGGTTGCGCTTGCCGCCGCTCGTCGGCTTCCCGATGCCGGCGTAGCCGGTGAGCCGCAGCCCGCCGACGCGGCTCGCGTCGTTGGTCGGAGAAAGGCGCACCGAGACGCGCGCCGTGACGTCTTTGCGGTTGTCACCCGTGCCGCCGGAATAGCCTTCGCCGTTGATGATCGCGAAACTGGCGTTGACCTGCTCGCTGTTCCAACGGCCGTCAGCCCCGATGCCGAAGTCCGCCGAGCTCATGTAGCCGTTGCGGTCCACGGCGATCGGACCCTGCATGCGGTAATCCCACACCGTCTCTTCCCAGTCCACGTACGGCGTCTGCATCAAGCCGAACTTGTACGTGAGACTGCTATTTGTGGGGGTCCAGGTGATGAACGCGTACTTCAGTCGGATCGGTTGGTTCGCCGCGGCACCCGTTGGGGCGACGTCGAGCGTCACGCGTGTCTGAATTCCGCCGCTGAACCGGCCCAGGACGTTGAGGTACGCCCGCTGAACGGAGAACTGGTTCTGATGCCCGGCGCCTAAGCTGTCCTTGAGCTGGTAGAGGAACTGTCCATACACTACGCCACCAACGGTGACTTGCGGTGCCTGCGTCGCCTGCGACTGCGCGGCCACGGGCAGTGCGGCCAAACTCAGCGCGCACAGCGCCTTCAGGAGTCTTGCGTGCACGGGTACTCCTCAAGACTTGGGTGGATGGTATACGTCTCCAACGGCTGGAATACTGGCCGCGCGGCATCACCGGTTTAAGTCACTTATGTCACGGTTCTGTAACGACGGCCGGCGGCAAGCAGATAGCCGAGCCATGTGGGCCTCGGCTACCTGGCATCCGGACGTCGGCCGTGCAACCGCCGCCGGATGTCGCTTAGAGCTTGTTGGCGTAGCTGACGAACTTGAATCGCCCTCCGCGCGCGATGATCGGGCCGAACAGCGGCTCGACCACGGTATCCCCGGGGGCCTGTAGGCGGCTCACGACGCAGCCGCCCCACACGGTGTTCGCACCCTGCTGGGTGGGCGGCTGGCAGTGCACGCCGAGGTGGCGCAGCGGCCGGCCGCCACGATCCTCGAGCGCATGCGCGAGACCGCGCCGACTATTTCCCTCCAGCAAGAACCACATCAGGCCCGGCGACAAGTCGTAAGGCGGCAGGCCTTCCGGATTCGTCGGATAGTACAGATACGCGAACTCGGCCCGCGTCATGAGCAGCGCGTGGAGCGTGGCCGTATCGCGGCGCTCCAGGGCACCGAGGAACTGCCGCACCAGCGCTTCGCGGCTCGCCGCGCCGCCGGACAAACTCGGCGGCTCGACGACACCGTTACGAATCCGGGCAAGCGCGACGTCGCGCGGGACGATGCTGTCCACATGCGCCGCCGCTGCGGCGCGCCCAGCCCGGCCTTCGCTCCCGCATGCCGCGGGAGCGAGGCAGGCTGCGATCACCAGCGCCATCGACTTCAGTTGATGGCGTAGCTGGTCCATCCCTGCCACCACTTGCCGCCCGAAGGATCGGCCGCGCCGATGTACGTCGTACTGGCCCACGTGCTGGCGAAGAATCCAGTGACGCGAGGTGCGGGCACCGTGGCCGCGCCGCTCGTCGCGGGCGAGCCGGCCTTCGGCGTCCAGTCCAGGCCCGCGGGATTTACGCTGACGCCCAAAAGCGTATCGACGGCGACGCTCGCAGCGTAGCTCTGATGGCTGTCACCGGCGAAAACGCTGGCCTGTCCGAAGCCGGCGCCGGCCGTGTCGTAGTTGAAGCCGTTCTGCGCCAGCAACACGTTCACGATGTTCAACGAGTCGTAGTTCACGAGCAGCGTGTCGGTCCAGGCGTCGCGCACGTTGATCGCGATCCCCTTCCACCGCGCCAGAACGCCGTTCGCGAAGTACCCACCCGTTCCGCGCCGCCACACCGCACCGTTCCCATCCGCCGGAATCCCCGCCAGCTGCCCCGGCCCGATGAGCGTGAAGTTGACGAATGTCGGGTTGGAATAGGGCGTGCTCGCGCCGGTCGCCGTGACGGTGCAGCCCGTGACGGCCGGATCGCAGCCGTCGCCCTCGAACCCGCGCGGATCGCTGGAGAAGACGCCGGCGCCGGGCCGCGGCACCAGCCGCTGCGATTGGAACGCGATCAGGAACTGGTTGCGGCCCTGATAGCCTTCCGTCCAGTCGAAGTGGTCGTCGCCTGATTCGTACGACACGAGATAGCGGCCGTCCACGGCGCCGCCCCACCACTCGAACGAATCGTCCAGCCCCGCCATCGTCTGGACGTACTCGAGCACCGTCTTCCGGCCCACGGCGTACATGGAGAGAGAGTTGAGCTCCTGGCCATTGCCGTTGGAGACGTCGTAGCCGGCAAATTCGATGCGCACGTACCGCAGCACACCGCTGGAGTCGTTGTTGTCCGTTCCGCCGGCGTAATTCTCCGCCTCTCCGGCCGCGCCGCCCTCGGTGAGAATGGTCGCGCCGGTGCGGTTGATGATGCCGTTGCCGATGATAATGATGCCGCCCCAGTCGCCCGGCTTGCGGTTGCCGGGCGTCCGCTGGGACGTGAACACGATCGGCTGCGCCGACGTGCCGTTCGCCACGATCTTCGCGCCGCGCAGGATCCAGAGCGAGCTCCCAACCGCGTTCGTGTCGCCGACGATCTTCGTGCCCGGTTGGATCGTGAGGGTCGCGCCGTTGGTCACCTTGATGTAGCCGCTCAAGACATAGACGGTATCGGAGAAGAGCGTCCGGTTCGCCGCGATGTCGGCAGCAATGGTCGCCTGCTGGACCCCGGTCGCGAAGTTGATGACGCCGCTGAACGCGCTCGTGTCGCTGGCCGATACGGAGGCAACGCGATAGCCATAGCTCACGCTTGCGTTCGCCGACGCATCGTCGAACTGCGTGGCGGCGATGACACCGTCGCCCAACTGCGTGAATACGCCCGGCGTGGCGGCCGACGTGCGCTCGAGGAGATAGCCGCTCGCGCCGCTGACGGCGCTCCAGGTCAGCCGAATCGTGGTGAGAGATTGTTGCTGCGCGGTGAGACCGCTAGGTGTTGCCAGCGGTGCCGAACCCGTGCTGTCTTCACTGCAGGCGGCGCCTGCGGCGATAACGCATCCGGCGAGCAGCACGCGCGCGCCCGAAAAGAGCCGTTTCATCGATTGTCCTTTTGGCGAAATGGGTGACGGTAAATTTCCCGTGGAGCGCCGTTGCACGGTTACGGCTCCCACGTCAGTCCGACCGACAGCGTGCGGCCGGTGCGATACCACAAGCGCGTGACGCCGCCTTGCACGGTGTGCACGGGCGCGTCGAGCAGATTCTTGGCGTCCAGTTTGAAGGTCGTGTTGAGCGCGAGCGGCGCCCGCAGCGCGAGATCCACGACGTGCCGTTCCCGCTCATATGCATCGGGGAGGGGGATTGTGCCCGCCTCGGTGATGCGCGGACCGACCACGTTGTACAGCAGCGTCGCGCCGAATCCCGATGGGGCGTTATAGCTGACGCCGCCGTTGACCACGTACTCCGCCTGGCCCACCATGGCTCGATTCTGGCTCGACAGGCTAGCGATGCTGTCGTTGCCCGGTCGGATGCGGCTCCGCATCAACGTGGTGTTGGCGAAGAGCGTGACGTCACCAAGCTGCTTGCGCGCCTCGAGCTCGACGCCGTAGTTGGTGGCACCGGCCGCATTCACGAAGCTGATCGTGTTCGCCCCGGTTGTGCCGACGATGATCCGCTCGATCGGGTCGTCGAAATGCTTACCGAACGCGGCGACGCTGATGACTTCCGCGGGACTCGGATACCACTCCCAGCGGGCATCGAAGTTCTGAATGAGCGCACGGCGCAGGCCCGGATTCCCCTGCACGTTCAAGCCGAATACCAGATCACGGTACTGGACGCCGGACAACTCGCGGTACTCGGGCCGGGACAGTGTCTGGCTGGCCGAGAGCCTCAGGTTGTGGTCCGGCGTCAAGCGGAGCGTGAGCGCCAGCGACGGCAGAAGGTCGGTGTTGCGCAGCTGCGCCGCCGGCGCGGGCGTGCCGCTCGGCCGGAACGTCTGGACGTCGAGGTGGGAGCGCTCGACGCGGGCGCCGCCGATAAGCAGGGCGCGACTGGACAGCGGGATCGACACTTGGATGTAGCCCGATGTCAGCTCGTCGGTGGCGGTGTACCGGCCCGCGTTGGCGTCCGCCGAGAGATAGAGTCGCGACAATTGGGCGAGCACCTGATCGGGCCGGCCCGCGCGCTCGGTGTCTGACAGATCGAAGTTGACGATGTCATACAGGCGCGTATCGGCATCACGCTCGGTGTGCCGGTAATCGACGCCCGCCTTCACGTAGGTGGCGGAGCCGGGCGCACCCAGGTTGAGCTGGTAGTTCGCGCCACCTTGTAAACCGGATTCGTGCAGGGCGCTGAAGGTGCGGCTCGCGGATCGCGGCGCACCCCACCAGCGCAGCGCCTGGACCGCACCGGTGATCGTATCAATCGACGCCTCGTAAACGAGATCGGAGCGGTCGGGCTCGTTGCGGGATACGCGCGAAGCGGTCACGGTCCAGTCCAGCAGGTGCCGGCCGGCGACGAAGTACTGGCCATTGAGCTGGCTCGAAGCGACGGAGCGCTCCGTGAACGTCAATCGCGTGACGTCGAGATCGCGGGCGAATTCTTCGTTGTGGCCGGCCAGGCGAGTCGCCTGATTCTCCGCGCTGCGGGTGTAGGTGTTGTTGATCGCGAGGCGGGCCCGCTGGCCGATGCGGCTGTTGACGTTCAGGATGCCGCCCCACAGCACCGTCGCGCTGCCGGACGTGCCTCGCGCGGCGTTCTGCGGCAGCGCCTCTCCCGGTGTCGAAGACGCGATGGCGACGGCCCGTCGTTCGCCGCGGCGCACCTCGTCCGCCGCCGCATAGCTCACCGAAGCGAGATACGCGATCCGTTGGCCGAAGACGGGATCTTCACCACCCACGGAGCCGCTGAACGACCGCCCCGCGATGCCCGTTGCGGGGAGCGCGGACCACACGTTGCGCATGGAGCCGATCAACGTTGCAAACTGGTTCTGCGACACGCTGCTGAGATCGCCCGCTGCGGCGAGACGCGCGGGCAACCGGCGCGCCGCGCCGCCGAAGCCGAGCCATTCCCGCCCCACCCGCGGAGCCCGCGGCAGGCCCGCGCCCAGCTCGGCGTCGTTACCGCTGCCTGATGCGGAGAACCTCAATACACGACCGAGATCGAATGCGCGCGTACGCAGGTTCACCTGCGCCCCGCTGAAATCGCCCGGCTGATCCGGTGTGAACGTCTTCGACGTCGTGATCCCCTCCAGCACACCGGCTGGGAAGAGGTCGAGTGGTACGACTTTCCGTTCTGGCTCGGGGCTGGGGATGCGCGCGCTGTTGAGGGACGTCGTGGTGTAACGCTCGCCGAGTCCCCGCACGAAGACGTAGCGGCCGTCCTGGACGGTGACACCACTGACGCGCTGCACCGCTTGGCCGGCATCCGAGTCAGGGCTCTTTTGAATCTGTTCCGCCGTCACCGCACTCACGATGCCGGTCGCATTGCGCTGTTCGTTGAGCGCGTGCGCGACAGAGCCCCGCTCCATTTCCGCCGTCACCTCGATTGCCGCCACCTCGATTGCCGCGGCGGCAATCGTCACATCCAAGCCCCGCGTTTGATTGGGCTCGACGACGACATCCCGGACCGACTTGTGCTGATAGCCGATCATGCGAACGCTGATGACTTGCGATCCCGACGGCACGCGCTCCAGCGCGAAGCGGCCTGTCCAGTCGGCGATCGCCGCGATGGCCGTGCCCTCTAGGGTCACCTGCGCGCCAGGAACCGGATTGCCGGACGCCGCATCCACGACTCGGCCCACGATGCGTCCATTCGATTGCTGGGAAAAGGCGAGTGAAACCGGGAGGACGAGAGCGGCTACGACGAGGGCGATGCTGTGGATCGGGCGAAACATGGTCCCTGCACGGTTGAGGACACTCGGAGTCTCGTCCCGGCGTGTCACGACGCGCGGAACAGATTGCTACAGCTGTGTCACAGAATCAGCAGTGCCGCTCCGACGGCGCCGGCGAGCCCGAGGAAGACGCCCGCGACGACGTCGCCGACATGGTGGACGCGCAAGCTCACGCGCGAGGCGGCGATCAGCGCCGCGATCGGCAGCAGGACCGGCGCGAGCAATGGATGCGCGATCGCGATCGTGCCGCCGACCGCGCACGCGGCCGCGGCGTGGCCCGAGGGAAACGAGAACGGATCGGGCAGATCGATCAGTGCCAGGGGATGCCCGTTGGCGTCGCACGGACGCGGCCGCGCCACCGCGCGCTTGAGGACCTGCACCGCCAGATGCGACGTCGTCAGCGCGAACAGCGCGGCCAACCCGAGCAACTGCTCGCCGGCCGCGACGAGCAGCAGGCCGACGGCGATCGTCACGCGGGCACCGCCGAGGTGCGTAAGCCGCCGCATCACGTCGCG
>JBOHSJ010000107.1:0-10743 GCA_050733035.1 Gemmatimonadales bacterium | reverse complement strand
CGGCTGTCCCTTGGCGTCGGCGACGCGCACCTGTCCTGATTCGACCTTCACGACCTGATAGGACATGTTGCCCAGCTGGAAGATGTCGCCGGGCGTGCTTTCGATCGCGAAGTCTTCGTTCAGCGTGCCGACGAACGTTTCGGTCGGTTCGAGAATCACACGATAGTCGCCGAGGTCGGGGATCGCCCCGCCCGACGTGATGGCGGCGATCCGCGCGCCGCGGCGCCCCGTGAGCTTCTTGTTGATGCCGTCGTAGTGGATGTGCGCGCTGCGACGCCCCCGCCGCGTGGTGAATCCTTCGGCGAGCATCTGCACGACGTCGTCGAATTCGGCTCGGGACAGGTCCCGATACGGATACGCCGAGCGCACCCGCTCGTAGAGGTCGTTCTCGTCCCATGCTTCGCCGGCCGCCGCCGCCACGATCTGCTGGGCCAGGATATCGAGCGGCTTGTCGGGAATGATGAGCCGGTCGAGCCGTCCCTCGCGCGTCGCGCGCAGCATGGCGGAGCACTCGATCAGCTCGTCCCGGGAAAGCGGGAAGATGCGGCCCTTGGGAATCGCGCCGAGGCGGTGCCCGGCCCGGCCCACCCGCTGTAAGAGCGTTGCGATCGAGCGAGTCGAGCCGACCTGAATCACGAGATCCACGCTGCCGATGTCGATGCCCAGCTCGAGCGACGCCGTCGCGACGAGCGCCTGCAGCTCGCCCTTCTTTAGTCGCTCCTCGGCCTCGAACCGCTTCTCACGCGACAGGCTGCCGTGGTGGCTGGTGACGCGGTCCGCCCCGAGCCGCTCGGAGAGCTGCATCGCGATCCGCTCGCACAGGCGCCGCGTGTTCACGAACACGAGCGTGGTCTTGTGCTGCGAAATCAACTCCGCGATCCGTACGTTGACCTCTTCCCACACTTCGGCCGACATCACCGCCTCGAGCGGCGATGAGGGGATTTCGAGCGCGACGTCGAGCGTGCGGATGTGCCCCGCGTCCACGATTGTCGGCAGCGGCTGGCCCGTTCCCACCAGGAATTGCGCGATCTCTTCGATCGGACGCTGGGTGGCCGAGAGGCCGATGCGCTGCGGCCGTTTGCCGATCAACGCCTCGAGCCGCGCGAGGGTCAGTGCCAGATGGCTGCCCCGCTTGTCCCGCGCGACCGCATGGATCTCGTCCACGATCACCGTCCGCACCGACCGCAGCATCTCGCGGGCGCGCTCGGACGTGAGAATCAGATAGAGCGATTCCGGCGTGGTGACGAGGATGTGCGGGGGCTGCTTGATCATCGCCTGCCGCTCGGACTGCGGTGTGTCGCCCGTGCGGACGAGTGTCCGTACCTCGACGTCGGACAGCCCCTGCTCCGCCAGCGTGGCGCGGATTTCAGCCAGTGGCTCCGACAGGTTCTTCTGCACGTCGTTGGAGAGCGCCTTCAGCGGCGAGACGTAGACGACCTGCGTCTCGTCGCGCAGCTCGCCGTTGAGTCCTTGTCGCACCAGTCCGTCGATCGCCGAGAGGAATGCCGCGAACGTCTTACCTGATCCGGTTGGTGCGGCGATGAGTACGTCGCTGCCCTGCTGGATTAGCGGCCAGGCGCGGTGCTGCGGCTCGGTGGGCTCTGCGAACCGGTTGGAGAACCACCGCTCAATGACGGGATGGAAACGGGACAGCGACATAAGGCCCGAAATATACCCGAAACCCGCTAGCCGCGAAGGGCGGCTATGCGTTCGATGGTTTCTCCGATCTTGTTGTTCGGCGTCGAGGCCCCGGCGGTAATCCCGATCCTGAGCGGCCCAGCGGGAAGCCAGTTCTCGTGGCGTTCCTCCGAGGTATGGATCCCTACCGGCCGGTGGCGGATGCTGCCGTTCTCCATATCGATGCAGGCCGCGTCTTCGATGTGGTAGGTTGTGACCTTCTCTTTGCAGATCGCCGCCAGATGCGTCGTGTTGCTCGAGTTGTAGCCGCCGATCACGACCATCAAGTCCAGCGGCTCGGCGATCAGCTTGAGCACGGCGTCCTGCCGCTCCTGCGTCGCCGAGCAGATCGTGTCGAACGTGCGGAAGTGCTCGTTGGCCGCGGCTTCGCCCCAGCGGCGGGCCATGCTCTTCCTTACTTCTGCCGCGATCGCGAGCGACTCGCCCGATAACATCGTCGTCTGATTCGCCACGCCCACCCGCTGCAGGTCGCGATCCGGGTCGAAGGCGGGGGACATCTTTCCCTTGAACTGCTGGACGAACTGCTCCCTGCTCCCTGCTCCCTGCTCCCTGCCTTCGATGTAATCGCAGACCACCCGGGCCTCTGTCATGTCGCGGACCACCAGGTACTTGCCACCGGGATACTTGTTCACCTGGCTCGAGGTCGCTTTGGTCTCTTCGTGATAGTTCTTGCCGTGAATCAAGGCGGTGAATCCGTCGCGCGCATACGACTCGACGCGCTTCCACACGTTCAAGACCGACCCGCACGTCGTATCCACGAGCACGCAGCCAATCGCCCGCAGCCGCTCGAAGTCCCGCACGGTGACGCCGAACGCGGGCAGAATCACCACGTCGTCCGCGGTGACGGTGCCGAAGTCGAACTCCGCGTCCCGTCCCTCGGGCCGGTGCAGAAACTCGACGCCCATCGCTGCGAGCTTCTGGTTGACGTGCGGATTGTGAATGATTTCGCCGACGAGGAACGTGCGCTTGCCGGGGAATTTCGTGCGGGTTTCGTAGGCGTACTCCACGGCGCGGTCCACACCATAGCAGAAGCCGAACTCGCCGGCCAACCGGAACGTGAGATCGCCGAGTTCCAACGCATAGCCCGACGCCCGGATGGCATCCACCACCCGGCTATGGTAGTCCGCGGTCAGAGCGCCTTCGATGGCGCCCTTGAGACCGAATCCCTTTCTGAAGTAGGTCTGTTCCACGGGACTCAATCTAACTGGACACCGCGGCCGCCGCGGACGGCGTCGAGCACGCGCTGCACCTGCCAGCCATCGCGGAACGTGGCCGGCTCGCCTTGCGGCGTCCCGCCGCGGATCACATGAACCATCTCGCGCATCAGCCGGACGAACGACCGCGCCCACATGTTGTTGGGCTTGGTCTTTTCCCAGAGATCGTCAGGAGCGGAAATGTCTTCGACGGGTCCGCCGCTCTTTCCCAGCTCGAGCTTGGTCTCGCCACTGAGCTGCAGCGTCCCCTCGCTGCCCGTGACCTGGCCGAAATGTCCCGGACCGTGGTGCGCAACGGCGCTCAGCGTGATCGTCGCGACGGCACCACTCGCGCTGCGCAGCACGCAGCTCGCGAAGTCGTCGGCGGTCACGTGTCGCGCGGCGCCCGTCTCGTCTGTGCGCTGTTTGACGAACGTCTCGGCCAACCCGGCGACGTGGGAGATCTCGCTGCCGCTCCAGAAGCGAAACAGGTCGATGAGGTGTGATCCGACTGCCCCCAGAATGCCGCCGCCACGCGCGGCGTCGAACCACCAACTCCACGGCGCAGCGGACGCCTGGGGCCGGCCGTCGCCGCGGAGGTACGGCTTGAGCGACAACTCCACGTGTCGCAGCTCGCCGATGGCCTCCGACCGGATCAGCTCACGCGCGCGACGCCGATTGGGCTCGTAGCGCAGCTCGTGGTCAATCCACGCCAACCTGTCGCGATGCTGTTCAGATGCTGCCACCATTTGGGCAGCCTCAAACGCGTCGATCGCCATCGGTTTTTCACACAGCACGTGCTTCCCCGCCTCGAGCGCGGCGATGGCGTAACGCGCGTGAGAGTCGGGAGTGGACGAGACGATCACCAGGTCCACATCCGTCGAGCGGGCCAGCTCGGTACCGTCGGCGAAGACGTGCGGCAGTCCGAACTCGCGTGCAACGGCTTCGGCGTTGCCGCGATGAGCGCTGGCAATGGCGGTGGCCTTCGTTCCGGGGACGAACGCGAGCCCGGGCAGCTGCACGCGACGCGCGAACCCCGCGCCGATCAACCCGACGCGGATGTCGGGATTCGTCACGGCTGGTAGCTGCAGGACACCGTGTCGGTCCCGATCGGAACGTCGCGGTACTCGAGGCGCGCCGGGATGCGAATCCCGCTCTCGACCCCCACACCGTCGGTGCGCGCAGTGATCGTGTTTCCTTCACGGCGGACCGCGACGGTACCGCTGTCGAGGACATAGCCGCGGGGGACGTCGCGGACGAAGAACCGGATCGCGACAACCGCGGCTGGGACCGTGGCCGTGTCGCCGGGGATCACGATCGGGAATGAATCCGACGTCAGACTGTCGCCATAGCGCAGGCGCAGCAGCACGCCGCTGCCCTCAGGGCTCAGCGATTCTACCAGCAGCGACCGCCGGTCACTGCATTGGCGCGACTCGGCCGGCAAGTCGAGCAGGATCGTGTCTTTCGGCGGGAATGCGACCGTGGCGTGCAGCAGAAGCGGGGGCTCGGTGTCGTCGTTCTTCCCGCAAGCCAGCAGCAAGAGGAGCGCCGGGGCGAACTTTAGCGCGGAGATAGCGCGACTCCCAACGATGTCCGCGCGGCTTCGGGACTCAGTGTGTGCGGCGCAAGCGCCGCGATCAATCCCGCCGGCAGCGGCGTTGGCTTCAGCCGCTTGCGATCGACGCACACCAGCACCATCCACCCGGCCGCGCCGAGGGCGTGCTTGTCCGCTCTGAGGACGTCGAAATGCAGTGTGAGCGACTTGTTGCCGACTTTCCCGACGTACGCGGCGATGCGTAACCGGTCATCGAGCCGGGCGGGCCAGTAGAACTCGCTCTGCACGGCTTTCCGCGGCAGGAAAATGTCGTACTGGTCGAACATCCTGGCGTAGGCGAGCCCGCAGTGCCGGAACATCTCCGTCTCGGCTATCTCGAACAGCCGCACGTAGGAGCCGTAAAAAATAATCCCCGCGAAGTCTACGTCCGACCAGCGGACGTATTCCTCAATGACGAACGGTGACGGCGACGCGGGGGCCGGGGGGGTCATCCCCCGGGGAAGCTAGGAGCCTATGGCGAGGCGCGAAAGCCGTCCAGGCCGTAGGACTTGAGACGCCTCCACAACGTCGTTCGGCTGATGCCGAGACGTCGCGCGGTCTCCGCGAGCTTGCCGCTCGTGTCCTGCAGTGTGTCGGTGATAGCTTGGCGTTCGCGTTCAGCGAGCGTAAGCGGACCGGCCGGAGGAAGAATCGCTGCTTCACCGAGGCTCTGGGCGCCGTTCTTCAAGGGAGAGAATCTGGCACCGAGGGTTTGGAGTCGGTTGCGTACATCGCCGTTCTGACCGTCGATAGCTCGCCGCGCGGACGCGTTGGCAAAAAGCACGCGACCCTGCTGATCGAAGATGACGATGCCCTCGCTCACCGAGTCGATGACCGCTCGAACGAGGGGAGAAAACGTACCGGGAACGGTGCCCGCAGGGGCGACAGGTTTGTCGATCATTGGTTGGTTATCCTCATACAAAACTGGGGGCTCCAAGGTTTCATTCCGTACAGCCATGGTGTTAGGGTCGTGTCAAGATGAGACTCGGGCATGGGGCAAAAGGTTGCTGGTTTGTTTCGTCTTGCGTCTTCAGGCCACACTCCCATTATTGACCGTCAGGACAATAACGTGCCCAAAGACGCTACCGCCACGCGCGCGACCATTCTCTCGGCCGCCGTTCAGACACTGCAGCGCTCGGGCGTCGAAGGCTTCACGCTCGAGGCCGTCGCCCGCCGCGCTGGCGTGGTGAAGGGCCTGATCCTCTATCACTACGCATCGCGCGGCCGCCTGCTGCGAGCCGCCGCGTCTCAGATCGCAGATGCCCGGGATAGTGCGATTCGTCGCGCGCTGGCGGGGAGAGGCCGATCGGGGATGGGAAGCGTGGACGCCTGCTGGGAGGAGCTGCGTCGTCAGGCAGAAGATGGGACGGCCCGTGCCTGGCTCAGCCTGTGCGCCGCCGGTCTGATTGACCGATCGGCCAGGAACCCGGGCTTCGAGAATGCCGCTCGCGCCGCAGTTGTGGATGGTTGCGCCACCGCGCTTGCCACCGGCGTTCCGTTGGCTGATGTGCGTGACGCGTACAACGCTCTTTGGCTGGCGCTCCTGGACCTGACCGAAGTCTAGCGGCGGCGAGGGCGGCGTCCGCCGCGCATCACCCGCGCGCGATGCGCGCTGCCCAGATTCCGCAGACCCGATCGCAGCTCGTCGAGCGAACTCGCTCGCACGGCTTCATGTTTGCCGCGCGTTACCGTATAGCGGACCGGGCGGTCGAACGGCGGCAGGTCCCTGGGATGCAGGCGTCGAGCCTGGCCTTCTTTGAGCCGCAGCCTGACCACGCCTCCCACTCCTTGCTCGACGTCGTAATCCACCGGAACGCGATCGCCATACAGGAACACCGACGAGGGCAGGGCATCGAGACGGTGGCGTTCCGCCTCGGGAATGGCGCTATCCGGATCGAGGACGATTCGCGCGCCTATGAAGGAATCCCAAGACGTCACGCCGCTCAGCTGCGCCGCGATCTGGGCTTTGAGCTGGCTGCTGTCCGCCTGGGTCAGCCCGCCCCCCGAGCGTCGCCAGTAGTAACCGAAGCGCTCCAACGCGCGCCGCACTTTCCCCTGATCGGGATGCGGGGTCTCGCCGGCGAGTGCGGCCTCGACCAGCGCACCGCGCGCCGAGTCGGCGAGGTCGTCAGGAAACGGGCTGGGCAACGGCTCGACTTCGCGATCGAGCGTGAACCCGAAGTAGTCCACGGTGCGCACGATCATCAGACCCTCGCGGCGGCGCTGGCGCTCGAATACGACGTCGGGCCGTCCGCGGCGGGCATACCGGCGAATCGCGCGCTCTGCTACCTGCGTTCCCTCGATGCTGGCGCGCGGGACGCCGAAGCGGTCCGCGAAGTACCGCAAGGTCCCGGCGATCGCGCCCCAACTGCCGCACACCGAGCTCCGGCTCACGCGTGCCTCGCGCCCGTCCGCCGTCTGCTCGTCGATCACCAGGTCGAACGGCATGATCTTGGCCAAAAGGTCAGCAAAAAGCTCGAGCGTCTTGCGGTCGCCGTAGGGCAGCTTGGGCGGCAGGGGCACCTCGAGCTGGCGATAGACCGACGCAGTCCCCAGGGCTATATCCTCGATGGCCTTCACCAGCACGCCTCGCTCCTCGGCCCAGCGCTCGATCTCGTCCTCGCGGAACAGATGACGCGGCAGACCGTACACCTCGCCCAGATAGCCGTGCTTGTTCACCGCCTCCGCGTAGACGTTGTAGGCCGTGATGTGGTCGGACCCGGGGACTATGAGGCCGCCGAGCTGCCGCTCCTCGCGCGTCATGCGGTGCAGCGACTCGATGTTGGAGGCGACGGCAACGACCGGGACGAGCGGCGGCTCCGCATGATAGAGCATCTCCCCCCACGGCCGCTCCACCGGCATCGCTTCCACTTCGCGGCCGTAACTCGTTAACCGGCCGCGCTCTATGAGCCCGCGCTCGGTTAGCAGAGCGACGCTATCGCGATAGGCGCGGCGGTCGAGGGGCACCGGCAAATCGAGCTCCGTGGCATCCACGCCGATAGCGGCGCATGTGATGGCCACCCGCTCCGCATCCCCGGCGAGCTGGAATTCAGGCGCTGTGGGTCGAAGATCCTCAAACGCGAGGTCGCGGTCGCTCAGGATGTAGACCTCGCCGTGCTGCACGCGCCCGTGGACGCGCCCAGCCATTTGTAGGATTTCGTTTGCGCCGAGGTAGGCCCTCGTGAGGACGTTCTTCCCGCGCTCCACGACGTTCGTATAGCGGGCGTCGTAGATGACCACCGTGTCGAGCCCGCGAATGTTGAGGGCGGACTGACCGGCCGCGGTCATCGCGAGCAGGAATGGACGTTTGACCAAACCGTCAAGAAAAGGCCGAATCACGCGGATCGGCTCACCGCCGTGGTAGAACGCGGTGGCGAGATTCGGCCAGCGGTCTCCGAGCTCTTTGGCGATCTGCTCGACCTCGGCGCGCGTCGGGACGAAGACCGCAACTCCGCGCCGTTCCCGCATCACGCGTTTGACGAAGCGATCGTTCAGGAATTCCAGCGGCTGCTGGGCAAGGACATTTACCTGCGCAGCCTTGGCGGGGTCGAACGCCCGGGTCTCGAGCACTTCGGCGGAAACGAGGTACTCCGAATAGAAGCTGGGGTCCACCGTGGCCGAGAGCCAGATGAAGCGGCAGCGCGCGCGCTTCCCCAACGCGAGGCACAGCTCCATCTCGGCGGAGGTCTGATGGATTTCATCCACGACCAGCGTGTCCTGCGCGGTGATGAGACCGTCCTGGAACCAGCGGCGCGCGATTCCGGTCGTGATGATGACGACGTTCCAGGTCGGGGTTTCGGGCGTGGCTTCGCGCTCGCGGTTGACGACGCCGACTTTCAGCGGCGCCTTGAGAATCGTTTCGGCCATGCTGCGGATGGCCAGCGTCTTGCCGGTGCCGGTGCCCGCGACAATGCCAAACCCCTGGCCCGATCCCGCCAGCCGGCGAATGTCCTCCCCATGCTCACGCTCGAGCAGCGTCTCGAGGTTCAGTCCGAGGGCGAGCTCAATCGTTTCACAGGCTGCGCGAGTCGGCGCGATGACGATGACCCGGCCAGTGGAGGGCTCGGCCGCGAGGAAAGCCTGTGGGTCGGGGGGAAGGAAGTGGTCGCGGGAGATACGCACTGCGGGAATATAGACGCGTCCTCACCCCCTTACCCCCTCTCCGCTAAGCGGAGAGGGGGACGATTTACGGGGTGAGGCTACCAGCGGCGATAGTGCCGGCGGTGCGGCCGCACCACGACCACTCGCGGCGCGCGATAATAACGAGGAGCAACGACGATTATGGGTGCGGGACGGTAGCGGTAGTAATGGGGACGCGCGTATCGATGGTAATAGGGCCGCCCAATAACCACGTGACCACCGATGTACGGATCCCCGAAACTGAGCGAGACGCCGACGCGGGTTTGCGCCTGCGCGACACCCGTCGCAAGGCCAAGCAGCAATCCGACCATAATGAGCATGCGTTTCATGGCTGCCTCCTGTTGGCGTCCGTATAGGGAAGAGGCGTGCCAGATCGACGATATTCTGTAGGTGATTGCGTTACAACGAGATAGGCTGATCCGCCTGGCGGCGGGACTGTCCGCCTACAGCGACAGGTGTCCGTTCAGTCTCCGAAGCTGATACCCAGATCGCGCGCGGTGGCAATCGTGTCGGAATCGAGCGGGACGCGCCGCGGCGTCGCGATCGCTTCGGCTAATGGCACGGGCACAATGCGCGGTGGCTGCAGCGCGACCATCATTCCGAACTGTCGCTCAGCGACGAGACGCACCGCGGCGGCGCCGAAGCGCAGCGCGAGCAGGCGATCGAACGTGGTTGGACCCCCGCCGCGCTGGAGATGCCCGAGCACCAGCGAGCGCGTTTCCTTCCCGGTCATCTGCTCGATCGAGTGGGCGACCTTGTCGGCGATGCCGCCGAGCCGCGCGTGCTCGGGATCGATGAGCGATACCGTGCCACCCTTCGGGACCGCGCCCTCCGCGGCGACGACGATACTGAAATGCCGTCCCTCCCCTTCGCGCCGTCGGATCTTGTCGCAGACCTTGTCGATGTCGAACGGGATTTCGGGAATCAGGATGACGTCCGCGGAGCCGGCGATGCCGGCGTTGAGCGCGATGAAGCCGGCGTGGCGGCCCATGACCTCGACGACCATGACGCGCTCATGGCTTTCCGCCGTCGAATGGACCTTGTCGATCGCGTCGGTCGCGGTTGCGACCGCAGTGTCGAATCCGAACGTCGCGACGGTGCCGCCCACGTCGTTGTCGATCGTCTTGGGGACGCCGACGACAGGGAGCCCCTTTTTCCAGAGCTCGTGCACGATCCCCAGCGTGCCCTCGCCCCCGATCGCAATCAGGGCGTCGAGACGGTTGGCGCGGAAGGAGTCGAACAGCTCCTGCGTCCGGTCGCGCTCGTCCCAGGAGCCGTCGGGCCGCTGGTAACGCCACTTGAGCGGATTGCCCCGGTTCGAAGTGCCGAGAATCGTGCCGCCGAGGTGCGTGATGCCGCGGACTTCCTGAGGACCGAGTGGAATGGGGGGTTCTTCGCCGAGCAGGCTGCCGAATCCGCGTTTGATGCCGAGGCACTCCCAGCCACGATGCACCGCGGTGAGCACGGCGGCGCGAATGACGGCATTCAATCCGGGTGCGTCGCCGCCGCCGGTGGAGATGGCAATTCTCACTGCTTTCCGGCGGCCGCCTCGCGAATCAAGCGCACGACTTCACCATGCTCGGCGTGGCGCTTCAACGATTTCTTGGAGAACACGCGCCGTCCATCGACGTCTACCTCGAAGACGCCGCCGGAAGATTGAATTAGGCGCACCTCAGCGTGGGGGTAAGCGTTGCGGATCTCGGCCGCCAGACCGGTGGCCCGAGGTTCGTAGTTTCAGATGACGCAGTATTCAATTGTGACGGTCATGGCGTAAACGATAGTCGCGCTTGACATGCCGCGCCACGGCGCCGACCTTGCGCGACAGCCTTATGCGGCGGGCACTCTTCGTCCGTGCGGTCGTTTCTCTCGCCGCACTCGTCAGCTTCGGCGCGGGGCTTGCCGCCCTCGCCAAGGGCACCGTGCCGGCCGGCGACAATCTGCCGCTCGCCGGCGCTCTGCTGATCCTCGTTGCAGCGTTCAGCCGCCGCTATGGCATCGCGCTCCCCGGCAACGGCTTCTCCTCCTACGTGATCGGCGTGATGCTGTTCGCGATTCTCGATCGTGGCTGGGCATTCGCCGCGATCGTGGCGCCGTTCGCGATGCTGGTGGGTGACGTGC
>JBOHSJ010000106.1:0-15271 GCA_050733035.1 Gemmatimonadales bacterium | reverse complement strand
ATTACCTACGGGTGCTCTATCGGCTGCTCGCCAATGCCGTCGTCGTCTTCCATGCGCTGTTCATTCTGTTCATCCTGTTCGGCGGCTTCCTCGCTTGGCGGTGGCGCTGGGTGGCGACGCTCCACATTCCCTGTGCTGTCTGGGGGATCCTCATCGAGTACCGGGGCTGGATCTGCCCGCTCACACCGCTGGAGAACACCCTCCGCGCCAAGGCAGGCCAAGAAGGGTATAGCGGCGGATTCGTCGAACACTACCTGTTGCCCGCGATGTACCCGTCGGGACTCACGTCCCGCGTGCAGGTCCTGCTTGGTACATTCGTCCTTGTCGTCAACGTGCTCGCGTATACGGTGCTGATCCGCCGTCTCACCCGAGGCTCCTGATGCCTACTCGCCGCCGTTTTCTCGGATCGCTGTTTGCCGCCACGGCCACCCTTCCCGCGCTCAAGAGCGACGCGCTGGCGCGCATCCTGCCGGCCGTGCGCAATGTGGACGGCCGCAGCGCCGCCGACGTCGCGCAGGACGAGGATTTCTGGCGCGAGATTCAGCAGGCCTTCGACATCGACCGCGGCATGATCAACCTGAACAACGGCGGTGTCGCGCCCAGCCCGCGCGTCGTGAACGCCGCGTTCCAGCGCTATCTCGCCGTCTCGAACCAGGCGCCCGCGATCACCATGTGGGGCTGGATCGAGCCGACGATCGAGGCGGTGCGGCGCCGCCTGGCGGCCAGCTTCGGCTGCGATGTCGAAGAGATGGCAATCACGCGCAACGCGAGCGAGGCGCTGGAGATCGTTCAGCTGGGGTTACCGCTGCAGCGCGGCGACGAAGTGCTGACGACGACGCAGGACTACCCGCGGATGATCACCACGTGGAAGCAGCGCGAGCGGCGCGACGGCATCGTCCTCAAGCAGATCACCTTCCCGGTGCCGCCGCCCACCCAGGACGACCTCGCGCGGCGCATCGAGGCAGCCCTCACCCCGCGCACGAAGGTGATCCATATCTGTCACATCACCAACCTCACCGGTCAGATCTTCCCGGTGAAGAAGATCTGTCAGCTGGGGCGCGCACGCGGCATCGAAGTGATCGTGGACGGCGCGCACGCCTACGCGCATTTCCCCTTCAATCGTGACGAGCTCGACTGCGACTACTACGGCACCAGCCTGCACAAGTGGCTCACTGCGCCGATCGGCACCGGGTTCCTCTACGTGCGGCGCGCCAAGATCGGCAAGATCTGGCCGATGATGGCGGCGCCACCCGAGATGAACGACAACGTGCGCAAGTTCGAGGAGATCGGGACGCACCCGGCGGCGAACCACAACGCGATCGTCGAGGCGCTGGACTTTCTCGATGGGCTGGGACCGCAGCGGAAGGCGGCGCGGCTGCGTTTCCTCCGCGACCGCTGGGCGAAGCGACTGGAGCCCATCCCCGGCGTCAAGATCCTGACGCCGTACGATCCGGCCCAGTCCTGCGGTCTCGCGTCGTTCACACCCGGCCAGCTCGACGTGGGAAAAGTCACCGCGTATCTCTTCGACCGCCATCGCATCATCGTCACGCCCATCGCGCATCCCGAATTCAACTGCCTGCGGATCACGCCGAACGTCTACACGACGCTCGCGGAGGTCGACCGGTTCGGCGACGTGATGGAGGAGCTCATGCGCAAGGGACTGCCGACTACGTAGAAAGGGCGTGGCGCGGGGGTGACGGGCGTTGGGCGCAGTCACGCGAGGGCGCCGGCAGGCGCATGGACCAAGCCGAGCGCCCTCGCGTGGGCGCGCCCTAGCCCGTCACCCCCGCGCCACGCTTTCCTAGGGCAGCAGAGCCACGATGCGCAGCGGGCCGCCGCTGCCGCCGCCGATTTTCATCGGCAGCGCGATCACGAAGGCGCCCGTCACCGGCAGCTGGTCGAGATTGGCGACGTTCTCGAACGCGGGCACGTTCGACGCGAACAGCCGGCGATGCACCTGGTAGCTCGTGGACTGGCCGTAATCGATGCTCGGCGTGTCGATGCCGACGGCCTTCACCCGGCGGCGCACCAGCGCGCGCGCCGCATCGAGGTCCAGCCCCGGGAAATGCAGCTCCGCAACGCCTGCCGTCCCCGTCTTGGTCGTGCCGAGGTAGCGCGCGCGATCGGGCCAGCGGCTGCCCCACCCCGTCCGGATCAATACGATCGCGTCCGGCGGGATTTCGCCGTTGGCCGCCTCCCACGCCGTGATGTCGGACTGGTGCACGCGATAGTCGGCGCTCGAGTCCGCCTGCCGGCGCACGTCGATCACGACTGCATCGCCGATCAACTGGCTGAGCGGAATCTGGTCGGTGCTGCGCTTCTTTTCGACGAAATGGACCGGCGCATCAAGATGCGTGCCGCCATGTTCGGCGGCCGACAGATTGTTCGCCGCGTAGTAGTAGCCGGCCGGGAGGCGCCGCGCGGAAATCACCGTCAGGTGGAACGGCTGTGCCGTGGGCCAGTAGATGGTGGTCGAGTCAAAGGAATACGTCAGGTCGACCCAGTTGCCGGATGACAGTCGGTCGGCAAGGGATGGTTCACGGCACGCCAAAAAGGGTAGGAGCGAGACGGCAAGAAGCAAACGGCGCATGTTCTCTCCCGTTTGAGCACGTGAGTTGGCAAGCGTAGGGCAGATTGTTAACGTTGCGAGCCATGAAATCAATCCTCCTGGTCGTTCCGCTCTGCGTCATCGTGGCGTGCGGCGCTGGTACGTCCGATCAAACCGTGAACCGGGATACGCTTACCCAGCGCCAGAAGGACAGCATCCTGGCGAATTCGAAGATTCCAAACGCGCGCGCGGTGGGGCGCGCGATGAAATCGGCGGATTCCGCCAGCGCGCGCGCGCTCCGCGCCGACTCCGTGGCGAGCGACACGACGAACCACTGATGCGGGGAGGGGCGGCAGTCCTGGCCGGCGTGGTGCTGTCCGCCGCCGCGTGTGGCCCGCGAGATCCGTGCTCGGGCCATCAGTTCGACCGCCTGCGCCGCTTTTCCGTCCCCTACGCGGGCCACTGGGTGGTCGCGCGCGGCGACACGCTCACCTTCCCCGATGCGCCGGCGATGAGCGACCGCTTCCGGCTGTCCGACATCACGCTCGACACCGCCACGGTCGTCGTGGGTCGCGCATGCGTGTTCCGCGGCCGGATCGTGTTTCGCGCGCCTCGCGCGGAAACGCTCGCGGTGAGCTGGTTCGGTCAGCCGGAGCAGGCGATCGTCAGCGGCTGGCCCGCCGATCTGGGGCCGTTCGCCGGCGTGTCGCTGGCCTGGGCGGGCCGAGACTCGATGTCGGGCGCCATTCTGCTGGACGCCAAACTGGGCGTGCAGGCGCGGCCGGGGATGACCGCCCGGTTCGTCGCGGGGTTATCTTCCGACCCATGAAAGGCTTCCTCATCAGGTTGCTGATCACCGCCCTGGGACTGTGGGTCGCCGACCAACTGCTTCCGGGAATCGTGATCACGGGCACAGGGTCGTTGATCGTCTCCGCATTGTTACTCGGCCTCGTCAACGCGGTGATCCGCCCCGTCATTCTCATCCTCACCCTGCCGCTGACGGTCCTGACGCTGGGGCTGTTCGTCTTGATCGTGAACGGCATCTCGCTCGGCATCGCCGCGTGGCTGGTCCCCGGATTCCACATCGCTGGACTCTGGTCGGCGACGCTCGGGGCGATCATCGTCGGCCTCACCGGCTGGGCCGCGTCGGCATTCGTGGGAGCATCGGGCAGGATCGAGCGGATGCGGCGAGTGGAGGTGACGGGCCGCCACATCGATAATCCCTAACCTGGTATCCGCGTAATGACGCCGACACTGCTCTTCGCCGCGCTCCTGCTTCAAAGCCCGGCGCCGCAACTCACAACGACGGCAACACGCCCCCTGGGCACCCTGCGCGAGCAGGCAGTCATCCAGCAGCAATGGCTGCAGTACCGCCTCGATTCGGTTCTGCCGCGGCTGATGCGGCAAAACGGCGTCGAGATGTGGATCATCGCGATGCGCGAGTACAACGAAGACCCGATCTTTTGGTCCCTCGTCTCGCCGACCACTCTGTTCGCGCGGCGCCGCACGATCTACGTGTTCACCGATCGCGGGGACCGGGGAGTAGAGCGGTTGGCGCTGGGCGGTGGATCTCAAGGCGGGGTGTACGACGCCTACGTGGCACGCGACACTGTAGACCCCTCGATCGGCCGGCGGCCCGAGCTGGTCGGCCAGGGTCAATGGGACCTCCTGGCCCGCCTGGTGCGCGAGCGCGATCCGAAGACGATCGCGGTGGATATCTCACACACACACGCGTTCTCCGACGGCCTGTCCGCGGGTGAATGGGAGCAGTTGTCGCGCACGTTGCCGCCGGGCTATCTCGCGCGAGTCGTGCGCGCCGAGCGGCTGCCGCTCGATTATCAGTCGATCCGCGCACCGGGCATGCTGCCCGTGTACACGCGCCTGATGGAAGTCGTCTGGGCGGTCATCGACACCGCCTTCTCGAACAAGGTGATCACACCCGGTACGACCACGACGGACGACGTCGTCTGGTGGATGCGGCAACGGGTCAACGACCTCGGCCTGGGGACGTGGTTCCACACCGACGTGGACGTACAGCGCCGTGGCCAGGATCTGAGCGCGAGCGCTGACGCGGTGGTGATTCAGCGGGGCGACGTGCTGCACTGCGACTTTGGGATCACCGCGCTCGGCTTGAACACCGACACGCAGCACATGGGCTACGTCCTGCGCGCAGGCGAACGGGACGCGCCGGAAGGATTGAAACGCGCGTTGCTGAACTCCAACCGGCTCCAGGACGTTCTGCTCGCCGAGATGCGCCCGGGACGGACCGGGAATGACGTACTCGCCAGTGCCCTCGGCGCGATGCGAGGCGCCGGCATCAACGGCACGATCTACACCCACCCGATCGGCGACCGGGGGCACGGCGCCGGCCCGTTGATCGGCCTGTGGGATCACCAGGAAGGCGTGCCGGGTCGCGGCGATGTTCCCCTGCTGCCGGCGACGTGGTTCTCGATCGAGCTACAGGCCACCACACCGGTCCCTGAATGGGGCGGCCAGCCGGTGCGCTCCGCACAGGAAGAAGACGCGGAGCTCGGCGCGGACGGGACGATGCGCTGGATTCTGCGTCGCCAGACCGCCTTCCATCTCGTGCGGTGACGTGCAAGCTCTGCGGTTCCGATGCGTTGAAGCAGTTCTACACCCAGGGCGATCACCGCCAGTTCAAATTCTATCGGTGTCAGAAGTGCCAGCTCGTGGTCTACGACACCCGCACCGGCGTCAATCAGGAGAAATACATCCTGACCCGTGTGGACCCGCGCGCTCCCACGCGTCAAAACCGCGGCCATCGTCAGACTTACGACTTCATCAGGCGACATAACGCCCGGCCCGGTCGAATGCTCGACCTCGGATGCGGCGACGGCACGGTGCTCTGGCTCGCGAGGGAGGACGGATGGACGGTCAAAGGCGTCGAGCTGTTTCCCGAACACGTGACGTTGGTGCGCGAGACCCTGGGATTGGACGTGGAAGCGTCGGACATCACGGCATATGACGGCGTGAGCGAGGCGTGGGACTGCGTGGTACTCACGCATGTCTTGGAGCACCTCCCCGATCCCGTGGGGGCCCTCGCGAAGATTCGCAGACTCTTGAAGCCCGGCGGCATCGGCGTGCTCGAATTCCCCAATATCGACGCATTCGATGCACGGCTGCGCCGGTTGCTCGACCGGCTGCGCATGCACCGCCGCCGGTACGCGCCGACGTACGTGCCGGGTCACGTGCAGGAGTTTTGCCGGGCCTCGTTCGCGTACGCTGCGCGCACGGCCGGGCTGGTGCTCGAGGTCTGGGAGACGTACGCCATCAATCCGCTGCAGTACGCGCTGTTTCGAACCGTGCCGATCGGCAACAAGGCCCGAGTACTTGTTCGGAGACCCGCATGATCGACGTCGAAACCCCCGCCCTGCTGCTCGATCGCGCCGTGATGGAACGCAACCTCGCGCAGATGGCGGGCCGCGCGAAGCGACTCGGCGTCGCACTGCGGCCGCACATCAAGACGCACAAATGTCTCGAGCTGGGACGTCGCCAGCTCGCGCATGGCGCCAATGGCGTGACGGTTTCGACGCTGTTCGAAGCGGAGGCGTTCGCGCGCGGCGGCTTCACCGATCTGACGTGGGCGTTCCCGCTGGATCGCTCGCATGTCCCGCATGTCAAGCGCATCGCCGCGGGAGGGGCGACGGTGCGCGTGGTACTCGACGACCTCGACACGGCACGCGCGCTATCCGGCACGAGCCTGCACGTCTGGTTGAAGGTGGACTGCGGGTACCACCGCGCCGGGGTCGATCCCTCGTCCCGCTACGCGCTCGAGGTCGCGCGGGAGCTCGGCGCCGAGCGGGGGATCACGTTCGACGGCATTCTCAGCCATTCGGGTCACGCGTATCGCACGCGCACCAGGGATGAAGCGGCACACGTTGCCGAGCAGGAGCGCCAGGTCATGGCCTGGTTCGCGGAATTGCTGCGTAAAGACGGGTTACCCGTCCGCGCGGTCAGTGTCGGCTCGACCCCCGCGATGGTGGCCGCAAAAGACTTGACGGGCGTCACAGAAGCGCGGCCGGGGAACTACATCTTCTACGACCGAACCATGGTTCTGATCGGGTGTTGCGAGCCGCGGGACGTCGCCGTGTCGGTGCTGGCGACGGTCGTCTCCCACCAGCCCGGCGCTTCGCATTTCGTGGTGGACGCCGGCGCGCTCTCGCTCTCCAAGGATCTGGGACCCAGCCATCTCGGACTCGCGCCTGTGTTCGGCGAGGTGAAAGGCCATCCGGAGCTGGCGGTGGCGTCGGTGTCGCAGGAGCACGGCGTGATTCGCGCCGCCGCGTCTGCCGCGATCGAGGGAAAGTTCACCGTCGGCCAGCAAATCGAGATCATGCCGAATCACTCCTGTCTGACCGAAGCGCATTTCGACGAATACGTGGTGATCGAAGGAGATCGCGTTATGGATCGCTGGCACATCGAGCGTGGCCGATGAAACTCATGTTCCGTCATTTCTTCATCGCGCTGTTGCCGCTGGTGTTTGGCCTCGCCGCGAGCTGGGGCTTCGCGTTCTCGCAAGACCGATGCGGGCGGCTCGTCGGTCCGATCTTCGCCCCCAAGTGTCACTGGATTCAACTCGAGTACCAGCTCGGTTTTCAGATGGCCGGAACGTTGTTGGGTTGTCTCATCGCCGCCTTCCTTGGCGCCTCGCTGGAACGCCGCAGCCGGAAGGCAGTAGAACGTGCTACCATCAACCAGGGAGTGTCTGCATGAAAGCGCTACTCACGCTGGGGCTGCTGGCCGGCATCGTGGGACCCGTCGTGGCACAGGATACCACCGCCGCGGCCGCGCCTGCTGCTCCTCCAGCGGCAGCCAGTTCCGCGACCGTCGAAGCAGTATTGGCGCGCTCGGTCGTGGACCGCGCGCCCCAGGATACGGGGACCGCGTTTCCTGACTCGGTGGGGACGATCGTGCTCTGGATGCGCGCGACGGGCGCCGATGGGCAAACGCTGCACCACGTCTGGTACTACGGCGACACGCAAGTCGGCGATGTGCCGCTGACGATCGGGGGATCGCCGTGGAGGACGTGGAGCCGCAAGACGGTACCCGCCGACGCGAAGGGCGCGTGGCACGTTGAGATCAAGGATGAAGCGGGCAACGTACTCAAGAGAATAGACTTCACAGTGGGGCAGTAACTAGGACCTGCCAAGACTAGACGCACAGACGCACAGACGCACAGCGGGGGTCAGTTTGCAGTGGTCGGGACAGCCCGCGCGAGGATTGTCCCGTTGACCAATTACCAAATCCCGCTGTGCGTCTGTGCGTCTAGCTTTTGCATGTCCGCGTTTTCGTCTTTATTGTTGGCCATGGATCTCGTCGAGCAGATCGTCGCCAATCTCGAAGTCGAGCCCGGTGCCGCCGAGAAGGGCATCGGCGCGATTCTGATGGCGATGCGCATGGCCGTGGACAAGCCGACGTTCGAAAAGGTGCGCGCCGCGATCCCCAACCATGAGAGTTACATGGGGCGCGCGTTGATGAGCGGCGCCCGCACCGGTGAGATGATCGGCGTCGCGGGACCCGCGGCGTTGATGGCGGGACTGTCCGCGGCGGGATTTCGCAAAGAGGACGTGCCGCGGCTGGGGCGGATCGTGCTGGAGCACATCCGGCCCACCGTGGGCAATGAGGTCATCGACACGTTCTTGGCCGGCGCCCCGGCCCTGAAGGGGTAGAGCTACAGCCGCATCTTCGCGAGCAACGCGTTGAACCGCGGCTCGTCGCGCAGCGGGTCCAGCAGCGGATTCACCTTGAAATAGGCCAGCCAGCCGCGTCGCTCGTCATACGCGCGCTCCGCCCAATCCAGCGCGCGATCCACATTCCCCAGGCCGATGTGCAACATTGAAAACGGTACGGGCGAGACGTAGCCCTGGCGGGCCGACGCCTCGAGCTCCGCCAGCAGTCTCTCAGCCTCCGCGCGTTTCCCGGCTCGACCCAGGACCCAGCCCAATCCTGCCTTCGTGTATGCGCCCGCGGTGGGTAGCAGCAGGGTCTCTCGAAACAAGCGCTCTGCCTCCTCCAGCCGACCCTGCATCGCGAAGTTCTGCGCCAGGATCCGGTAGGTCTCGACCGCGGTCGGGTCCATCTCGATGGCACGCGTCAGGTGGTCGTGCGCGGTCTCGTAGCGGCGGGCGTAGTGATAATTCCACCCTACCGCGCGGCGGACCGACACCGACGCCGGGTCGAGCTCGAGGGACGTGTGCGCCTCGAGCAGCGCGGCGTCGTGCTGGCCGCGCGAGCACAGGAGAAACGCGAACCACTGATGCGCGCTCGCGTAGCGCGGATTCAGCTCGATGGCGCGGCGAAACTCCCGCTCCGCGCCTTCCCACTCCCAGTCGTAGATGAACAACGCCCAGGCGAGCGACGCGTGCGCCGACGGCACCGTTTCGTCGAGCGCGAGCGCCTTGCGCGCGTACTCTTTGGCGCGCCCGTACGAATCCGCCACGGGTATCGCGCGGTAATCCACGTCCAGCGCGTACGAGTCGGCCAATCCCGCGTAAGCGGGCGCGTAGTTCGGATCGGCCGCGATCGCCTGCTCGAAAAAGCGCACGGCCTCCTCCACCCCTTCCTTCGTGCGCTTCCCCCAGGCGTAGCGTCCTTTGAGATACAGGCCGTACGCCTGGATGTTTTCGGTGTAGCGCCGGGGGACGTGCTCGGAGAGGTCGGCGAACATGGTCGCGCGCAGCGTGCTGACGATCGTTCCGGCGATCTCGTCCTGGATCGTGAACACGTCCACCAGCTTCCGATCGTAGCGTTGCGACCAGAGCAGCCGGCCATCGTCGGTGGACGTGAGCTGCGCGGCAATCCGCAGCCGATCCCCCGACTTGCGCACCGTGCCCTCGAGGACGACGGACGCACCCAGCAACGCTCCCACCGCGCGCACGTCCAGCGGTTTGCCCTTCAAGGCGAAGACCGACGTGCGCGAGGACACACGCAGCCCTGAAATCTTCGCCAGCGCATCGATCAAATCGTCCGTGATGCCATCACTCAGGTACTCGTTCTCGGCATCGGGACTGGAGTTGACGAAGGGCAGCACGGCGATCGAACGGGTGGCGGTGGGACTCAACACGACCGAGCCTTCCGGAGCGACCAGTGCCGCAACGAAGTCGGCGGTGCTGGCAAAGCGTTGCTCGGGGTCCTTCTCGAGCGCGTGCGCCAGCGCGCGCTCCACGGCCAGGGGCACCTCGGGGCGCATGCCACGCACGGGGCGCGGGGCTTCCGTCACGTGCTTCGCCATGACGGCACGGGGGCTGGTGGCCGTGAACGGCGGCTCGCCCGCCAGCATCTCGTACACGACGCACGCCAGGCTGTAGACGTCGCTGGCAGTGCCGAGGTCCGCCTCGCCGCTCGCTTGCTCCGGACTCATATACTCCGGCGTCCCGACCGCCAGCCCGACTTCGGTGAGACCCTGGGCGTCTGCATCACTGCACGCGCGCGCCACGCCGAAATCCGCCAGCACCGCGTGCCCGTCGGCGAACAGAATATTTTCTGGCTTCACATCGCGATGCACGAATCCCTTGCGGTGCGCGAAGTCGAGACCGGCGCCGACTTCCTGGGCGATGCGCAGTGTGTCCTTCAGCGGCAACCGGGTCGCCTCCGTGAGCCGCTCGCGCAACGATCCGCCGGGAACGTGCGGCTGGACGTAGTAGAGGAGTCCTCCGGCTTCGCCGGAGTCGATCAGCGGAACGATGTGAGGATGGGCGAGGCGCGCCGCGATGCCGATTTCGCGCAGGAAGCGCTCGGTCCCCAGGGCCGCCGTGATCTCGGGGCGCAGCACCTTGATCGCCACTTTGCGGCCGTGCTTTTTCTCTTCGGCGAGGTACACCGTCGCCATGCCGCCGCGGCCCAGCTCTCGCTCGACCGTATAGCGGTCGGCGAGCGCAGTGGCGATTGGAAGGGGCTCCGTTGTGGGCACGGAGCAGAAGCTAGTCGCTAGTCTGCGACGGCCTCAATCCCCTGCCGTAACCGCTCCAGCGGCCCAGCGCGAACATCAGCAGGATCGCGCCGATCGTGATGCCCATGTCGGCGACGTTGAACGTCCAGAACCGCACGTTCGCGACACCGACGTCGATGAAGTCCACCACGCCCGCGGACGATCGCAGCCGGTCCAGCAGGTTGCCGAGGGCGCCCCCGGCAACGAGGGCGACGCCGATGACGCGGAGCCGGTCCGCGGGCCGTGTGCGGTGATACAGGATGCCCAGCACCAACAGCGCCGCGATGGTCAGCGCGGAGAGCACGAGCCGGCGCGAGTCGCCGCCCAGCTGGAAGCCCATCGCGGCGTTCGTGTTGTAGGAGAGCGTAAACCGCACCGTTTCGCCGACCACCGGTTTCGGCTCGCCGACACTGAGACGGCTTTCCACAGCCCGCTTGGTGGCGCAGTCAGCCACCAGCAGCGCGATCGCGAGCGGCCAAAACCAGCGCGCCTTACTCGTCACGCGACGCCCAATGCGCGGAATGTCCAGACCGTCACCAGGATCCCCAGCGCGAGCAATCCGAGGACCATGGCAAAGACGCCAAAGGTTACGAGCACGATGAACGACCGATCGGCGCGTTCCGCCCGACCCGGCGCCGCCAGATGCCGCTCCAGCAGGGCCACGTTCCGAAGATTGGCTTTCCATGCGAAGTCGAAAATATCCCCGATGAACGGAACGGCGCCCAACGCCGCATCGAGCGCCACGTTACCGGCGATCCGCAAGAGTGTGGCGCGCGACGCGCCCAACCGGACCGCCTCTATGACGATCCACCCAGCAAGAACGGCGCCAGCGGCGTCACCGCCGCCGGGGATCAAACCGAGGATCGGATCGAGACCGAATCGCAGGTTGGTGCCGGGAATGCGAAACCCGGCATCCAACCAATACGCGAATCGGGAAACCGCCGCGAAGCTAGGTGACGACGTCAGTCGCACGCCGGCCGACGAATCGCCGGTGCTCACGCGCCGGCGAGACGTCGATGATCAGCGCGATGGCCAGTCCAACGAACGCCCACAGTGACCACACTCCTCCGAACCAGTGCAGCACCACCGTATACCACAGCAGCGACGTTGGCAAGACAATGAAGCCGAGCATCGGCCACAACGAGGAACTAAATAGCCCGTCGAACCACGGCGTGAAGAGCCACAGCAACACGATGGTGATGCGCGGCGTCAGCAGGGCGAGGATCGCGAGCAAGAGCGGCATGGTGGTCCCTAGTTGGCGGACCCAAAGCGTGTGGCTTCGTCCGCGTAAATCGCAATCTCCACGCGCCGGTTCCACTGACGGCCGGCATCGGTGTCGTTCGTCGCAATCGGCTCCGCGTCGCCACGGCCGATCGTCGTCATGCGCCCGCGATTCACGCCCACCTGCTCGAGCAAGCTGGCCAGTGCCTGCGCCCGCCGCTCCGAGAGACTCTGATTCCGGTCGGAACCGCCCTGCGCGTCGGTGTGGCCCACGATCATGATGCGCGTATTCGGATACTTCTCGAAGCTGCTCGCGAGACGCCGCAAGTTGTCGCGGCTCGCCGAGGTGAGCTCGTCAGATTCCTGCGCAAAGAGCATACCTTCGGGCAGGGTCAAGACGATCCCGTTCCCCAACCGCTGCACGACGCCGCCCGGCAGCTCGAACGCGAGCTCCTGCGCCTGCTTGTCCATCTGCCGCGCGATCGTTGCCGCCGCCGGCCCCGTGGCCTGCGCGCCCATGATCGCGTTACGGACCGTCGCTCCCGTCTCTTTCCCAATAGGCGCCGCGGTGACCGCAACCGCAGTGCCCGGATTTCGTTCAATTCGTTTCGCACAGCTCGTCAGCAGCGGCACGACTGCCGCGCACACGAGCGTGCCTGCCACAATGCGTCGCATGAGACCCTCCCCCGAGAATCGGGCTGAATGCTGGTTTTGCGAAGGATCACACGACGCCCACCCTGCGGGTATCGGTCGAAGGAGGGAAGTGCATTAACTCCGGGGGGGCTACTACTGGGGCGGGAGGACTCGAACCTCCAACTTCCCGGTTAACAGCCGGGCGGTCTGCCAGTTGACCTACACCCCAAAAGAACAGTTGCACGACGCCAAGAAACCAAGTTGCAAGAACTAACTAGTACTTCAAACCGGCCTTTTCCGCAAAGCTCTTGACCGCCTCCTGCTCCTCCGCACTGAGCTTCTCGGGCAACGTCACGTGCGCCTCGACGTACATGTCGCCGCGGCGGCCGTTCTTCTCGATCCCATGTCCCGGGATTCGGAACTTCTGGCCGTGCTGGGTGCCGGGCGGAATCCGCAGCACGACTCGTTTGTCGTCCAGCGTCTTCACCTTGATGCGCGAGCCGAGCAGGGCCTGCGCGAGGTTGATCGGCACGACGCCGATCAGATCGAGCCCTTCGCGCCGGAAGAACCGGTCAGGCGCGATCTGAATCTGGACGATGAGGTCGCCGCGGCCCTTGGGCCCCTGATTCTTGAGACGCAAGCGCGCACCGTCCTCGACGCCGGCGGGGATCTCCACGTTGACTTTTTTCTCGACGCGCAGCTCCCCGCTCCCCTGGCAGGTGGGACAGCGCTGCGACGGAACTGTTCCCTTCCCCCGGCACACGGGGCACGGCCGATTGACGGCGAACCCGCCCTGGCCGAATGACACCGTGCCGCGTCCCTTGCACTCCGGACAGGTATTGACCGTCGCGCCCTTGGCGGCTCCCGTACCACCGCAGGTCGGACAAACCTCGGGCATCGCGAGCGTGATCGGCACCGTCCCGCCCAGCGCGGCGACGCGGAACGGAATCGTGATGTTCGTTTCGGTCTCTTCCGCCTCCGCTTCGCGGCCCCCCCCGGCGCCGCGGCGTCCGAAGATCGACGAGAAGATGTCGCCCAATCCGCCGAGGTCGGAGATGTCGAACTCGCCGCTCTCCGGCGGCGCGCCGCGCCCGCGACGCGCGCCGCCGCTGAACCCGCCGCCCGTGCCCGGCCCTGCAAACGCGCCGTAGCGCCGCAGCTGATCGTACTTCTTGCGCTTCTCGGCAT
Source organism: Gemmatimonadales bacterium (assembly GCA_050733035.1). Taxonomy (GTDB): domain Bacteria; phylum Gemmatimonadota; class Gemmatimonadetes; order Gemmatimonadales; family GWC2-71-9; genus 20CM-2-65-7. Next base: position 1,733 of record JBOHSJ010000106.1, on the reverse strand, counting down.
CGCTGAGCACGTCGTGCGCTTCGTTGATTTCCTTGAAGCGCTCGGCCGCCTGCGGATTGTTGGGATTGCGGTCAGGATGGTGCTGCTTCGCCAACCGCCTGAAGGCCTTCTTGATCTCGTCCGTCGTGGCGGTTTCGGCGACTCCCAACACCTGGTAGTAGTCGCGCTGTGCCGCCATTACTTGTCCTGCCAGGTCAGCACGATCACTCGTGCCGGCCGCAGCAACGTGTCGCGCATCTTATAGCCCGGTTGCACCACCTGGCCTACGATGTGGTCATCCTCCGGTTTCGCCGCGGGCTGCGTCGTGACCGCTTCATGCACATTGGGATCGAACGGCACGCCCGCCTTGTCGATCCGTGTCACGCCCACGTTCTCCAGCTCCTTCCACACTTTCCGTTCCACCAGGTCCACGCCCTCGTGCAGCGTTTTGGAGTCGATCTCGGCGGGATCGATGTGCGCGAACCGCGACAAATCGTCTAACGCATCAGCGAGACGGGCTACCAGCTCGGCCTGCGCCCGCGTCCACGTTTCGGCGCGCTCCTTCGTGGTCCGCTTGCGGAAATTGTCATACTCGGCGGCGAGTCGCAGATGCCTGTCCTTCCAGACGTCGGCCTCCGACGGGCCCGCCGCCGCCGGGGGGACCGGGGGGGCCGGGGGGGCCGGGGGCGCTTCGGTCTCGGCCCGCTCCGGCGCGGACGCGACATTGCCCACCGGCTCGTGGGTATCGGGATCGAGAGACGGCGCCTGCGGATGGCGTGGGTGACGTTTGTTCGTCATAGATGGGAACTTTCAGTCTGACAACAAGATACCCCGGGACGCGTGGTCTGCATAGCGCCCCGGGGTGGTGAGGAAATCTTGCTTTAGTAGCCGAACAGCAACCCGACGGAGATAGGGACGAAGGTCAAAGATGAACCGTTGGTCTTAACGCTGACGTAACGGGCCTCCGCAAACGCATGTAAGCCCGCCAGATCGAACGTCACGCCACCGCCCAACCCAAATCCGATCTTCGTCTCGGAATCGACGCCCGGCGTCCCGAAATCGACGTTGTAAATGCCGAGGCCGATGAGCGCGTAGGGACGCGCCTGTGCCGCCGGAGCGCTGAAGTGATACAGCGCGCTGGCTGTCCCGCCCAGAATACCGGTGCTGCCGTCGGGACCATCGTGGGCGGTCGAGGAATACAGACCATCGACCCGCAGGTACAGCGGACTGCTCGCCAACGGCGTTTCAAACACGCCGAGGATGTTGAGTCCCATCTTGTCCAGATCACCGTAGTCACCCATCGGCATCGTCGCACCGACGCCGAGGCCAAACCTGAATCCCTCGGTCCGATCGATCAGCTGCGCGCGCAACGGCATCGCAGCACAGAGCGCGACTGCGACAGCCAGCACGCTCAGAGAAGGCCGTTTCATTGAGGCTCCTTGTTGTGGACTGAAAATGCTCAGGTGGGGACTATACGCAGGGAGCCGCCGAAAACGCAGAATCTTAGGAGTTCGTCCTTAAGGGCGATGTCCCGCCACAAAGCGAACCACATTCTCTACAACTCGGTGCGCCGTAAAGACGTCGTGCGCCAACTCGGGACACCACAGCACCTCGGCGCGCGGAACGAGATTGCCCGCGAAGCTCGCAGCCAATGCGGGATCGACGACGCGATCCTGCGCTCCGAGGACAAACAACACCGGCCGCTCGATCCGCTGGTAATCGCTAAGGACGGCGCGCTGCGCCCACTGCAGCTC
>JBOHSJ010000105.1:0-7036 GCA_050733035.1 Gemmatimonadales bacterium | reverse complement strand
GCGAATCTCGACGCGGTGCTGCGGATCTATCGGGTGCCGGAACATCGTCACGCCGACACGCCGGCGCTCGAGATCCTCAACATCATTTTGGGCCAGGGCGAGAGCTCGCGGCTCAACGTTGCGGTGGTGCGCCACGAAAAAGCAGCGGTGGCGACGGGCTCGCTCCTCAACCCGTTCGGCTCGCGCAACGGGCCGGGAGCATGGGTGGCGTACGGGATCGTGAATCAGGGCGTCTCTGCCGATCGCATGGACAGCCTGATCGGGGGGCAACTGGACAGCATCCGCGCGAACGGGATCACCCCGGCCGAGCTCGAGAAAGCGAAAAACGCACTGCGCGCGGGATTCATCGCGACTCGGGAGACGACGATGGGTAAGGCCGAAGCGCTGCATCACTATCGCACGTTCCACAGCTCGCTCGACGAGATCAACACCGATCTCGACCGGCTGCTCTCCGTCACGAGCGACGACGTCAAACGGGTGGCGAATACGTATCTCGCACCCGCCAACTTGACGCTCGTGATCGTCCGGCCGGCTCCGACGAGTGGGGGTGGTCAATGAACCGGCGGAACGTTGGAATGATGGAAAGATGGAAAGGGTTCATCGTTCTACTTTCCATCATTCCATCTTTCGCACTTTCCGCTCAGGAGCCCTTCCCCACGCGGCCGCCCACCGCCGCACCCCTGCGTCCGGTGCGATTCCCGCCCTTCCGGGAAGTCGCGCTGCCCAACGGGATGACGCTGCTGCTCGTCGAGAACCACGAGCAACCGACGCTGGCTGTCAGTCTCAGCTTCCGCGCCGGGAACGCCTACGACCCGGCCGGCAAGGAAGGCGTCTCGGCGGTGGTGGCGGAGCTCTTGACGAAGGGGACGCCGACGCGGAGCGCCGAGCAGATCGCGGCCACGATCGAAGGCGTCGGCGGCAGCATCGGGGCGAGCGCCGGGGATGACTTCCTGACGATCGCGGCCGATGTGCTCAGCGATCACGCCGAGCTGGCCTTCACGCTGCTGGGCGACGTGACCCGGCGGGCGACGTTCCCCGACCAGGAGCTGGAGCTCGCGCGCACGCGGTTTCTCTCGTCGCTCGAGGTCGAGCTGTCGCAGCCCGAGAACGTGGCGTCCCGTGCATTCCAGAAAGAGATCTACGGCCGCCACCCCTACGGCAGGAACACGAGTGTCGCGGCGTACAAGGCGATCACGCGTAACGATATCGTGGGGTTCGCGGCGCGCCGCATCCGGCCCGGTGGCTCGCTGCTCGTGGTATCGGGCGACATCACACTGGCCCGCGCCCGCGCGCTGGCGGCGAGTGCGTTCGGAACGTGGCGTGGCGCGGCCGCAGCCGCGCTCGTGGCGCCTTCCGTTCCGACCAAGCGCGGGACCGACATTCTGCTCGTGCACCGGCCCGGCTCCGTGCAGTCGAACATCGTCATCGGCAACACGACGTTCCTGCCGACCGACAGCGGATACTACGCCGCCCGCATCGCGACGCAGGTCCTCGGCGGCGGCACGGACTCGCGTCTGTTCCTCATTCTGCGCGAGCAGAAGAGCTGGACGTACGGCTCCTATGCGGCCCTGCGGCGCACGCGCGGGCTCGGCTATTGGCAGGCCACTTTCGAAGGGCGCACCGAAGTCACCGACAGTGCGCTGACCGAGCTGTTGCAGCAGATCGATCGCGTGCGCACCGAAGTCATTCCGGACAGCGAGCTGGGCGCGGCGAAAGGATTCTTGGTCGGGTCCTTCCCGCTCACGATCGAAACTCCGCGCCAGATCGCGGCGGTCGTGACCAACGCCCGTCTGCTGGGTCTCGGCCCGGACTACTTGCAGCGCTATCGCGACCGGCTGGCGGCCGTGAGCGGCACCCGGGCGCGGACGGCGGCGCAGCGCGTATATCGCAGAAACGCGCTCACGATCGTGGTCGTCGGCGACGCCAAAGCGCTGTATGACAAGCTGAAGGCGATCGCGCCGGTCCGGCTGGTGGATCCCGAGGGCAAACCGATGGATCCGGCCGATCTCAACCCGACCGGCGGTCCCGTTCAGCTCGACCGCAGCCAGATCGTGGCACGGAGCGACAGCTTCCAGGCGCTGGTGCAAGGCAATCCGTTCGGTGGACAGGTGACGAAGGCCGAGCTATCCCCTGACTCGATCGTGTATACCGAGGCCACCACGATCGGCGCGTTCCAGCAGCGCTCGACGGTCGTGCTCAACGGCGATCTGACGATGCGTCGCACCGATCAGACTGGGACCGTGGGGAATCAGAACACCCACACGCAGCTCGCCTACTCGGGCGGCCGCGTGACAGGCACCGCGATGTCGGCGCAGCCGGGCGGCACGCCGAAATCGGTCGCGGTTGACACCGCAATCGCGGCGGGCACGATGGACGACAACGCCCTGGCGTTGTTGCTGCCGGCGCTGCCGCTGGCGCAGGGGAAGACGTTCAATCTGAACGTGTTCTCGTCCGGCGAAGGGGTGACGAAAGTCGTCAGCGTCAAAGTGACGGCCATCGAGCAGGTGGTGGTGCCCGCGGGGACGTTCGCCGCCTTCCGGCTCGAGCTGTCCGGCATGCAGCTTCCCCTCGTCATGCACGTGAGCCAGGAAGCGCCTCGGCGGCTGGTGCGGATTGCCCCAACCGGCGCCCCAATCGTGTTCGAACTCGTGAGATAGGAGGAACCGAGCATGCGGCGGTCGGGCGGTCAAACTCAAAAACTGGTGCTCGCGGTCCTCGTCGCCGCGGGATGCGCGTCGGCCGGTGCGCGAACGTCGGGGGCAGGCAACGCGCCCGCGCCCGCGGCGGCAGCCCCGACGCCGGCTGCGCAGGACACGGAGGGTGGGATCGGCCCGCAGTATCCATCCACCTATCAGCGCCATACCAATCCCCCGGTCGTGATCCGCAATGCGACCATCATGACGGCCACCGGCCAGGAGATTCAGGGTGGCTCGATCCTGCTCCGCGATGGAAAGATCGTGTCCGTCGGCACGAGCGTGGATGCGCCCGCTGACGCCGTCGTGGTGGACGGCACGGGCAAATGGGTGACACCGGGTGTCATCGACACGCACTCGCACCTCGGTGTGTACGCGGCCCCCGGGACTTTCGCGGAGTCGGACGGCAACGAAGCGACGCGCCCCGTCACGGCCGAGGTGTGGGCCGAGCACTCGTTCTGGCCGCAGGATCCGCAGATTCCGCTGGCGATCGCCGGCGGCGTCACGACGATCCAGGCGCTCCCGGGTTCGGCGAACCTTATCGGCGGGCGCAGTGCGGTGTTGAAGCTGATTCCGGGGCGCTCGGTGCAGGAGATGAAGTTTCCCGGCGCGCATTACGGCGTGAAAATGGCGTGCGGCGAAAACCCCAAGCGTGTCTACGGGCAGCGCGGCGGGCCGTCCACGCGCATGGGCAACATGGCCGGCTATCGCGACGCGTTCATCCAGGCTCAGAGTTACCGGCGCAAATGGGACAAGTGGAACAAGGACCATTCGGGCGATGCACCGGAGCGCAATCTCCGTAACGAGACGCTCGCCGATGTGTTGCGCGGCAACATCTACGTTCAGAACCATTGCTATCGTGCGGACGAGATGTTGCAGATGCTCGATCTGGCGCACGAGTTCGGATTCAAGATCCGCTCGTTCCACCACGCCGTCGAGGCGTACAAGATCGCTGACGTGCTCGCGCGCGAAGGCACCGCGGCGTCGGTCTGGGCGGACTGGTGGGGCTTCAAGGAAGAGGCGATGGACGGGATCTATGAGAACGCGGCCCTGCTCCAGCAAGCGGGCGCGCGGGCGGTCATTCACTCCGACGATCCCGGCGGGATTCAGCGCCTGAATCAGGAAGCCGCCAAGGCGATGTATCACGGCCGCCGCGCCGGCATCCCGGTCACGCGCGATCAGGCGCTGCGCTGGTTCACGGCGAATCCGGCCTGGGCGCTTGGCCTCGATTCCATCGTGGGCACCCTCGAGCCGGGCAAGATGGCGGACGTCGTCGTGTGGTCCATGGATCCGCTGTCGGTCTACGCCCAGGCGCTGCAGGTCTACAACGACGGGTGGCTCGTGTACGATCGCAATGACCGCGCCCGCCAGCCAAAAACCGACTTCATGTTGGGGCACCCATGATTGCCTTTTTGCTCGCCCAGACGATCGCGCTCACCGGGGGAACGGTGTACCCGGTGTCGGGCCCGAAAATCGAGAACGCCACGGTCCTGATCCGGGACGGCCGTATCGCGGCAGTCGGAGTCAACGTCGCGGTGCCGAGTGGCGCGACGCGCATCGACGCATCAGGCAAATGGGTAACGCCGGGTCTGATCGACGGCGCCGGTCAGATGGGGCTGCGGGAAATCAGCGCCGTCCAGAACACGAACGAAGCGTCGCTGCGGGGCAACGAGGTCGCGGCCGCGTTCAATGTGCTGGAGGGGATCAATCCCGCGTCCATGCTGATCGGCGTGAACCGGATCGAGGGCGTTACGACGACGCTCGCGGTGCCCAACGGCAGTCTGATCTGGGGCCAGGCGGCGTTGATCGACCTCGACGGCGCGACGATCGAGGCGATGCGCGTGAAGTCGCCCGCCGCGATGGTCGCGGACCTGAGTGAAGGCTCGAAGGACGCCGGGGGTGGATCGCGGGCCGGCGTCGCGCAGCGGCTGCGCCGCGTGTTCAACGACGCACTCGAGTACTCGCGCCGCGGCACTGCGTATCAGCGGGCGCAGAACGAGCAGCTGGCCGCGAGTGCCGCGGACCTCGAGGCGCTGCTCCCGGTGTTGCGCGGCCAGCTGCCGCTCGTCGCCGTGGCCAACCGGCGCAGCGACATCGAAACCGCGCTGCGCATCGCACGCGAATACAAGCTGCGCCTGATCCTCGCCGGGGCGGCCGAAGGCTGGATGATTCCGAGCGAGATCGCCGCTGCCGGTGTGCCGGTGCTCGTCGAGCCGCTCGCCAACATTCCGACGTACGACGCCCTCGGCATCCGCTACGAGAACGCCGCGCTCATGACCAAGGGCGGCGTCAGGGTGGCTCTGCTGGAAACGGCGACGGAGAACACGCGCAACCTGCGGCAGCAGGCCGGCAACGCGGTCGCGACGGGGATGACCTGGGACCAGGCGCTGCGGGCCGTGACTCTGACGCCGGCGGAGCTTTTCGGCGTGGCGGACCGCTATGGGTCGCTAGAGCCCGGCAAGGTTGCGAACGTGGTGGTGTGGAGCGGAGACCCGTTCGAGTTCTCTACTGGGGTTGAGCACGTCTATATTCGCGGCAAGGAGATCCCGCTGCGAAGCCGACAAACCGAGCTGTTGGAGAGATATAAAACACTGCCACCGAAATACTGAAAAACATCGAGGCCGCCTAGTTCTTGGCGGCCTCGGTCGCTACCGGATACACGCTGACTTGCATTCGCTGCTTGTTTTTGTGTTCGAATTTGACGTGTCCATCCACTGTCGTGAACAGGCTGTCATCCGACGCCCGACGCACGTTCCGGCCCGGATGAAACTTGGTGCCGCGCTGGCGCACGATGATGCTGCCCGCGGTCACGAACTCCCCGCCGAAGCGCTTCACGCCGAGGTACTTCGGATTCGAGTCGCGCCCGTTGCGCGATGAGCCGACGCCCTTCTTATGAGCCATGCTGTCCTCAGCCGACCTTCACGTCGGCGATCTTGATTTCAGTAAAGTCCTGACGATGTCCACCGTGGCGGCGATAACCGTTGCGGCGCGCGAAGCGGAAAATCCGGACCTTCTTGCCCTTGCCGTGCCGCACGACCTCGGCCGTGACCTTCGCGCCCTTCACCTTCGGCGCGCCGGTGTGAATATCCTTCCCGTCGCTCGCGACGAGCACGTCGTCGAACGACACCTCGTCCCCCGGCTTCGCATCGAGCAGCGGGACTTTGATCGTGACGCCCGGCTCGGCCCGGAACTGCGCACCACCGGTGGCGAAAATTGCGTAACTCATAGGGCGCGGAACCTAAATGAGGGCAATCGGTTAGTCAAGCCACAGCATACTGTTCGGTGACGTCGCGTCCGGCCGGCCGAGCCATCATCCGGAACTCGTCCAGCCGCATCATCGGATCGTCGCGAACTTCGAGCTCGAGACCGGTCTGCTTCTCCAGTTGCCGCAGGAAGTTAGGCTCCTGCTCCACGAGATAGAGTGCGACTTCGGGGTGCAGCCGCACTGACAGCTGCCGCTCCTTGTGGTCAGCGCCGGCACGCTTGAGGGAGCGCTCCATCCGGCGCACCACGACCTCCGGCCGGAAGACCCTGCCCGTCCCCGTGCACGTGGGGCACTCGGTCGTCATGGACTGCCACAGGGACGGCCGGACGCGCTGCCGCGTCATTTCGATCAAGCCGAGCTCGGACACGGCGAAGGCGCGAGTGCGGGCACGGTCGCGGCCCAGATGGGTGCGCAGCTCCTGAAGCACCTTGTCCCGATTGGACCGGGTCTCCATGTCGATGAAATCGACCACGATGATCCCGCCGATATCGCGCAGCCGGATCTGGCGGGCGACCTCGCGCGCCGCCTCGAGGTTCGTGCGCAGAATCGTGCTCTCGGGGTCGCGCTTGCCCGTGTAGCGGCCCGTGTTGACGTCGATCGAGATCAACGCCTCCGTCGGTTGAATGATCAGATAGCCGCCGGTGGGGAGCTCTACGCGCTGCTTGAAGAGGTTGCGGATCTCCGCCTCGATGTCGTAGGCATCGAACAGCGGGGTCTCGTCCTGGTACATCTTGACCCGCGGCAGCAGCTCGGGGTCGATCTGCTTCAGGTACTGCTCGACCTCGTTGTACAGCAGCTTCGAGTCCACGAGCAGCAGGTCTACCTTGTCGGAAAGCAGGTCGCGCACGATGCCGCGGGTCAGGCTCGTCTCGCGCTGCAAGAGCGCCGGCGCCCGCCCGGATGACTGCTTTCGCTTGATCTTTTTCCAAAGCCCGATGAGATGTTCGATTTCCCGCTTGCAGCTCGCCTCGGTCAGGTCGTCCGCGACGGTGCGGATGATCCAGCCGCCTGCGTCGGGCGGCACGAGCTTCGTGACCATCTCGCGCAGTTTGGAGCGGAGCTCGCGGGATTCGATTTT
>JBOHSJ010000104.1:0-1802 GCA_050733035.1 Gemmatimonadales bacterium | reverse complement strand
ACCTACATCCTGCTGTCGAACCTGACGGACGAGGGCGCGAAGGCGCTCAAGACCAACCCCAAGCGGTTGCAGGAAGTGAACAAGGAAATCGAGAAGTACGGGGCCAAGGTCACGTCGCAATACGCCGTGCTCGGCCCCTATGACTTCGTCAGCATCGTGGAGTGTCCCGACAACGAAACCATCGCGCGGGTCTCGGTGGAGCTGGCGTCGCGCGGCAGCATCCGGCTGCTGACGCTCGCGGCGACGCCGGTCGCGAACTTTATCCGGACCCTACGAACCCGGGACTAGCGCCGCTTCCCACCTCTGCGCGGCCGCAGCGACCGCTCCGGCCGCGGAGCCTCGGCGATGGCCTGACGGGGCTGTAGCGGAGACACCGAGGGCTCGAATCCCGGGATGACTTCCCGCGGGAAATTCTGCCCGATCAGCCGCTCCACATCCGCCATCATCAGCCATTCGTCGGGAGAGATCAGCGTGAGCGCCAACCCGCGCGCGCCAGCGCGTGCGGTCCGTCCCACGCGGTGCACGTACACCTCGGCGTCCTGCGGCACGTCAAAGTTCACCACCATCCGTATCCCTTCGACGTCGATGCCCCGCGCGGCGATGTCGGTCGCCACGAGGTTCTCGGCCGCCCCCGAGCGGAACTGATCGAGCGTGCGCTGGCGGTGGCTCTGCGCCTTGTCGCCGTGCAGGGCGGCCGCCGCGATCCCCTCGCGCTTGAGGAACGTGACGAGCTTGTCCGCGCCGTACTTGGTGCGGGTGAAGATCAGCGTCTGGCCGGCGGGCTTCGCCTTCAGAATCGAGGCGAGCGCGCCGCGTTTCTGCAGCTTGTCCACCGCGACGATGACGTGCTCGATTCCTTCGGCGGTCTGCGCACGGCGGCCGATCTCGACCGACGCGTGCCCATTGAGCGCGCGCCGCGCGAGCGCGTCCACTTCGGGCGAGATCGTCGCCGAGAAGAGCATCGTCTGCCGCTCCTCCGGCAACGCGTTCAAGATGCGGCGCACGTCAGGCGCGAACCCCATGTCGAGCATGCGGTCGGCCTCGTCGAGCACCAGGACCTCGAGCTGCGTGAAGTTCACGTGCCCGCGTTCCATGTGATCGAGCAACCGGCCGGGCGTGGCGACGACGATGTCGGCGCCGTGCTTCAGGGCGCGAGTCTGCGGCTCCATCCCGACGCCGCCGTAGACGGCCGCGCCTTTGAGATGGGTGTGACGCCCATACGCCTTGATGCTGGTGGTTACCTGCTCCGCCAGCTCGCGCGTGGGGACGAGGATCAGCGCGCGCAACACGCCGCGCTTCCCCGCCGACAACCGCTGCAAGATGGGAAGCACGAACGCGGCGGTCTTGCCCGTGCCGGTTTGCGCGGAGCCGATGAGATCACGGCCCGCGAGGGCCAGCGGAATCGCTTCCAGCTGGATGGGAGTGGGTTGCGCGTAGCCTTCATCGGCGACCGCGCGAACGAGTTCGGGCGCTAGGCCCAGTGCTGCAAATGGCATACTTCTCCTAGACGCCTAGACGTCGAGACGCCTAGGCAAATCACACGCGCGTCGCGAGCTGAGCCAATCTCAACTCGATCATCGACGCTGCTTCAGTTTTGAACCTGGGGGATGAAACCGTGCGTGTGTTCAGCGACGGAGTCCCTGAGCGGGACTGTCCTGGAAGGATGCCAGCTCGCGGTTCTATGCGAGGGGAAAGATAGCAAGTAAGGACCGAAAAAGGCAGGCCCCAGGCTGCAGCCAGACGCCCAGACGCATAGACGCCTAGCGGTTGCGAGGTTTGACGTAGCAGGAATACCTGCCAAC
>JBOHSJ010000103.1:0-2962 GCA_050733035.1 Gemmatimonadales bacterium | reverse complement strand
GATCAGTGGCGCGACCGTGGTCCTCACGGCGACTGGAACGGGCAATACGCTGACGCAGCCCGCCGGTCCGACGAACGGGAGCGGGGTCGCAACAGGTACTTTCAGCTCGACCGCAACAGGCTCGAAGACCGTCTCGGCCACGATCAGCGGCGTTGCGATCACGCAGACAGCGACCGTGACCGTCACCAGTCCGCCGGTCTCGGCGCCGCAATCGACGGTTAACGCGTCGCCCACGACGATTACGGCGGGCAGTGGCAGCTCAACGATCACCGTGACGGCGCGCGACGCGAGCGGCAACCCAATCAGCGGGGCGAGCGTGAGTTTGTCGGCTGCCGGCGGGAGCGGGAATGTGCTGAGCCCGGCGTCCGGCACCACGAATGCGAGCGGCGTGCTGACGGCGACATTCAGCTCGAGTAGCGCCGGGACGAAGACGATCTCGGCGACGATCAACAGCGTCGCGATCACGCAAACGGCCTCGGTGACCGTGACGGCGGGGCCGGTATCGGCATCGCAGTCGACTGTGACGCGCTCACCCACGACCATCACCGCGGGGAGCGGGTCGTCGACGATCACCGTCACGGCGCGGGACGCGAACGGGAATCCGATCAGCAGCGCGACCGTGGTGCTCTCCGCGACAGGCTCCGGCAACACATTGACGCAGCCGGCCAGCCCAACGAACGCCAGCGGCGTCGCTACCGGCACGCTGAGCTCGACGGTGGCCGGCTCCAAGACGGTTTCGGCCACGATCAACGGCGTCGCGATCACGCAGACCGCTACGGTGACCGTGACGGCGGGACCGGTCTCGGCGTCGCAATCGACCGTCAGCGGATCCCCGACGACAATCACCGCGGGGACTGGGACGTCGACGATCACCGTCACAGCTCGGGACGCGAACGGGAATGCGATCAGCGGGGCGACCGTGGTGCTCAGCGCCACGGGGACGGGCAACACGCTCAACCAACCGGCGGGCCCGACGAACGGGAGCGGGATCGCCACTGGGACCTTGAGCTCGACGGTGGCGGGGTCGAAGACGGTATCAGCGACGATCAACGGAGTGGCGATTACCCAGACAGCGACGGTGACCGTCGCGCCGCCGCCCAACAGCGCGCCGGTCGTGAACGCCGGGCCAGACCAGACGGCGCTGACCGGTCTGCTCTACTCGTTCACATGGAGCTTCAGCGACGCGAACCATAACGGGCCCTGGAGCTACACGATCAACTGGGGCGACGGGTCCACGTCGAGCGGTACGGTCTCGAGCGAGGGGTCATTTAGCGCGGGGCACACGTACGTCATCATCCTGCCGCGCAGCTTTACGATCACCGTAACGGTGCGGGATGCCGCGGGCGCGTCGGGCTCGGACACCAAGGTCGTCTCGGTGTTGCTGCTGTGAGTGCTCCCCTCCTGTGGCGGCGACGCCGCGACAAAACCCCACGTTTCTCGATGCGGTGAGAGGGCGTGTGGCGGGAATGCGACCGGCACAGCCGATGCAATCCGCAGGGGCATGGCACACCACTTCACGATCGACCTCGAAGAATATTTCCAGGTCTCTGCGTTCAAGTCGCGCGTCGCCCAGTCCGAATGGGAACGGTTCGAGTCTCGCGTCGCTTCGCAAGCCGCGCAGCTGCTCGACCTGCTGGCGCGATACGACGCGCGCGCGACGTTCTTTGTCCTCGGGTGGGTAGCCGAGCGCCACGCCGATCTGGTTCGCACGATCGCGCGCGCGGGCCATGAGATCGCGTCGCACGGCTGGGATCATGAGCGCGTGACGCATCAGACGCCACGCCAATTTCGCAATTCAATCCGGCGCACCAAGGACGCGCTCGAACGGATCAGCGGTACACCCGTGCTGGGCTTTCGCGCGCCGAGCTTTTCGATTGTGCCGGGCTGGGAGTGGGCACTCGACGTGCTGATCGAGGAAGGGTATCGCTACGACTCCAGCCTGTTCCCCGTGCGGCGTCCGGGCTATGGCTACCCCGGTGGGTCACCCGACCCGCATTGGCTCGAGCGCCCCGGCGGCCGCCTGGCCGAGATTCCGCCGACTACGCTGCGCTGGTGCGGAATGCGGCTGCCCGCCGCCGGCGGTGCGTATTTCCGCCTGCTCCCGTACGGCGTCGTCCGGGCCGCGTTCCGCCAGGCCGAGAGCCGCGGCGTCCCAGGCACGTTCTACATCCATCCCTGGGAAGTTGACCCTGCACAGCCGCGCCTCGCCGTGCCGTGGCTGGTGCGTGTACGGCATTACGGCGGACTGCGGCGCACGACACAGCGCCTGGGGCGGCTGCTGAAGGAGTTTCGCTTCATCACCGTGCGTGACACGGTCGACGCACTGTCGGCCTGACGCCGTGACGCCGTCCGTCGAGCGCTTTGCCGGACCTGCGACCGAGTGGGATGCATGCGTGCAGCGCGGCGCAGGCTGGACGCACTTCCAGCGGTGGGGTTGGAAGGCCGTCATCGAGCAGGTTTTCGAGCACGAGTGCCTGTACTTCGCCGCCCGCGACGACGCGGGGCAGGTGGCAGGTGTGCTGCCGCTCGTCCGCGCCAAGAGCGTCCTCTTCGGGGACTACCTCGTCTCCATGCCGTTCGTGAACTACGGCGGCCCGCTCGGCAGCGAGCCGGCCGTGCAGGCGCTCGTGGCACACGCGGTCGGCGTCGCGCGAGAGCGCGGGGTCGATCTACTCGAGCTCCGCAGTCGGGAACCGCTCGCGGTCGATCTGCCCGTTTCCCACCGCAAGATCACGTGCGTCTTGGACCTCGCGCCCGGCGATCCGGAAGCGGTGTGGCAACAGCTGACCTCGAACGTCCGCAGGAAGGTGCGCCGCGCTCAGAAGGAGGGCGTGAGCGTTCAGTTCGGGCTCGACCAGGTGGGCGCCTTCTATCAAGTGTTCTCGCGCCACATGCGCGACCTCGGGACGCCGACGTTGCCGCGACGCTTGTTCGAGACGCTCGCCGCGCAGTTTCCGGAGGA
>JBOHSJ010000102.1:0-5415 GCA_050733035.1 Gemmatimonadales bacterium | reverse complement strand
ATCGGCTACTTCCTGTTCGAAATCCCGAGCAACATCCTCTTGACCCTCGTCGGGGCGCGCCTGTGGATCGCCCGCGTGATGCTGACGTGGGCGGTGATCTCGGCCGCGATGATGTTCGTGACGTCGGCGACGGGATTCTACATCCTGCGCTTCCTGCTCGGCGTCGCGGAGGCGGGTTTTTTCCCGGGCGTGATCCTGTATCTGACCTACTGGTACCCGTCCGACCGGCGGGCCCGGGTCTTGGCGCTGTTCATGACCGGGATTCCCATCGCAGGGGTGATCGGTGGACCGATCTCCGGCTGGATCCTGAACGCGATGGCGGGAGTGCATGGGCTCGCGGGCTGGCAATGGCTCTTCCTGCTCGAGGCGCTCCCCTCGCTCGTCCTCGGCGTGGCCGTGCTCGCCTACCTCGATGACGGGATCCTCAAAGCCCGCTGGTTGGCCGCCGACGAGAAGGAGATTCTCGCGCGTCGCATCGCCGAGGACCAGCAGCACGCTGGGGCCCACACCCTGTGGGATGGGTTCACGAACGCCCGCGTCTGGTTCCTGGCCCTCATCTATTTCTGCCTGGTCGCGGGGCTGTACGGCGCCGGATTCTGGCTGCCGACACTGATCCAGCGGACCGGCGTCGCGAGCCCGCTGGCGATCGGCATGCTCACGGTTCTGCCCAACGCCGTCGCGGCGGTCCTAATGGTCACGATCAGCCGCCGGTCGGACCGGACCCGCGAGCGGCGCTGGCACCTCGTCACTCCGGCATTGGTTGGAGCCGCGGGCTGGCTCCTGACGGTCCGCTATGGTCAGGACACCGCCATCGCGCTGACAGGTATGTCGCTCGCGATGGCCGGCGTGACGACCTCGCTCGCGCAGTTCTGGTGCCTGCCGACGGCCTTTCTCGCCGGCGCGGCTGCCGCGACTGGCATCGCGCTGATCAACTCGATCGGCAATCTCGCTGGGTTTCTCGGCCCATTGATGATCGGCTGGCTCGTCGATCGTACGGGGTCGACAGACTTCGGCGTCTACGCGCTGGCGGGCGGCATGGCGATCGGCAGCATGCTGGTTCTGACGATCCCCGCGCGAATCGTCAATCGCTGACCCCTAGACCGCCATCGTCACCTGTAACGGCGCGGCGTGGCGGGCTTTCTGGGTGTCATCCGGGATGACGGTGGGGTAATCGCCCGAGAAGCAGGCGTGGCAGAATTGTGTCGCATCCCCACCGGCCGCGCGCAGCATCCCATCGAGCGACAGGTACCCGAGCGTATCGACGCCCAGGTGCTGGCGGATCTCCTCGAGCGAATGGCTCGACGCGATCAGCTCGGACTTGGTCGGCGTGTCGATCCCGTAGTAGCAGGGCCCCGTGATCGGCGCCGACGCGACCCGGAAGTGGACCTCCTTCGCGCCTGCCTGGCGGATCATCTGGACCAGCTCGCGGCTGGTGGTGCCGCGCACGAGCGAGTCGTCAACCACGACGACCTTCTTGCCCTGCAGCACCTCGCGCACCGGATTGAACTTGATCTTCACCTTGGCGTTGCGGGCGGCCTGCGTCGGATTGATGAACGTGCGGCCGACGTAATGATTGCGGATCAAGGCGTGCTCGAGCTTCAAGCCGGATCCTTCGGCGAATCCCAGCGCCATGGCATTCGATGAATCGGGCACGGAGAAGACGCAGTCAGTGCCCTCCGCGGGATGCTCGCGCGCCAGCTCTCGTCCGAGCGCGCGTCTCACGCGGTCCACGGACCGGCCGAAGATCGTGCTGTCGGGACGGGAGAAGTAGACGAGCTCGAAGATGCACCGCTGATGCGGCTTTGCCGGAAGCGCCGGCAGGCGGTCGACCTCCCGCGGCGAGCCCTGAATCCGCACGAACTCCCCCGGCTGCAGCTCGCGTACCGTGGTGGCGCCGATCAGATCGAAGGCACACGTCTCGGAAGCGACGACAAATCCGTCGCCGAGCTTGCCGAGCCACAGCGGACGGAAGCCGCGCGGGTCCACGATCGCGTAGAGCGTGCGGCCGACCGTGACGACCAGGGAGTACGCCCCTTCGACGCGCTCCAGCGCATCGAGGAGCTGATCCTCCGGCTCACGGGCCTCGGAGCGGGCGATCAGATGGATCAGGACTTCGCTGTCCGACGACGTCTGAAAGATCGAGCCCTTCTTCACGAGATCGGCGCGCAGCGCGTCGGCGTTGGTGAGGTTGCCGTTGTGCGCGAGCGCGAGCGGCCCTTCGTGATAGCCGGCGAGGATCGGCTGCGCGTTCGCCAGGACCGATGTTCCCGCGGTCGAGTAGCGCGTATGGCCGATCGCCACGTCTCCTGGGATCGCCGAGAGCACCGTCTCGCTGAAAACGTCCGACACCAATCCCATGCCGCGATGGGCGCGGGCCACACCGGCCCCATCCACCGCGACCGCACCGGCTGATTCCTGGCCGCGGTGCTGCAGGCTATAGAGCCCGAGATAGGTGATGCGCGCGGCGTCGGGAACGCCCGCTACGCCGATGATGCCGCACATCTGCGATCAGTCTCCCATGCGTCGAGGAATGGCGCCGAAATATACCTCGCGCAGCCCCGCGATTGGCTGCTCGACGATGCCGTCTCGCAGCGTGATGCGGAAGGCTCCATCGGCCGGGCCGACCGTCCCCGCGCGCACCACCGGCACACCGAGCTCCCCGGCTAACGCCTGGATCGCCGGCACGCGCTCGGGCGCGCACGTGATGACGGCGCGACCGTGGGATTCGCTGAACAACAGCTCGTGCGGCGTGAGACGTGCGGCGTGCGGCGTCAAATCCAGGTCGAGACCAAAGCCATACCCTTGGTAGGGTCCCCCCATCGCGACCTCGGCGAGCGCCACGCCCAGCCCGCCATGCGAGCAGTCATGAGCCGACCGAAGCAGGCTTCGCTCCGCACCGGTCACCAGCAGCTCGATGAGGCGCCGCTCGGCCTCGAGATCCACGCGCGGCGGCTGTCCACCGGCGAATTCGTGGCAGACCTCCCAGTATGCCGAGCCTCCCAGCTCGGCCCGCGTCTCGCCAAGGACGAAGACGACGTCGCCGGGCGACCGCGCGTGACTTGGCACGGCCCGATCCGCACGCGTGAGCAGGCCGACCATGCCGACGACGGGGGTCGGATCCACGGCGCCCGTCGGACTTTCATTGTAGAACGAGACGTTGCCGCCGGTCACCGGCGTGTTCAACGCCCGGCATGCGTCGGCGATCCCACGGCAGGCTTCCCGAAACTGAAAGAAGATCTCGGGTCGCTCGGGACTGCCGAAGTTGAGGCAGTCGGTGATGCCGAGTGGCCGAGCGCCGGTGCACGCCACGTTGCGCGCCGCCTCGGCGACGGTCGCCTTGCCCCCCTCGTAGGGATCGAGCCGCACATAGCGGCTGTTGCAATCCGTCTTGACGGCGATTCCGAAGTCTTCGTGGCGAACCCGGATCACGCCGGCATCGCCACCGGGCGGGATCACGGTGCTCGCCTGCACGGTCGAGTCGTACTGCTCGAAAACCCATCTCTTACTGGCAACTGACGGTGCGTCGAGCAGCTGGAGTAGCGCATCTGTGGGAGCAGGGAGCTGGGAGCGGGGAGCAGGATTCGCTTTGCGTAGCTCAGCAATGCGGGGATCCTCTTTGGCATCCGGATAGTAGATCGGGCAGCCCTCGACGAGCTGTTGGCCAGGGATCTCGACCACCACTTTACCGTGCCAGGTGCAGCGATACATGCCGTCGTCGGTCACCCGGCCGATGGGCGTGGCGTCGAGCTCCCACTTGGCGGCAATCGCCTGGACGTCTTTCACGCGATCGGTCTTCGCGACCACCAGCATCCGCTCCTGAGACTCCGAGAGCAGGATCTCGTACGGGGTCATTCCCGGCTCGCGCGTCGGGACCTTGGAGAGGTCGATCTCGACACCCACGCCGCCGCGCGCCGCCATCTCGGCGGAAGATGAAGTCAAACCGGCGGCGCCCATGTCCTGGATCGCCACGATGTGACCCGACGCGATCAGCTCGAGACTCGCTTCGAGCAGCAGCTTTTCAGTGAATGGGTCGCCCACCTGCACCTGCGGGCGGCGTTGCTCACTCTCGTGCGTCAGCTCTTCCGACGCGAACGACGCCCCGTGGATGCCATCGCGGCCCGTGCGGGAGCCGACGGCGAGCAGGACGTTGCCGATGCCGTGGGCGGCGGCCTTGATCAGGTCTTTTTCCTTCAGCACTCCCACGCACATCGCATTGACCAACGGATTGCCCGAGTAGCCGGGGGCGAAATCCACTTCGCCGCCGAGCGTCGGCACGCCCACACAGTTGCCGTAGTCGCCGATGCCACGCACGACGCCCGCGAAGAGATAGCGATTGCGTGCCTCAGCGAGTGCGCCGAAGCGCAGGCTGTTCAGCAGCGCGACGGGGCGGGCACCCATCGTGAAGACGTCGCGCAGAATGCCGCCCGCGCCGGTCGCCGCGCCCTGATAGGGCTCCACGGCCGACGGGTGGTTATGCGATTCGATCTTGAACGCGACCGCCCATCCGCCGGGAAGCCGCAGGACCCCTGCATTCTCGCCGGGCCCTTGAACCACTTGGGGGCCCGTGGTGGGAAACGTTTTCAGGATGGGGCGCGAATGCTTGTAGGAGCAGTGCTCGCTCCACAAAGCGGAGAAGATGCCCAGCTCGGGGAAAGTGGGCGTCCGGCCGAGCATGGCTTCGATGCGCGTGTACTCTTCGGTTGTGAGGTTGTGCTCCTGCACCAGCTCGGGGGTGATCTTGGGGTCGGTCACTTCCGCGAGACGCCCTTTACGACCGCGCGGAACACGCGGCCCAGTACGTTCGGCGCCGACGACTTCATGAGCGCTTCCGCCTCACCGGCATCGAACCAGATGCCATGACAATGGGTGCACTGGTCGATCTGAATGTTGTCCCAGTCGCCGGTGATCAGGTCGTAGCCGCATTTGGGGCACTTCATGTAATGCGACTTCCGCTCGGTCTCGGCGGCGGCCTGCTGTGCCGCCGCGCGCTGCTGGCGCAGCAGCTCCGCGTCGCGGCGCGCGAAATACTCGTCCTCGTTCTTGCTCGGTTTGTCGTGGCTCATGGGGACTGGGGCCTCACCTGCAGTGTTTCGCCGCCGGGATTGGCGAACGGGACGCGTCCGGGAGGCGACGACGATTCGCCGGAGTAGCGGTGGCCGTCCCACCGCACGATCGCGTCGACCACGCGGCCGTTCTGCAGCGTGACGACGTCCATGGTGCCGCACGTGTATTCGCACCCGTTCTGGAAGAACAGGTAGGTGTATTCGCCGACGCGCCGCACCGCCGCCGGCGCCGCCCACAGCTCGTAGACCTCGCGCTCACTCATCCCCGGGGTCACGGTGCCGGTGTCCTCGGAGATGTACGGGCGGTCGCGGCTGAGCGGCTCGCCTTGCGGCGCCGCGGGCGGCCGCGGGC
>JBOHSJ010000101.1:0-30669 GCA_050733035.1 Gemmatimonadales bacterium | reverse complement strand
CGAACGGCACGTGCTGCTCGGCTTCCCAGCGGATGACCTCGCGGGCGTCCCCTTCTTTCATCCGGTCCATCTGGATTTTCTTGACGATGACGTCGCGGCCGCCGACGGCGGTGACGACCGATTTCCGCTTGACGCCGGCCGCCTCGAACAAACCCCGAATAGCCTCGGAGACGAGGCCGGGGTCCATGACTTCACCCTCGACGATGGCGTCGGCGGCGACTTCCGTGGTGGCCACTTTGGTCAGCTCGGCCTCGCTCCCGCCGTGGTCGATCACCACGAGCTTGATGATGCCCGAGCCGATATCCAAGCCAACTGACGTTTTTTTGCCGCCTAGAAAGCCAAAAAGGGCCATTTGCACCTTTTGGTCTAGAGACAAGATAGGGGCGAGGGCAAACTACAATAGGCCCCGCCCCTTATCCTGTCAACCCTCGAACCTACTTGAGGCCGAAGCAACAACTGTTGCCCCTGCCGATACTTAGGTCACTTAGAACAGCTGTACCCAACCCCGTTGCCGCATCGGCGAAATCTGGCTCTGAGCCTGTAAAGCCGCGAGAATACTGCAGCTAGAGAAGTTCAGCGTCGCGTGACCGTTCAGGTTCTGGGTAGAGAGGTCGGCGTTCCTCGCCATCACGCCACCCCAGAAGTGGGCGTCGGCCGAACCACCACCGGCCGTCTTGAGGTCGCCCAAAATGATCACGATACCATAAAAGTCCCACGAGCCGTTGACCGTTAAGTCGCCATCTACCAATAAGATACCTTGCCCCTGTTCATTGTTGATAAACAGGCTCCCGGCCACATGAATGATCGGGAAGTAATTGCCGCAGGGCGCGGCCGGGTTATGCGGATCGCCCCAGTTGTTGATGTCGTCCTTGTTGCAGGCCCCTGCCCCGTCCAATGACGGCGCTGTATTGATGTTGCCGCCAGGGTGTTGAATCGTCGCGCGCGCGGCCAACTGGGTGTAGGTGGAGCCGCCAAAGGTCGTGAACGTGCCGCTGTTGATCGACGGATCGTTGACGACCG
Source organism: Gemmatimonadales bacterium (assembly GCA_050733035.1). Lineage (GTDB taxonomy): Bacteria > Gemmatimonadota > Gemmatimonadetes > Gemmatimonadales > GWC2-71-9 > 20CM-2-65-7. The sequence goes on along the minus strand of JBOHSJ010000101.1, from coordinate 29,649 downwards.
GCGGATTGCCCTGCACGGTGCCGGCGCCGCTCGTACCGACGGTGCCGCCGTTGTCCCGGACGCCCGCCTGCGACGGACCGGGCGGATCACAGCTGGCCCACCCCGTCGGGATCTGGTCGGTTCCGTCGATTTCGGCGTTACCGCCGACGCTCACACCACCTTGCGTCGTGAGCGAGGCACGAATTCCGAACTCGATCGGGGCGATGCGCGCGACCATGCCGATGCGCTGGCGTGCACCACCACCGCCCGCGATCGACCCACCAAAGCTGCGGGTGTCGCGTCCGGTGACGTCGAGCAAGAAGATGTTCGGGCCCAGGCGGTAGCTGTACCCGGTGTAGCGTCCCGTGCCCCCGGGGGCGACCGCATCCGGCCCGATGACGACCGAATCCTGCGGATACTGCAGGCGGCGATTCATGGTTTCGGGGTCCCAATCGAGCGTCCGCTCCTGGGCACCGGCCTCGGCGACGCCGAAGGATTGCTGCACACGGCGCTGATTCTCGCCCACCCGCTGCTCCTGGGTGCCGGCGAAGAACGCTCCGGCGACCATCGCGCCGACGACAACCAGCGCGAAGATCGCAACCGCGAGCGCCATGCCGCGCTCATCACGCAAGATCCGTTTCATGCTTCGCTCCTTCATGAGTTCCGGTCGGCCCTAGAACCGCCGGTTATTCCGTAATGCCACACTGGTGGTGATGCTGTCCACGATTGCCCGGCGCGGCGCCTGACCCCCGCTGCGGACCGCCGCCGATGTGCGGGCGCGGACGGTGATGTCGATCCGCGCGACCTGCGTGCGGACGGCCGTTACGGCGCCGGCCGCGTTGAAGTACTCGAACGTCAAGCCGTTGGCGAGCACGGGGCCGACGAGCGGCTGCATCGTCTGTCCGGCCGGCTGGAAGCCGATGTACCACGAGGTATCGCCGGACGGCTGATACAGCTGGTATCGCACGCGCTCGAAGCCACGCACCGGCGCGCCGGTTGTGATCGCCCCGGCGAGGTTCGTTCCCGGCAGAAAGTTGCCGTCGAACACAAGGCGCGTCCCGGGTTGCGGCGGGATGGCACCGACCGCCGGACAGTCCTGGTTGCCGGGTGTCGCGGCGATCCGCCCGGGCACGTAGTAATCGTCGAGCCGGGACGCTTGATTGCCATCCCAATAAATGAGCAATGAATCGGTGTTCTCGCGGACGTCCCGCGAGCCGAAGTACATCGGCTCACCGACGCGCCCACCCCGGATGATCATCTGGTTGCCGAGGTTATTGCCGTTCAGCACCGGGGGAACGCAGACAAAGCTGAGCCAGCGCATCGCCCGGATATCGATCGAGCTCGCCGTCATCGCCGCGATGTCGCCGTCGAACGCGTCCAGCTCGCGGAACTCGGCGGGCAGAATCGTCGACGCCGCCCGGATGTTCTGCGACAGATCGATGCGCTGGGTCTGCGCCATGTAGAGGCGCTGGTTGTTCACCAGCACACGGTAGATCGCGGCGCTCACGAGTCCCAGGAGGACGAGCGCGACGAGCAGCTCGATCATCGTAAAACCGCGGCGGTTCATCGCCAGGGGTCGCATGAGAATGTGGTCTCCATGGAATCGCGTCGAACTCTGTTCTGGACCGTTTTGTACGTCGAGACAATGCTGACCCGGAAGTTCTGGAGCTGACCGACGACCGGGGTCACGGTCCACGTGTTGATGGCGACCCAATTCGAGCCGCGATACAGCGTGTCGGAACCAGGGGCGGGTGTGGCGCAGGCGCCAGCAATCTGGCCGCTGGCGACCGCACGCAGCCGCTCGACCCGGCGCGCCATGAAGGCCGAGGCGTCCGCCGAGCGTTGCCCGCGCGCGATCATGCGTGTCACGAGCGCCGCCGTCGTCACCATGGCGAGAACGCCGACGGTGAGCACGATGACCGCGATGATGACCTCGATGATCGTGAAACCGCGGTTGTTCTTAATGGTCTTCATTGGCGTTTCACTCTCCCCACCTCGTTGATGACCACCGAGTCGCTGTAATGCGGCCCGATGACCCGCACCGTGGTGGTCTGAAAAGCCGTCGAAATGCCGCGGGGGTCGTAAACGATGGTGGCGTAGTTCGAGCTCAACCCCACGCCGAACTCCGACCCGACGAGCTTCTTGGTCCCCACCTGCACCGACGCGGCTGGCGGATTGACGCCGCACGCGGTCACCCACACGCTGTCGCCGCTGATGTTCAACGTGGCCGAGCAGCCGCGCTGAATCGCCGTGCCGCGCGCGGTCGCCGCCAGCGTGGCGATCAGCGCCTTGGAGCTGCGGACATTCTGCTTCTCCAAACCGCGGCGCAGCCGTGGCACACCGATCGACGCGATGACGCCGATCATGATGACCACGATGATCATTTCGATGGTGCTGAACCCTTTTCGGCCCATGTACGCCTCCGTTGGGCGGCTCTATTACACGTTCCATGCCGTAGTATAAAGCGTTGTATTATAGTGTCTTACGTCGCGTGGCGACGTCAAAAACTCCTGCAGAATGCTGCACTTATGCAGATTCTTGCATATACGCCGAGACGCCGAAACGCCGAGACGCCTAGGTAATTCCGTACCGCTCGATTTTGTAAAACAGGGTCCGGAGGCTCACGCCGAGCCGCTTGGCAGCCTCGCGCCGGTTGCCATCCGTAGCCCGCAACGCCTCGGTGATGGCATCGCGCTCCGCGCGCTCGGTCACATCGCGGAGCGTACTGCTCCCTGCTCCCTGCTCCAGGGAGCGGGGAGCAGGGAGCTGTTCGTTCCGGAAATCGGCCGGGTTCAGGATCTCATGGCGAGTCAGCACCGCCGCACGTTCGATCGCGTTCTCCAGCTGGCGCACGTTGCCCGGCCACTCTTGATCCTCGAGCCAGGCAATCGCCTCATCGCTCAGCGACATCGGACGCCCAAACCGCTGTGCCAGCCGGGCGACGAAATGCCGGGCGAGCGGCGCGATGTCGTCCTGCCGCTCGCGCAACGGCGGCAACGCGATCACCACGACGTTGATCCGGTAAAACAGGTCCTCGCGGAAGCGACCTGCGCGAGTTTCCGCCTCGAGGTCGCGCGCGGTCGCCGCGAGGACGCGCACATCCACCTTGCGATTCTTCTGGTCGCCCACTCGGCGGATCTCGCCTTCCTGCAGCACGCGCAAGAGCTTGGCCTGCAGCCCAATCGGCAGCTCGCCGATTTCGTCCAACAACAGCGTGCCGCCGTTGGCGGCCTCGAACAACCCGGTCTTGTCCGCGCTGGCGCCGGTGAAGGCACCCCGGACATGGCCGAACAACTCGGATTCGAGCAACGCCTCCGGAATGGCAGCGCAGTTGATGCCGACGAACGCCCTGCCCGCGCGCGGGCTGGCGCGATGAATCGCCCGGGCGATGACCTCCTTCCCGGTGCCGCTTTCCCCGGTGATCAGCACGGTCGTGTTGTGCTCGGCGACGCGCGCGACGAGCGCGAGTGCCTGCCGCATGGCGCCGCTCTCGACGACGAGGCCGCGCTCGGTGGGACCGATGGCTAGCTGCGCCCGGAGCCCGGCGACGTCCTCGCGCAGCCGCTCCCGCTCCTCCGCCTTGCGAAGCGTCAGGACGACTTCGTCGGGGCGAAACGGCTTGGGGAGATAGTCATAGGCGCCTTCCTTCATGGCGGCGATGGCCGCGTCCTCACCGCCGTAGGCGCTCATCACGATGACGAGTGCGCTGCCGCCGCGCTGCCGGTAGTTGCGCAGAAAGGTCAGGCCGTCCATCTCGGGCATGCGGACGTCGCATAAGACCAGGTCGAAAGACTCTGCCACGGCGCGCTCGAGCGCCCGGCGGCCGTCCTGCTCGGCCGTCACGCTGTAGCCCGCATCGGTGAGCAGCAGCCCGAGGCTCTGCCGCAGTCCCGGCTCGTCGTCTACGACGAGGACTTTCTTCAGACCTCACCCCCTGTCCCCCTCTCCCTCGAGGAGAGGGGGGACAATGGGAGAGCGATCGGGAAGAACAGCTTGAACGCGGCACCGCCTTCGCGCGCAAGATCCACCCAGACGACGCCGCCCATCTCGTGCACCGACCTGGCGACGATCGCAAGACCAAGCCCCGTGCCCCGCCCCGGCTCCTTGGTCGTGTAGAACGGCTCGAAGACCTTCTCCCGGTCTTCCGACGCGACGCCCGGCCCCGAGTCCGCCACGAACATCAGGGTCCCGGGCTGACCGGCGGCAAATTCGATACGCGAGGGCCGCCGCTCTGGTGCGCCGGCGCGCGGGAACAGCGAGTGGCGCGGATCGCTGGCGCGACGGGTCAGCGCCAGCCCCGGCTCGTAGGCCCAGCGCCGCGCGCCGATGATGATGGATCCGCCGGGCGGCGTGGCGTCCACGGCGTTCAGGAGCAAGTTCACGAGCGTCTGCTCGAGCACGTGCGCGCGGCCCAAGATCTCGGGGACGTGGAGACCGATGTCGGTTTCGGCGCGCACGTTCCGGAACGCGCCCTGGGCCCGCAGCAGCTCGAAGGCCCCGCGGATGATGCAGTCGGGGTCCACGGGAACGAGCGGATCTTCCTGGGGCCGGGCGTAGTCGAGCAGACTGCGCACGATCCGGTCGAGGCGCTCGAGCTCGCGCGCCATGCCTTCCGTGATTTCCTGATCAGTCCCGCGCCGGCGCAGCACTTCCAGATACGTCCCCACGGCGCCGAGCGGATTGCCGACTTCGTGCGCCACGCCCGCGGCGAGCCGGCCGATGCTGGCCAGCTTCTCGGCGCGCACCAGCTGGCTTTGCGCGTCCAGGAGGCGATCGGTCATGCGATTGAGCCGCTCGGCGAGGGTGGCGAAGTCCCGGGTGTCGGCGTCGGGGGCGCGCGCAGCGAGGTCGCCGTCAGCGACGGCGTCGGCGGTCTGCATGACGCGGCCGAGCGGCCGCAGAATCAGGCGCTGCACGAGGCTACGGCCGTAGAGGACGAAGATGCCGACTTCGAACGCGATCAGCACGACAATCGCGATGACGCCGCGTTCGGGCGCCATGGCGAGGGCGAGCAACGAGGTGGCCACGCCGACGAGGATGGCGAAGGCGGCGAGGAAGGTGAGGTAGAACAACAGCTCGACGCGGAGCGCCGGCTTTGCCCGGGGGGTTGTCACGGTGCAACAATATGCACGATCACGAACAGCGAAGGGGAAAAAAAAGAGCGGCGGGGTTTCCCCCGCCGCCCTCATGCGTCAGGCCAGAGGCCTTACGCGCACTTCGGCTCGCCCTCTTTGTTAGCCGGAGCAAGCGCCGTGTTCCCGACGTAAATCGAGCAGGTCTTGGTGGTCGTCGTGTGAGTCACGTTCGCCGTGAACCCATCCGCCGTCACCGTGATCGTCGGCGTCGAAACGCCGCTGGTCGTGGTGAACAACGTACCGAGGTTGCTCGTGTACTTCACCGAGTCGGCGAAATACGCCTCTTCGGCCGTCACCAGGTTCCGAAGGTCAGACTTCATCGAGGCGATGTAAGCCTTTTCCTTCGTGTTGGCGAACTTCGGAATCGCGATCGCGGCCAAAATACCGATGATCACGACAACGATCAGAAGTTCGATCAGTGTGAAACCCTTGCGATTCATCTGGACTAACCTCCCCTGTAAGGATCTAAGACATGGGCGACACGTTTATTCCGCCGCCACTAGAGGCACGAATCGTGCCCCTTTGGGGTTAACCCTCTGCAAACATAAACAGACGAATCATTTACGCCACTCCATCAGGGTTCGCCGACACCGCGAAAATGCTGATAAACTCAGGCTTTTTGCAAGTTGCCACGCCGGACGCAAGAACACTTTAAATCACTGTAAATACTGACGATACCAGATTTCCTCACCTGGAAACCGGCGCCGGGCGGAATCCGCCACCGCTAGCGCCGCCTGCCGGTCGCCCCGCCGCCAATCGAATAGGAACTGCGCGCGCAGCGGCATTCGGCTCGTCGCCCCCACAGAGCGCGCCCGGATCCGGGCGATCAACGGCTGCGCGCCGGCGGTATCGCCAATCCCAAGCAGAAAAATCGCGTGCGCGGCATCGAGGTATGGGTCCCCAGAAAACAGCGAGTCAGCAAGCCGATACTGACGACGAGCGCCGGCCGTGTCGCCGCGGCCCGCCAGCACCGCGGCCGCGGAACCATGGCCCAGATACGACTCCGGATGCTCGACGAGCAGCGTCAGCAGCTGTGCACGGTTGTCGCGCCATGCCGGCATGCGAGCCCACGCGAGCACCCCGCACGCGACTGCGACGAATCCGGCTACAGCAAGCGTGCGGACCACCTCACCCCCTGTCCCCCCCTCCGTTCCAGAGAGGGGGGATGAATAGGCCAGCAACGCTAAACCCGTTCCGATGATCGCCGCCGGCAATGCCACCGCCAGGTACAGATTGCGCTCGGCGAGCACGATGCCCCCGGCGAACAACAGGTTCGAAGTCGGCAGGAACGACAGCGCGGCCACGGCCGCAGTGAAGGAGATGGCGGGCGCGCGGCGGCGGCATGCGACGACGAGCGCCGGAACAGCAATCGCGATCAAGAGCCCGAGCACCGCGGCCGGCGACACGCCGGTGTACGCGGGGATTACGCGCGGACTGTAGTCCGACGACAGCGACACGGGCCAGACGACCAGGATCGCCGCGCGCAGCACCGCCGGTAGCGCGATCGCCAGACGCCCCCACGTGTCTCTTCCAAAGAAAACGGCGGCGGGCGCGCTCATGCCCGCAATGCCGATCAAGGCCCAAATCGCGAAGTATCCCACGGTCGCGAGGATGAGGCCGATCCACAGGCCCGCGGGATACCGTCGGCCGTCGGTCCCCTGCAGCCACCTATCGAGCAGTATGACGACACCGGCGATGACACCGTGCTCTTTGCTGAACATCGCGAGCACGGCACACAGCACAGCAGCGGCCCACCAACCGCGCCGGGCGGCGAGGACGGCGCCGAGGATGCCGCACGCCGCCAGCAGCTCCGCGCGTCCGACGAGACTCGCGACGGCTTCGACGTGCACCGGGTGCCAGGCAAAGACGAGCGCGGCGCAACCTGCGGCGAGCGACGGCAACCAGCGCGCGAACACCAGTGCCAGCAGCAACGTCGCGAGCCCATGCCACAGCGCGTTCACGAAGTGGAACCAGCCTGGGCGTCCGCCCGACAGCGTCCAGTCTATGGCGTAGGTCAGAATGATGAGCGGCCGGTACAGCCCGGCTCCGGATTCACGCGGCCAATAGGGATCGTCGAATGCACGCAATGCCGCCACAACCGAATGCGCTGCGGGGTTCGACGCGATGATGGCACGGTCGTCCTGGACGAAGCCGTAGCGAACGGACGGGAGATACAGCAGCACCGCGGCCGCAAAGACGATGGCCCATTGACGAGCCCTGGTCACGGATGCGACGATCTGCGCGAGTCCATGCGACGAGCGCGTACCAGCAGCGAATCCGCCGTCGCCGAGTCGCCGCGCGTCAACGCTCGATTCGCCTCCGCGCGGTACAGGCCCGCACAGCCGCGGCAGAAGCGATCGGCCCTTTGGAGGTACGTGTTCGCCAGGGCCGGCTGATGGGTTGCAAAGGCCGCCGCTGCCGCGCCCATGTAGACGATCGACGCGCGATCGAAGATCGTGATCGACTCCTGATAGGCTCGCAGCGCCTTCTCCGGCTGGTTCGAGCTGAGCAGCAGCGCGCCGGTCCAAAACGGCCCGACGTAGGAGCGGGGTGAGTCCTCCAGGATACTCAGCGTGACGGTAGAGTCGCTGCGCCACACGGGGACGCGGAGCGCGCTGCGCACCGCCCCGGCCGCGACCAGCACGAGAAGTAGCATCCAGTAGCGCCGCTGCTCCAAACGTTCCAACAGGGCACCGGCGGCGAGAACGAGCCCGACAGACGGCAAATACAGCGCGCGCTCGGCGACCAACACGCCGATCGGAAACAGCAAGTTGGCAACGGGGAGGAATGCGATGCCCACCCACCCCAGCCCAAACGCTTCGACGCGGCGACCGCGGCGCCACGCCAGCACCAACAACGCGGCCCATAGCGCCAGACAAGCCAGGCCGATCAGAAACCGGCCGTCGAACGGCGACAGCACGATACTGCGCTCGGCCGGCGAGTAATCCACCCGCAGCGTCAGGGGAAACACGAGCAACCGGAACACGTCCGACAGGGCGTAGACCGCCGTCAGCCTGACCGCCACCTCACCTTGCTCGATGAAGACGGGCCCCGCGTTGCTGTACTGGCTGAAGGGGTGCAGCACCGCCCACCGCGCTGCCGCGTAGAGGCAGCCCACGACTACCCATGTCGCCACGTGCGCCAGCACACGCCGGCGCGACGGCCGGTCGAACCCGAGCAGCCAGGCCAGCCCAATGAGCCCGGGGACAACCGCGGCATTCTCCTTCGCCAGGAGGCCAGCGGCGAAACAGACCGCGCTCCATCCCACGCTTTGCCGGAACAGTGCCAGATAGACGGCCAGACAGCCGAACACGGCGGCCATCGTCTCATTTCGGCCCACCGAGATGGCGATGGCCTCCACATGCACCGGATGCACCGCGAAGAGCAGACCGGCCGCTAGAGCCCCCATCGGGCCGACGAAGCGCCGCGCGAGCATCGCCACCACCACAGTCGCCAGTGCATGCCAGAGCAGGTTGACGGCATGAAACCACATGGCGCCGCCCCCGCTCAACCACCAGTCGATGGCATAGGTGACCATGACCAGCGGCCGATACATCCGTCCGCCCAGGTCTGCCGGCCAGTACGGCATTACGAACGACCGCCAGACGCCGTCGAGGGAGTGTACCAGCTCGTTGGCGCGAATGATCGTGAGGTCGTCGATGGCGAAGCGATTCCACAGCGCGCCGATGTGAACCACCACGGCCACCGCGGCTACGATCGCATAGATCCGCTTATTGTCCACGATGGACCTCGAATAACCAGCGGCCACCTGGCCACCGATAGACAGCGGTGAGCAAGCCAGGATAGGCCTCGATCAAGCTGCGCAACTCGACAGCGGATGGGGATGAGGCGCTCGCGAGAACAACGTGCGTGACGCTCATGCGCTCCAGGTAGTCACGATGCTCGGCGGCCGTCGGCCGGAGGACGTCACGCCCGCGATAGCGCTCGAGATAGAACGGCACCGCGCGACGGCGCGTGTGCAGCCAAACCAGCGCCTCGTCGTCCACGGCGACAACCGCGTCGGCCGGAAGCTCCGCAATGACGGGCAGCAGCTCGGTGAAATTGGCTGAGATCGCCCGCGCCTGCGTTTCCCACCAGCGCCCGCTCAGCCCGCGGATTTCGTACTGCGCGAACCCGATGACCAGCAAGGCGCCGAGCGACCCGACCGGAACCCGGAGCCGTGGTCTGCGCCAGAGCGCGACCGCGCCCATCGCCCATGCCAGGCCCAGCCACGGCAGGACCGCCCAGAGAAACCGATCCGCCGGGTACGGCCAGATGGCCAGTATGAGGAGATAGCAAACGAGCGTAAATCCGATCGCCGAGCGGCGCGAGAGCAGCACGAGCCCGTAGAGTCCGACCCCGAGCGCCGCGGTCGCTGCAATGACGAAGAGCCAGGGGATCGGAATCCAGCCGAGCGTGATGGCCTCGAGTGGCCGCGCGAGGTCGCGGGCGCTGACCCCCAGGGCCGACAGACCCGTCTGCCGCAGGACCGCGCCGTAACTGCCGTATGTGGTCGCGAGCCACGGATCGACGGCTCGGGCGTGCGCTCCCACCCACAGCCCCCACGCTGCCCCGGCGACGAGCACGGGGATCATGGCCGTGAGCAGCGCCTTGCGGGACACGCGGGTGAACAGAAAACAAGCAATGCCGGCGGCGGCGGCGATGCCGATCGATCGGGTCAGAAGGGCCAGCGCGGCGGCACCGCCCACGATCCAGGGCCGGTCTCCACGGTCGGCGGCAACGACGGCGCAGGCCAGCAGCAGGCCGAACAACGGCTCGGCGAACAGGACCGACTGCGTCGCCAGCGTGGGGATGGCGATCGCGGCGGCGGCGACAATCGCCGGCGCGGACCAACGCGGCGCGACCGGATCGATCAGCCCCGTTCGCGTCGCGTGCCATGCAATCAGACCGGCGCCACCCGCGGAGAGCAGCAAGTTGATCACTTTTCCGATGAATCCCGCGGTGGTGACGCTGAACAGTCCGAAGAGCGGCGTCAGGACGAGCGGATACAGAGGCGGGTAATGCACAGCCGCAGGCGTGCCGGGAAGGTGGGGATGCACGTAGCCCATACCGCTCGCGAGCGCGCTCGCCAATCCCGCGTAGAGACCGTCGTCGTAGAACACGCCGACGATGGTCTCATTGAGCGCGAACGCTCCGACGGCGAGCGCGATGCCCGCCGCGATGAGACCGCCTTTTACTTCGGAGGCAATCGCCAATCGCCGCTGCCGCGTGGCGCGAACAGGTTGTAGCGCAGGATGTGAAACAGCGCGGCAAAACCGTCCCGCCAGGTGATCTTCTTGCCCTCGGCGTAGGTCCGGCCGCTATAGCTGATCGGGATCTCCCAGATCCGGGCACGAGCCTGGGCCAGCCGCGCCGTAATCTCGACTTCGAACCCGAAGCGGTTCGATGAGAGCGGCAGCCGCTTGAGCAGGTCCGTGCGGACCAGCTTATAGCAGGTCTCGAGGTCGGTGAGATTCAGATTGGTGAACATGTTGGACAGCAGCGTCAGCACCCGGTTGCCCACATAGTGCCAGAAGTACAGCACGCGACGTGGGCCGCCCTGGAAGCGGGACCCGTAGACCGCATCCGCGCGCCGGGCCCGGATCGGCAAGAGCAACGCCGGGAGGTCCTGCGGATCGTACTCGAGGTCCGCATCCTGGACCACGACCGCGTCGCCGGTCGCAGCAGCGATGCCGGTGCGAATGGCGGCGCCTTTGCCCCGATTTTTCTCGTGATGAATGACCCGGTCCACCAGCCCGTTTTCGGCCAACGCATCAAGGATCTCGCGCGTGCCATCGGACGACGCGTCGTTGACGACGACGATCTCGAGGCGCAGCGGCACCTCGCGGACGCGGCGCAGCGCGATCTCCACCGTCGCCGCTTCGTTGTAGGCGGGGACGATCACCGTGAGCAGCATGTTCGGCGAACGGCGCTCTTCCCGCGTCATGCGGCCTCTCCGATCGCGATCAGCGACTGACCGACGCGCCACGGCAGGAAGCGCTCCAGGCGAAACAGCGGGACGAGCGCGTCGAACAATCTCAGCGGCCCGGCCGGAATGATCTCCCGTCCCAGGAGCTTTCCTGAGACCCACCAGCCCGGGATGCCAGCCAGGTTGAAGTATTCGAGACGCCGCAACACGAACCCGTTCTGCTCGAACTTGGTCCGCAGCTCGCCGGTCGTGTAGCGGCGCACGTGCCCGAGCGCGCGATCGAGCGATCCATACAGCGCGCGCAGGGCGGGCACGAGCAGGACGAGGCGACCACGCTTGTCGAGCAACCGGCGCATCGCCTTCAACGACCCCACGTCATCGGCGACGTGCTCGAGCACATTGAGGCAGACGATGGTGTCGAAGCGACGGTCGGCGATGGGCCCCTCGGGCGTGGGCAGGTACAGGCGCATCACTTCGACATTGGGCAAATGCCGGAACCGCTCGCGCAGCCGCTCGAGATACTCCGCCGACGTGTCGCTCAGGACGACGTTGGGGCGATCGACCAGAAACTGCGACAGATTGCCAATGCCGGAGCCGATCTCCAGCACCCGGTCGCCCACCCACGGGCGGACGCGCTCGAACATCCAGCGGTTGAACCGTGGCGCGTCCGCGAGGCATTCCAACGTGGCTGCCCCGGTGGGATCTCCCTGAGCCGGCAATTTCAGGCGTTACCCGCGGCGTCCTGCCCGCCTCCCCCAGCACCGGCACCACCACTCCCGTCGTAGCGGCTGAGTTTGCGGTAGAGCGTCGAGGGGTCGATGCCGAGGACCTCGGCCGCGCGGGTTTTGTTGCCGCCCTCGGACTGCAGCACCCAGGTGATGTACGCCTGCTCGATCACGTCGAGCGAGGGGTTCTTGTGCGGCCGTTCCGCCACGAGGGGCTCGATTTTGCGCTCGCTGATGCGGTCGGGAATAGCGGAACGGGGAATCATGTCGCCTTTGGTCAGCGTGACCGCGCGCTCCAGCGCATTCTCCAGCTCCCGCACGTTGCCCGGCCAGTCGTACGCCATGATGATCTCGAGTCCGTCGTCGGACAGGGCCTTAGGCGGCTCGCTGCGCTCAACCGCGATGCGCTCGAGGAACGCCTTCACGAAGATGGGGATGTCCTCGCGGCGGTCACGCAGCGGCGGCAGGCTGATGTTGATGACGTTGAGCCGATAATAGAGATCGCTGCGGAAGCGCCCACGCTTGATGTCGTCTTCGAGATCGCGGTTGGTGGCGGCGACGACGCGCACGTCCACGGGAATCGCCTCCGTGCCGCCCACGGGGATCGCTTCACGCTCCTGGAGCACGCGCAGCAGCTTCACCTGCGTTGCGGGCGACATCTCGCCGATTTCGTCGAGGAAGAACGTGCCCCCGCGGGCCGCGGCGAACAGGCCCTGCTTGTCGCGCACGGCTCCTGTAAACGATCCCTTCACGTGGCCGAACAGCTCCGACTCGAGCAGGCTCTCGGGCAGCGCGCCGCAGTTGAGCGACAGGAACTGTCCCTCCGCTCGCGCGGACAGCTCGTGCAGATAGCGGGCGATGACCTCCTTACCGGTGCCCGACTCGCCCTGGATCAGCACGGTGCTTTCAGTGGGCGCCACCTGTTCCGCGAGGCGCAGCACGTCGCTGAAGAGCCGCGACTTGCCCAGCGGCTTGACCTGTCCGGAGCGCTCGCGGCGGCGGATTTCCTGCTTGAGCTGCTTGTTCTCGGCGCGGAGGCGGCGATGCTCGGCAGCGCGGCGGCAGATCGCCACCATGTCGTCGTTGGAGAATGGCTTCTGTATATAGTAGAAGGCGCCTTCGTTGACCGCCTGAATCGCGGTCTGCAACGAGGCCTGAGCGGTCATCAGGATGACGGGAGTCTCCGGGTCCTGGCCGCGGACTGCCGAGAGGATCTCGATGCCGGTGACGCCGGGCATCTTGAGATCGGTCAGGACGATGTCCGGCGCCGAGTTCTTGAGCTGCTCGAGACCGGCCTTCCCGCCCTGCGCGGTGGTGACGTCGAACCCCTCGTTCTTGAGCAAGATCCGGAGGGTTTCGAGGATTCCTTGTTCGTCGTCGATGACGAGGATAGACGGAGCCGTAGCCATTAAGCCGCTTCCTCCTTCCGACGAGCAGCCGGGAAGTAGACGGTGAACGTCGTTCCCCCGCCTGCTTTGGTGTCCACGAGTACCAGGCCGCGATGCGCTTCCACGGCGCGCTGCACGATGGCCAGGCCGAGCCCAGTGCCACCGACGCGTCCCGTGGCAAAAGGCTCGAACAGGCGCTGCTGGAGTTCGTCTGGAATCCCAGGACCGTTGTCGCTCACGCGCAGGGAGACGGGATTATCGATTCCGGCGGCGCCCGGGAGCTCATTGGGCGCGGCGCGTCCCGTGCGGACCACGACCGCGGCGCGGGGGCCGGCCGCCTGGACGGCGTTGAGCACCAGGTTCGAGACGACACGATGCAGCAGGTCCTCGTCGCCTTCCATGGGGGTGGGCGCCCCTTCGAGCGTGATCTTCACGCCGGCACCGCAGTCCGGGTGCTGGCGCACCAATCGGATCGCCGCCTCCGCGACGGAGTGCAGGTCCATGGGCCGGCACTCGGTCACGCGCACGCGGGAGAAGTCCAGGAACTCCGACAGCAGCCGGGACAGGCGGTCGCTTTCACGCACGATCAGATTCGCGAGGAACTTCTCGTCGGGATTGGCGCGCGAGGACTTGCCGAGCTGCTCGACCGAGCTGCGAATGGAGGCGAGCGGGTTCTTGATCTCGTGCGCCAGACTCGAGGAAAGCTCCGCCACGGCTTCGAGCCGCTCGGCGCGGAGGTGCAGCTCCTCGAGCCGCTTGGAATCGGAAATGTCGGTGAAGATGGCGGAGACGCGCGGCCGCGCCCCCACCGGCCCGTCGAGCGTCGTCGTCGTGACGCCGATGGGAAAGGTGTGGTCGGCGCGATGGACGGTGGCCTCGACGCGCATCAGCCGGACACCACGCCGCGCGGTAGACGTCACCGCGGCCCAGAACTCGGGCGCGGAGCGCGCGAACTCCGGCATCACCGTCCGGCCCAGCCACTCGCGCGCCTTGAATCCGAGGAGCTCCTCCGATGCGGGATTGGCGTAGAGGAGCTTCCCGTCGGCGTCCACGGTGATCACGCCCGTGCGGATGTTGCGCAACACGTCATCCGCCTCGAGCTGCACCTGCCGCACTTCCGCCGCGAGCGCCTCCCGCTCGGCGCCCATGACGTTGACCCGGCTGGCGACGTACGCCGTGACGATGGCCACGAGGACGAAGACGCCCAGCTGGATCCAAACGCCGGCGGAGACGCCGGGGGCATGTCCCCAGAACACGTCGGCGAAATAGACCAACCCGGCGAACAGCGTGACGAGACCGGCATTGGCCGGTTGCATCAAGAGCGCCGTGACAGCAATGAGGATGACGTAGAGGCTCGCGAGATCGCTCTCGGCCCCACCGGTCATGTGCACGACGACGGTGATCAGGATGACGTCGAACAGCGCCTGGAGATAGAGGAACGTCGGTCCCGGCAGCTTGCGCCGGAAATGGGTGCGCCAGTATGAGGCGAGAGTGACGGCGGCCGCAGTTACCAGCATCAGCGACGTGACGAGGATGTCGAGCGGGGCGGCGACCCGGACCTTGAGGGCGGTGGTGACGTAAATGGCGATCGCCAGGCACATCCGCCCGACATAGACCAAGCGGAGGAGCTGGAGCGCGGTCGGTATGCCCGCCGCCCCGGGGGATTTCACGTTCAGCCAGCGCATGGGCCGTCAGTATTGGGAGCGGTGTGGCAAAATGCAAGAGCGGGGCTCACGCCCGCGCTATGGGACCGTGAGGCTCCGAAGGCAGATGTCGTCCCGGATCACGTGATAGACCTCCGCGAATGAAAGCGCACGTCGCAGGACCGCCGGGCAGGTACGGGAGACCGTTTCGACGTCCCGTAAGATTGGGCCGCGGATCCCAAGCGCGATGACGGTAATGCTGTCATCGAGAATGCGCGCCGTGAGGTATCGACCCGGGTGCTCGAACACGGATGGCGCGTATCCGGCCTCGGCTGGAGACGCCGGCGCCGTCAGCCGTCCCGAGTAGAGTCTGGTCCCCGCGGGAAAATCCACGAGCAGGCGATCCTGCGGCGACGTGTTGGTACGCGCCCATTCACTCACGGTGGCGATGTGGCGGCTGTTCTTGGCGAGCGTCAGGAAGATCGATGCATCGCGTGGCGCGGGCTGCTGGCCCTGGACGAAGGCGGCTGCCGCGATGGATCGGAGCTCCACCTGCCGGAGGCCAACGATGAGAGCCGTGAGGGCGAGCCCGAGCGGCGCCGCGAGGCGCCAGCGCTCGGGCAAACGCTTGGCGCCCTCATCGATCGCCACGGCGCTCAGGAGACCGAGGAAGGGAATCAGGGGAAGCAACAGCCTGTCCTGCGCGAACGGCCAAACCAGCACAACGGCGAGTGCGGTCGCGGCCGTCAGTGCCACGGCGGGCGCGCGACGCCAGGACCGGACGGCTCCGACCGCGGCGGTCCCGAGCGCCGCAAGCACCAACGCGTAACCCACGACCACCGGTCCGGCAAGGACGGCACTGAACTCCGAGACGTAGCGGCGGCTGTTGTTCCAGAGCGCGTGAACGAGATAGACCGGCAGCTGCACCGGGCCGAACGGGATCAAGCTCCAATACGACACCTCGTCGGGCGACGAGGAGAGCGGTCCCGCAGCAACCATCCGCCCGTGCACCACGCCCCAGACGATCAACGGACCTGTGGCGGCGGCGGCGCAAATGGCCACCACACGCCACGGGACGCGGCGCAGCGCGAGCGCCGCGAGACAGGCGGGGACCAGGGCCACGCCGGCGGATCGAAATAGCGTCGCGAGGGCGAGCACGAGGCCGAGCGCGAGCGCGCCGGGGGGGCGCGTGACGGTGGCGGCGAGCGCCACGGCGACGGCCCATCCCAGCAGAAAGTAGGGCTCGGCGAGCGGGATGGCGGAGTACTGAATCGCGTGATCGAGCAGGAAGGGACCGATGGCGGCGACGGCGAGTGGAGCCGGTGCCAGCGCCAGGTCCCGGCGACCGATCCACCAGATGACGGCGGCGGCCGCCCCGCAGGCGAGCGGGTTCAGGATGCCGACGGTCGCGCGCACCGCGGTCAGCGTCCCACCCAGGGCCCAGGGGATCGCGAGCAAGGCGGGGAGACCGGGCGGGTACTTCACGGCGACGGGCGAGCCAACGAGGTAGGTGAGGTGGTAGCCCGTGCCTTCCGCGATGGACTTGCCGAGCATCACGTATGCGCCGTCGTCATTGAACGCGCCGACCAGGAAGAGGGCCGACCCACGCAGCAGCAAGTACGCCGCCACGACGGCGGCGCAGACTCCCAGACACTCGCCCAGGAGGCGCCTAGGTAGGATCGTCGTCCCGGTTCTTGAGCTCGGCCGTGACGCTGTCGATCTGGGCCTTGTGCCGCTGGTAGAACTCGACGTTGGCGCGCGCGACGTCGGGCGGCAGCTTGCTCCACCCCTGCTGCTCGACCACCCACGCGCCCATGCCGGCCTGGAACAGGGCGAACGTGAACACGACGTATTCGCGGGTGGTGAGGCCGGCGGCGCTGATCGCGCGCCGCGCGGCGGGAATCGAGTCGTACTTCGCGGCGATTTGGGCGATCGACGGGTCGTCCGCGTCCTCGGCATCATCGTCGGCATCGGCCGAAGCGGGCTTTGGTACGGCCGCGAGCGCGCCCGAGGCGCGGAGGTACTTGGCGAGGGTGGCTTCCGTGAGGCGGTAGGCCGCGATTTCGCGGCTGTCGGCGTTCTGCGCTGCGGCGCGTCCCGGCGCCGCGGCGAACAACGCCGCCGCGAGCGCCAGGACTACCCACCGCCATCTCACTGGACGGCGTTCACCATGTCGAAGATCGGCAGATACATGGCGACCACCATACCGCCGACGATGACGCCGAGGACCACGATCATGATCGGCTCGAGCAGCGACAACAGCGCGCTGACCGCGGCGTCCACCTCGTCGTCGTAGAAGTCGGCGATCTTCGTGAGCATTTCGTCCAGACCACCGGTCTGCTCGCCGACGGCGATCATCGAGATCACCATGGGCGGGAACACCTTGGATTTTTGCAGCGGCGCGGCGATCGTTTCACCGCCCGCGATCGAGGCCCGTGACTCCATCACGGCGTTGTGGATCACCATGTTGCCGGCGGTGCGCGCCGTGATCTCGAGCCCGTCGAGAATCGACACGCCCGAAGAGATCAGCGTGCCGAGCGTGCGGGTGAAGCGCGACACGGCCGACTTGCGCAGCAGGTCGCCGAGCACCGGCAGGCTGAGCATCAGCTTATCGATCTGCAGCTTCCCAGCCGTGGTCTTGTAATAGCGGTTCAAGGCCACAAAGGCGAAGATCCCGACGCCGATGATGGCCCACCAGAAGTTCTTGAGGACGTTGCTCGCGCCGATCACGATGCGGGTCGGCAACGGCAGCTCGAGGTTCACCGACGCGAACATGCTTTGGAAGGTCGGAATGACGAAGATCAGCAACGTCGCGATGGCAATGCCGGCGACGGAGAAAATCACCGCCGGGTAGATCATCGCGCCTTTCACCTTGCGGACGATCGCGTCGTTCTTTTCCAGGAACTGCGCCAACCGCAGCAGAATCGTATCGAGAATACCGCCCGCTTCACCGGCGGCCACCATGTTCACATACAGGTCGGTGAAGGCCTTGGGGTGCTTGCGCAGCGCGTCGGCGAGTGTGTGGCCGCTCTCGACGTCGTACACGACCTGGCGCGTGACGTCCGCGAGCACCTTGTTCTCGGTCTGCTGCGACAGGATGTCGAGCGCCTGCACCAGCGGCAGGCCGGAATTGATCATGGTGGCGAACTGACGTGTGAAGATCACGACGTCGCGCGTTTTGATGCCGGGCTTGAAGAAGTCTCCCAGTCCGCCGCCCTTGCCCTTCGCCTCGCGCACCTGCACGACCACCATGCGGTTCTTGCGCAGATGGGCGATGACGTCGTCGCGGCTGGCGAGGTCGATCTTGTCGCGGACGAGATCGCCCTTCAGGTTGCGCGCTGTGTATTCAAAGACCGGCATGATCTATTCCTCCGCGCCGCGCCTCACGGGCGCGCGGCGACCTTGGGTGGAGCACCCTTCGGCAGCCCGCCCGTGGGCGCTGGAGCGTCCTTCTCGTCCGCGGGCGTTTCGCCGATAGACCGCAGGAATTCATTCGGCTTGGACGTGACGCGCAGGCACTCGTCCTTGGTGACCTCACGCGCCATGTAGAGCTGATAGAGCGCATCGTTGAGCGTCTGCATGCCGTATTTCTTTCCCGCCTGCATCGACGATTCGATCTGGTGCACCTTGTCGTCGCGGATCAGGGCGCGGATCGCCGGGGTGCAGATCATGATCTCGGCGGCCATCACGCGGCCCCGCCCCTTGGCCCGCTGCAGCAGCGTCTGCGTCAGCACGCCCTCGAGCACGAAGGCGAGCTGCGCGCGCACCTGCGACTGCTGGTGCGAGGGGAAGACGTCGATGATACGGTTGATCGACTCCGCTGCGGAGTTCGTGTGCAGCGTGGCGAACGCGAGGTGTCCCGTCTCCGCGATCGTAAGCGCCGCCTGAATCGTCTCGAGATCGCGCATTTCGCCGATCAGCACGACGTCGGGGTCCTGGCGCAGCGCGTATTTGAGCGCGGCCTGGAAGCTGTTGGTATCGGTCCCCACCTCGCGCTGATTGACGATGCACGCCTGGTGGCGGTGGATGAACTCGATCGGGTCCTCCACCGTGATGATGTGGCCCTTGAGCTCTTTGTTGATCTTGTCGATCATCGCGGCGAGCGTCGTGCTCTTGCCGGAGCCGGTCGGTCCGGTGACCAGCACCAGGCCGCGCGGGCGGTCGGCGAGCTGCGCGACGACGTTGGGCAGGCCCAGCTCCGTGAACGTCTTGACGGTGAACGGAATCTGCCGGATGACGACCGACACGCAGCCGCGCTGCTTGAACACGTTGCCGCGGAACCGCGCCAGGTTCTGAATGCCGAAGGAGAAGTCGAGCTCGTTCTCGGTCTCGAAGCGCTTCTTCTGGTTCTCGGTGAGCACCGAATACGCGAGCGACAACGTGTCTTTGGGCGTCATGACCTCTTCGCTGGAGGCGTTCGTGATATCGCCATCCACGCGAATTTTCGGCCGCTCGCCCGCCACGAGGTGGAGGTCGGAGGCATCCTTCTCGATCATTTCCTCGAGCAGCGCCCGGAGGTTGACTGGCATGCGACCTCTCCTTATCCGGCTGCGGTTTCTTTCACGACTTCTTCCAGCGTGGTGATGCCCTTCTTGACCTTCAGCATCCCGTCCATGCGCAGCGTCAGCATTCCTTCTTTGACCGCCAGGTCGCGCAGCTCTTCGGTCGACGCGCCCTTGAGGATCTCACGGCGCAGTGGACTCGTCAGCGCCATCACTTCGTAGAGCCCCTGCCGGCCGCGGTAACCGGTGCCCGCGCAGGTATCACATCCGGCGCCTTTGAAGAACGGGCCTTCCTTCTTGTCAATGGCGAAGGCGTGCATCTCCTCGGGCGTGTATTCGTGTTGAGCCTTGCACTCCTTGCAGACGCGGCGCACCAGCCGCTGCGCCACGATCAAGTTGACGGCGCTCGCCACGTTGAACGGCTCGATGCCCATGTCCACCATGCGCGTGATCGTCGACGGTGCGTCGTTGGTGTGCAGCGTCGAGAGCACGAGATGGCCCGTGAGCGCGGCCTTGATCGCGATCGAGCCCGTCTCGAGATCGCGGATCTCGCCGACCATGATGATGTTCGGGTCCTGGCGCAGGAACGCCTTCAGCGCCGCCGCGAACGTCATGCCGACTTCGTTCCGCACGAGCACCTGATTGATGCCCAGCAGGTTGTACTCGACCGGATCCTCGGCGGTCATGATGTTCACGTCGATCTGGTTGATCCGCGAGAGCGCCGAGTATAGCGTCGTCGTCTTCCCGGAGCCTGTGGGCCCTGTCACCAGCACCATCCCGTACGGATTGAGAATGGCCTTCAGGAGATCGGCTTCCGACCTGGGCTCGAAGCCGAACGTCTTCAAGTCGAGCGTCAAATTGCCCTTGTCGAGAATTCGCAGCACGATCTTTTCTCCGAACAGCACGGGCAGCGTCGAGACGCGGAAATCGATCACGCGCGCCCCCATCTTGAGCTTGATGCGGCCGTCCTGCGGCACGCGGCGCTCGGCGATGTTGAGCTGCGCCATGATCTTCACGCGCGAGGTCAGCGCGGCCCGCATTTTCACCGGCGGCTTCATCACTTCCTGCAGGGCGCCGTCCACGCGGTAGCGGACGCGCATCTCGTGCTCGAACGGCTCGATGTGGATGTCGGAGGCGCCGCGCTTGACGGCGTCCGTCAGGAGCCCGTTGATCAGCTTCACGACGGGGGCGTCGTCCGCCAGGTCCTGCGCCTTGACGTCCTCGTCCTCCTGGTCCTCGACGACCTCCAGGTCCTCCTCCTGCTCGACGCTCTTGAGCAGGCTCTGCAGCTGCGCGTCGGACTGCTGGTAATAGCGGTCGATGGCGTTGCGGAGCGTGTACTCACCCGCGATTACGGGGAAGACGTCGCAGCGCGTGATGAATTTGATGTCCTCGATCGCCGTGACGTTGTTCGGGTCGGCGATGGCAACCGTGAGCGTCCGGCCCTCCCGCTTCAGGGGGAGGACGGTGTGCTTGGTCGCAATGTCGGGGGGGATCAGCTTCAGGATCTTCGCGTCCACCTCGAACCGCGACAGATCCACCGCCGGCATGCGGTACTGCCGGGCCAGCATCTTGCTGACCTCGGTTTCCTCTATAAAGCCCAGCTTTACCAGGGTATAGCCCAGGCGCATGCCGGAGTTCTTCTGCTCCAGAAGCGCCTTCCTGAGCTGTTCCTGGGTGATCAGCCCCTCGCGGACGAGGATCTCACCGAGCTTGTCTTGGGTAAGGGCAACGCTCGCCGTATGCAACTCATTGAAATTGAGGGGACTAACATGTGTTTCGGGGTTAATCGGGTCAAGGTTGGACGACAAAAGGACGTATGGCGTCTAATAATTTGGCACCCACGCCGGGCACGCTGTCGAGGCGCGCCAGACTGCCAAATGGGCCGTGTTCAGTGCGCCACGCGACGATGCGCTGGGCCAATGCCGGACCGATTCGAGGGAGACGGGTGATTTCGCTCACGTCTGCACGATCCAGATCGATCCGCTCGCCGGGAAGGAGCGGACGAGCGAGCTGAGCGGCCCGTCGCGCCGTCTCGCGCAACCCAGCCGGCTGGACGGGCGCAGACGATTGCAGTCGAACCTCGCCGGGAGGGGACGCAGGAGACGGAGAGAGGAAGCAGCGGACGCCGGCGCCCGTCAACGCGAGGCACGCTAAAACCAAAGCCGCTTTGCGGTCGTCCATCCGCAGAGCATACCAGGCTCTGGTGCTACGCCATCATCCGAAAAGCGCGGACATGCACTACTAGACGCACAGACGCACAGCGGTTTGCAGTCAGCAGGTCGCAGGCGGTGTTGTCCCGCTCACGGTTACCTGTTCACCGCTGCGCGCCTGTGCGTCTAGTCTTTGCAGGTCCCCGCTTATTGTCTTACGAGAGCTACAGCCACATCACCGACTATCTGAAGTGATTCCGCGCTCACCTTGTCGATCGTGTCTTCCGTCGTGTGATGATACGGAAACTCGAAGTCGATGACGTCGATCGCGCGAATCCCCACCTGCTGGAGCGGCACGTGATCGTCGGTGAGCGCCTGACCGGCGCGGTTCACGAACACGCGTCCATACCCGCGCTCCTCCGCGATCCGCCACACACGCTGCACGACTTCGGGGGCACCTGAGATGGAGTAGCCTTCCTGCGGAATCTGCAGGTCCTTGTCGCCCACCATGTCGAAGAGCACGGCGAATAACGTCGTGTATCCGGCAGGCAGGTGCTTCGCAAAATACCGCGAACCGATCAGCGTCTCGGTCGAATCGGTGAAGTCACCGTAATCTTCGCCATCGACGAACAACAAGTCCACACCGACCGCCGGAGGCTTCGACTGCAGCGCGTCCGCCACACCCAGCAGCACCGCAACGCCGGATGCCCCGTCGTTTGCGCCGGGAACCGGCATGCGCTGCTGTCCAAGGTTCGCACTCTTGTCGGCGAACGGCCGGGTATCCCAGTGCGCCAGAAACAGGATCCGGTCCGTCGTTTGGGGGCGGAACCGGGCAAAGAAGTTGCGTAGCCGGAGCGTCTGGCCTTTGCTCGTCCGATGACGAATCTCCTGGACGATCACCGTGTCCGCGCGGGCGCGCAACTCGGCAAGCAGCCAGTCACCGGTCTGCTGGTGCCCGGGCGTGTTGGGGATGCGCGGGCCGAACGACAGCTGCTTTTCGACGTAGCTGAGGGCGGTGCTGCCGCTGAATTCACGCACGGCGGAGCCACCGTTGCCAGCGCGCGCCTGACACGCAAGCACGAGAACGAGTCCCACGCACCCCGCACCACGCACCACGTACGATTTCATCGGATCTGCCCCACGCTCGCGGACAACTGCACGAAGGCCGTGATGACAAACTGCGAGATCTTGCGGTTTGTCTGCCGCTCTTCATTGAGGACATATGCCATTTGAAGTCCCGCGCTCATGTTGCTGGGAAGGTCGGTGTCCATGGTAAGCTGGGCCTGCGTCTGGCGGCTGTCTACGTAGGGAACGCAGGTCTCCTGGCCGGCACTTCGCAAGCAGGTCGTATTCGCCATGACGGAGTACCCCGCGGTCGTGCGGATGTTGGAGCGCCACCGGCCCACGCCGCCCGGCAGCCGGAACGCGAACGTCAACGTTGCGTTTTGACCGTCGCGCTCGGTGCGAAACAGGCTGCCGGCCGCGAGCCGGTCACCACGGGTGCGCGACAGGTCGGTCGTGAGTATGACACCGCGAAACAGCGTCAGCGACACCGAGGGAATCAGCGTGCGGTCCAGCGTCCGAGTGACGACAGCCCCCCCCCCGGAACCGAATGTCGGCTGTTCCGACTGCGTTTCCGACCTGCGGAACGTCACCTGGGCCGCCACGCGCGGGATGATGCGCGCGATGGCCCGGGCCGACGGCGCGATCGACCAGCTGATCGTCCCGTTCGGCCAATCCTGCGTTCGCGCCCGCAGCGGCACCTGTTCACCGGCGCGCAGGGTCCACGCCACGTTCTGCGTGCGGCGGTAGGTGCCGTTCGCCCGCAAGCCCAAGCCGAGCGCGATGCCGCCGCCCGCGGTGATCGTCTGGTTCTCGATCGCCGACGTGGCGAGGAGACCACCTACCCGCCGGAAGCCGTCCATGCCACCGAGGGCGAGCTGGTAGCCAAAGTCGGGGGCATCGCCGGCCCGATTGAACGTCGACGAGCGCTGCCGGCCGTAGGACACGTCCACAGGCGCGACTCGCGCCAGCCACACCGCCAGGCGCGTGGAATCGCCGAGGATCGCCTGCGCCAGACGGCGTAGATCGAGCTGCGTGCCCGCGTCGAACCGTCGGTTGTTGTTGAACGCGACCGGCACCCGAAACGCACCCGCACTGTCGCCGTCGGCACGAACCGGCTGCCTGGCATTGGCGTCGCGTGTGAACAAGAACCCGGACGTCAGCGAGGCACGCGGCCGGATCCAGGCCGCGATCCGTGGCGTCACGGTGAAGAACGTCGTCAGCGAGCGCTGTGTCTCGGTGCCGATATCCTGGCCCAGCAATGAGCCCCGCCCCTGCCGCATCAACCGGGAAATCGTCGTCGAATCACCGTAGTCACGCAGATCGCGGGTGGATGCCGCTTCGAGGCTGACCTGCACGCCAACGACGGGCAGCAGATCTACGCGTCCCGAGTTGCGCCACAGGCGGGTCTTCGACAGCGAGGGGGGCAAGGTGTCGTCCACGCGGGCGATCGGCACGGTGAACGTAAACCGCTGCGCGTCGGCGCCGGTCAGGCCCGACCGCAGTGTCACCGCCGATGGATTGATGCGGATGTTCGCCCCCGCGATCCG
Source organism: Gemmatimonadales bacterium (assembly GCA_050733035.1). Taxonomy (GTDB): domain Bacteria; phylum Gemmatimonadota; class Gemmatimonadetes; order Gemmatimonadales; family GWC2-71-9; genus 20CM-2-65-7. The sequence continues at coordinate 5,583 of JBOHSJ010000101.1, read as the reverse complement.
TACGGTGCGCGCGCCAGGAACGAGCGCGTACTGGAGATTGACCCCGTAGCTCGACCCGCTGGCGCGAGACAGCTCCGAACGAGAGCCTCCGGAGTTGTATGCGGCGCTGATCGACACAGGATCGAGCAACCAGCGGCTCAGCCCGCCCGTGGAGCGCCGCACGCGCGCCGCCGAGACCGAGTAGGTCGAGGTCGTGGCGCGCGGCGTGCGAAGACCGGGAAGCGCATCGGCGCGAATGTCGGTGCGCGTCAGATAGAACGGATCGCTCGCTGCCACGGTGTGGCTCATCGTCACGGGTATCGACAGACCCCAGCGCTGCGGCAGGAAGCGATCAAAGCGCACGGTGCTCGACACACTGGCTGCGTTGTCGGTCACGTAGCTAGGATCATCCCCCAGCTGCCGGAACTGGCCGTCGCGCCGGGACAGGCTCACGGCCAGGTCGGCGACGTCGGCTGCCGTGAGCGAGATGTCCACCGCCCCCGCCACGCCCGACTCCTGGACGACGTCCGCCAGACGAATGTCGTCAACCCAGAGCTCGGCCTGGTCGATGAACACGCTGCTCTGCACGCGCCAGATGCCCGCGGCGATCTCCTGTACCGCGGCCAGGTTGGGGGGAGCGGTCCCGGGATCCTTCACATGCACGATGTAGGGTCCGTCGCACATCACGTACGCCGTGTCGAACGGCACCAGCGTGGAGTCGGGGCAGCCGGCATAGATCTGCGGCGCGTCTCCCGAGAGCCAGGCCTGCTCGATGCGGGCGCGCAACAGAAGCCACCGCTCGAAGGCGACGTTCACCTCCGGCTCCCACGCGATGGTGCGCGCGGGCGCGTGATAAAGATAGAAGTTGTCCTGATCCTTCCCGGCCTTGATGAAGAACTCCAGATCGCCGTCTTCCCATCCGGGCCCGCGACCACGCGCCCACGCGCGCAGCGACCGGTACTTGAGGAAGTTCTTGTCGCCTTCGGCGGTAAAGCGCAGATACGTCTCCGCCCGTTCGCCACCGCCGAGTCCGCGCGCGAGGACGCGCATGGACCGCTCGTTGATCTGCTCGGCGCCGAGCTGGAAGCCCGCGCCGCGCCGCCCCGACTCATCGACAACACCGGGCGGCGGCGTATATCCCAGGTCGCGGTTCTCGGTGCTGACGACCGACGCCACAACCTCGCCGATGCCGGTGCCGCGCTCCCCGGCGATGCCGTGGATCGGGGTCTCGCTGCGCTTCACCCAGCTGCTCCCGACCAAGCGCACGCGCGAGAGCGCGAAGTACACCTGGGGACTCGGGCCTGGGGCCTGGGGCGCCGGGGTGACCATCGTGAGGCGCAGGGTCTGGACCTGACGCAAGTTCGGATCACCGATTTTGAGGGTGTCGCTGCGGAACGGGATGCGATAGAGCCGCCACCCTGCCGCGCCGCCCGCCGGATCGGGCAGCATGCCGCCGTCGCGCACGTAGTACCGATCGTCGCCGACCGGGAACACGTAGCGCACGAAACTTTCGGCCGATTTCACGCCGCTCAGCGAGTCGAGCGCGAAGTCCCCATCCTGGTCTTCGGTGTCCACCGCGCCGTTGTGACGGCCGCAGCGCGAGCGGATGTCGCCGAAACCGAACGCGATGAGCTGGCCATTCTCGGTCGCGCTGCAGAGCGGCAGCGTGTCCACGACGCTCGCGCTGGCCGAATCGAGGATGCCGTCCACCACGCGATCGGACAGGATGCCCTCATCGTTGATCGTCGCGTTCCACGTCTGCGTCCGCGAATCGCGCTCGCTGTCGAGCCTGCCGGTGCCGGTCTCCCGCACCCCGTAGTACGTCGTATCACCTGCTGGAGTCACGGCAAACGACGTCGGCACGAAGGCGAGCGCATCCTCGAACACGGACCCGAAATCGAACAAGAGCAGCGTCTGATTGGTCTTCGCCACGCGCGAGCCGTCCTCCCAGACCCAGAATTCGAGGAACTCGGTCCGGGAGAGATCGATCCCTGTCGGGGACAGGGTCTGCGTGATCGAGCGCCAGCGGGGCGCATTGGTGGGCGGACGGACCCAATTGGCAGCGCCAAAGCTGGGCGAACCCGGACGGTTGTTCGCGAGACCCAACACCGTGTCCGGCTTGAGCATCAACCACAGCACGGGCTCGGCGACCCGCGTCTGGCCGATGAGGCGGATCGTCGGATCGATTTGCTGCGCCAGAAACTGAATCGGCGCTCCCGATGTGTTGTAGGGCAGGCTTTGCCAGGTGACGAAGGCGGCGGCTCCAACGTCGAACGAGGCGCCGAGCCCCAAGGCCTCGGCGCCGCGGGTCGAGGTCGGGATGCTGCCCCAGTGCCAGGCGTTGTCCGCCAGGGTGACGAACCGCGCCGCGGCCGCCTCGAATTCTTCCAGGTACGCCTGCCCAAAGCGGTTCGGGCTTGGCTTGGAGACGGCGAGCTCGCCCGCAATCGCGAGCGAAGACGGCGCGTCGGTGCGGACGCCCGGCAGGAAATCGGCGAAGCGCGTCAGCCACTCCGGCTGAAATCGCAGCTGCGTGGACAGACCGCCGATGAAGCTCGACGACGGTTCGAAGCCGAGCGGCGGCCGGCTGAACGCGCTCTGCTCTTTCTGAAACATGCCGGTGAAGTTCACCTGGCCGGCGGTCCCGAGATCGTAGCGGGCCGCCAGCCCATAGATCGAAGTGGGGGCGATGCTGAACGCGGCGCGCTCCTCGAACTGCGCGCGCACGTCGGCGGCGCCTCCCTGAAACAGGGAGTCGGGGTGCGTGAATTGCACCTGGCCGGTGGTGTAGTCGATCGAGTAATCGACGCCCCCCCCCGTCAACAGCACGTTGCGCACGTAGATGCGCTCGCTGCCCTCGCGGATCTGGAAGCTGTTGAGGGCGAGCACCGAGCGATCCGCCGAGGCCGAGGCCTCGAGATGGAGCCGCAAGGTGAACACGGAGGGCGGCGCCTGCGTCGTGAGGTACGCGCGCGGCGTCCGGTACAGCGAATCGTTGCGCTCCGTCGGCGCGAGCCGCGTGGAATCGGCGAACGGCGTCAGATGCGGAAAGATGACGAACAGGTCCCGCACCGGATCGCCCTGGCCGGGATCGCGCGCGCGGGGGAACAGGCGGTTGTACTGGTCGAACTGGTTCAGATCGTTCTCGAGCGCGATGCCGAGCACGCCGAGGTACGGCTCGCCCGCGGGAGAGCGCTCCCGCTGGTTGACCATGAGCACGAGGCCGAGCGATTCGCGATTGATTTCGCGCCCCCCGACGCGGTAGGCGTTGCGAATCTCGAAACGGAACGAGGGTGCGGCGGCGGTGATGCCCGGCTTGGGATCGTAGACGAGGCGCAGCGTGTCCACGACGGTAGTGTCGGGATTGACCTGGATCGGGAATGTGCCCACGGTGTCGGCCTGCGTGCGCGTCACGTAGGAAGTCGCGAGGTGGTCGTTCTGATCGAGGCGGTTGGCCAGCGCGAACCACGTCCCGCTCGGATCGACGTAGTAGTCGGTCCGCTCTTCCAGGATCTCCCATTCAAACGGCCCGGCGCGCTGCGCATTGCAGTCGATGCGCTGTCCGGATGGGCCTGTGCCGCACGCCACGGCGCGGACGCCGCCGGCGTTCTGGTTGCCCGTCGAGCCCGGGGCCACCGCGCGCCGCCGATAGACGCGCAGCGCGCCGACGGTGAGCGATTCGGGGCGCGCGGCCTCATCGAGCGACAGAATGTCGATCGCGGGATATCGGGGGAGCGCGGCGGGGTCGAGCACGAAGAAGAACCGTCCCGGCTCGTAGTCGAGGTCGCGCGCGTCGCGATCGATCGGCTGGCTCGTGGTTTCGCCGACGCGATACACGCGATCCTTCACCATGTTGCCCTTCTGCTGGGCAAAAATGCCGCGCACCTCCACCGGCCCGACCTGGGCGATCGCCTGGACGCCGAAGTTGTTGGCCGGAATCGCGGCACTGATGAAGCGGGACGACGGGACCTGAAACGTGACGTTCCCCGCCTCCACGCGCCGCAGGATCTCGTCCTCCAGTCCTTCGTACCAGATGCGGAGGTTGTTGTTGGTGTCGAACTCGCGCTGGCTGTCGAAATCGACGTCGAGATGCAGCCGCTGCGCGACGACCCCACCCGTGCGGACGGCGTACTGTGGATTCGGCGTGATCGTAGGAAAACCTGCCTCGCATCCCGAGAGCGCCAGCTGCCGTTCAGTCGCGCTGCAACGGAGATTGCGGAACTGATCCGCTTTCAGCTCGAAGCGGACGTTGAGCTGCATGCCGATGTCGGCGTACGGACCGAGTAAACCGGCGGATACTACGGGCGGCGCAGGGGCGGCGGAGGGCGGCGACGGGGCGGCCGCGATGCCAGTGTCGGCTACGAACGGCGTGGTGAACACCAGTCGGCGCCGCGCCAGCAGCGTATTCGCCCACGCGGCGGCGACCAACCCGGGCGGCACGCGCGAGCCGAGCCGCCCGCCGGGCGCCAGAGCGGGATGGCGCGGCGGAGCAAGCGACGGCACGCCGAACGTGGGACCCGCATCCTGCGCGTGAAGCTGGGGTACGACGAGCGTGAGGGCGAGGACAGCTATCTGGGCGAGCCGGTGCATCCCTTGTAAGGACTTGGGGTTCCGAATATAATGGCGCGACCAACCGTGCGCATCCTCAGCCGGTACATTCTGCGGCAACACCTTCCTCCGCTCGGATACGCGCTCGCGGCGCTCACGTTCGCGATGCTCGTCAATCAAGTCGCGAAGCAGTTCGGCAACTTCGTGGGCAAAGGTCTGCCGGGGACCGTGATCTTCGAAGTATTCGCGCTGTCGATTCCGTTCATCGTCGCGATGACGTTGCCGATGGCGGTGCTCGTCGCCGTGCTCTACACGTTCAGCCATCTCGCCGCCGACAACGAAGTCACGGCGATGAAGGCGAGCGGCATCAGCGTCGGCCGGCTGCTCGCGCCGGTGATGGGGGGCGCGCTGCTCATGGCGCTGATCTCGCTCGTCTGGAATGACCAGGTCCTGCCGCGCTCCAATCACGAGCTGCGGACGCTCCTCGTCGACATCCAACGCAAGAAGCCGACGTTTCAGTTGAAAGAACAGGTGATCAACGAGGTCGTGCCCGGGCAATTCTTTCTGCGCGCCGCCCGCATCGACCCCGTCGACAACTCACTGAATGATGTGACGATTTACGACCTGGAGGATCCCGAACGGCGCCGGATCATCACGGCTGATTCAGGTCGAATGGCATATACCCCCGGCGGCACCGATTTGTACCTCACGCTGCGCGACGGGGAGGTGCACGAAGTGAAACGCACCGCGCCCGACCAGTTCAACCGCACCTTCTACGCGACCAACCGCATCCGCGTCGCCGGCGTCAGCAATACGTTCGAGGAAACCGAGAAGGACGACTACCGCGGCGACCGCGAGATGACGATTTGCGCGATGCAGGAGGTCGTGACGCGCGCGCGCCAGGACCTGGAACGGGTGCGTCGCGAAGCGCTGGCGGCCGTGAGCGGGGAGCTGCGGCGCCTCGGCAAACTGGCGCCGCTGCCGCCACGCGCCGCCGCCGCCGATTCGATGCTGCCGGGGCCGCGCGGGTACTGCGCGGTCGTGGCGGCGCTCAAG
>JBOHSJ010000100.1:0-12272 GCA_050733035.1 Gemmatimonadales bacterium | reverse complement strand
GGAAGACGGCGTCGTGACGATCGCGCGCGCGGCGATGAGCCTCACGTACCCCGCGCGCTTCATGCTCGCCGCCGCGATGAATCCCTGTCCGTGCGGCTGGTTCGGCGATCCGCACCACAGCTGCGCCTGCGGCTCGCTGGTCGTGCAGCGCTACCTCGCTCGTGTGTCCGGCCCGTTGCTCGATCGGATCGACATCCATCTGGAAGTGCCTGCGGTGAAGTACAAGGCGCTCATGGGCGAGAGCGGTGGCGAACCGAGTGAGGCGATGCGCGAGCGCGTGGACCGTGCGAGGACGGTGCAGCGCGAGCGGTTCGCCAACCGGCCGGGGATCTATGCCAACGCGCACATGGCGCCGCGCGACATTCGCGCGCACTGCCGCGTCTCCGACGGTGCCGATGCGTTGCTGAAGACCGCGATCACGCGCCTGGGATTATCGGCGCGGGCGTATCACCGCATTCTCAAGATCGCGCGCACGGTCGCCGATCTCGATGAGGCGACGGCACTCGAGCCGAAGCATGTGAGCGAGGCGATTCAGTACCGGAGCCTCGATCGGCGGGGTGTGGCGTAATGCCTTGTCGAAGGGTATCAGACAATGGGGATCGTAACCGCTCATTGCCCGGAGTTTTCCATGTCAGTGCGTACATTGATCATCGCCTCCGTCATTGCGCTGCTCCCGTCGCTAGCTGACGCGCAAGGCCGAGCGCAAACGCGTGAAGGCTTTTGGTTCAACACCGGTGCTGGGTTCGGCAGTCTCGGCTGTCGCAGTTGTGACGGCCGTCGGAGCGCGGTGACCCTTGCCCTCGGCGCCGGTGGAGCCTTGAGTCAAAAGGTGCTGCTCGGTGCGAGCATCGACGTGTGGGCCAAGTCTGAGGGCACCGTCGCGGCCCTGCTTGCCAGGTTTCGATTCTATCCGTCGGTCACGAGCGGATTCTTCCTGACAGGTGGTCTTGGGTTGGGAAGGTGGCAAGCCGATGGCACCGATGCTAACAGTTCGGACACGGGGACGTCCGAATTGATTGGATTGGGATACGACGTACGCGTGAGCCCCAACGTCAGTCTCACGCCCTTCTGGAACTGGTTCGCGGCGCAGACAACGAATCAAGATCACAACGTCGCGCAGCTCGGGTTGAGCGTCACCGTGCACTAAGGTGCGTGCGGAGCCGGCCTAGCGCTCCAGCCGCGGCTCCCCGATCATCCCCATCGGCTCGCCCAGCGACATCGCCGGTGTGCCCACCACGTAGAGCACGATGCCGCCGAACGGCGCCCGGATTTCGGCCTGCTTGTCGCCGAAGAAATCGGTGAGCACGCCGATGAGGGCGCCTTTCTGCACACTCTGCCCCCGCTCGACTCGCGGATGCCACACCCCCGTCGCGGGGCTCCGGAGCACTTCGGTGCGTTCGAAAAACAGCGGCTGACGAACCAGCTCCACATCGCCCGGTAGCATGCGGAAGTAGCGCAGCAGCCGGAACACGCCGTCGACATTGCGCTGCACCATCTCCTCGGCGGCGACACCGAGATAGCCGGCTTCCGTCGTGAGCGCCGGTTTGCCGCGAATGTGCGCCGTGTTCTGCGTGTAGACCGACGCCTTGGGGTCACGCGGCCGCACCGTGTCGATGACGATATGATCGCTGCCCCACGCGAGCGCCATCTCGCGCGCGATCGAATCGGCCCGGGCGTTGAGGCCGAGCGGACTCCAGTAGGTGTACGGCCGGAGCGACTCGTTGCCGTCGCCCGCGTGAATGTCCACGAGAAAATCGGCGCGCTCGATGATCTGGTTCGTGATCGCGTACGCGATCCGCTCGGACACCGTTCCGTCCGCTTTCCCGGGGTACACGCGGTTCAGGTTCTTGCCGTCGATCGGGCTGTAGTAGACGGTGCGGCCCAGGAACGAGGGCATGTTCGCCACGTGCACGATGAGCACGGTGCCGCGCAGCGCTGCCGGATCGATCATCGCGCGCACGCGCTGCAGCGCGACAATCGGCGCGACCTCGGAGCCATGGGTCCCCGCGATCAGTGCGAGTGTCGGCCCCGACTGGCTGCCGCGGACAATCGAGATCGGGATGCGCGTCGCCGCGTCGCTGCCGGCCGGTACGTCGATAAATCCTGACGCGCTCTGTCCGGGGCGGGCGCTGGCGGAACCGATTGTGAGCGAAGCGGGCTGCTGCAGTGCGGCAATGAGGAGAGCAGGAATGAAGGCGACCATGCCATCTCCGCGGTGCGGGATGCCATGATCTTATCCCGTCACAGCGCTAAGGGCACGTGCCCGCGGTTACGACCCAGCATTTGGTAAACGGCGAGGTCTTGAAGAACGTGAGCAGCATCGTCCCGACTTTCTGTTGGCCGCTCTGCGACGGATGCGTCCCGTCCTGCACAAAGTCGGTGTTCTGCCACACCAGGCCATCGCCCTGGCGCGGTGTCATCCCGTCGGCCCACAGGTACGGGCCCCAGGCGAGCCACGCCGCGCCGGTGTTGTAGTTCAGATCGCCCGCGCGCGCATCGGTCATCGTGCCGCCGTTCGACATCTGTTCAATCTGCGCGTGAATCAACCACTTCACCGCGAAGCCTGACTCGTAAGCGAACGGCTCGGGGTTCAGCGTGGTGGTGGCGTAGCCCGCGTAGATCCGACTCGAGAAGAAAATCATCTTCAGATTCGGATAATGTGTTCTCAGCGCTCGCGCGATGTTCCCAAGCCGCGCCTCGAGCTGGTAGGCATCCGACTGCGCGGAGGGTAACGAGTCGCGCGGTCCCGCGTCGGCCTGTTTGACCCAGACAATCTGCACCTGCCGTTCAGTGAGGCCGAGCGGAGCCAATCGGTTCAGCCGGACGGTGTCATAATTGGCGTCCGTCGCCGCATCCCACGCTTGCGCGTCCTGGCCCCCACGGGCGCCGTTCACGATCGCCAGCGTGGTGTGGTTGACCGAGGCGTCGGCCGCGGCTTGTCCCATGAAGCTCCAGCCGCTGCAACTGGTGGTGGTCGAACTTCCCGAGCAAAACTCCTGCGTCGTGTTCGACATGCCGAGCGACAACAGCACGATTTTCCCGCCGGCGCTCGGCGTTCCAGAGGTATCGAGCGCGACTACGGCCTGCGCGCGCGCATGCCCGGCGGCCGCGTGTGCGGCGGGTTCGACGTTCGCCCCTCCGGTGTACAGGCCGCCCACGAATCCCTTGTAGGTCCCGGTGCCTAGCTCGGGCAGCGGAACGCGCCTCTCGTTCGCGGGACCGGTTCCCGGTCCGTTGCCGTCGCAACCGGCGATAGCGACAACGCAAGCGTAGAGCAGGAGTCGAGAGCGCGCGCGCATGATCCGGAGACGATATCTGGCGATCGGGAGTTAACCCGTGACGATGCTCACGCGCCGCTTCAGCTTGGCTCGCTGCCGGTGAGCAGCCGATAGGCGCTCTTGAGCTGCTGCGGCTGCCCCACCACCACCAGCACGTCGCCGGCCGCCAGCCGGAACGTGGGCTCCGGCGTCGCGAGATCGCTCTCGCCGCGGCGCACCGCCAGGATCAGCGCGCCGGTCCGTGAACGCAGCCCGGTCTCGGCGAGCGTCTGGCCCACGGCCGGAGAGGTCGGGCCAAGAACGATGCGCTCCACATGCATCTGGGGCATCGCGCCAAGCGCGCCGGTCAGCGTGAGGCGCGGGCGCGCGCCGGGCCGCAGCGCCTGGTAGTGCGAGGCGCGGATTTCGCCGACGAGCCGCTCGATCTCGTCGCGCGCCACGTTGTAATGCGCCAGCACGCGCGAGAAGATCTCGATGGACGTCTCGAATTCCTCGGGAATCACGACGTTGGCACCGAGCCGCGTCAGCTCGGGAATTTCGACCACGTACCGGGTCCGCGCGATGATGTGCAGCTTGGGGTTCATGTCGCGCGCGACGCGCACCATGCGCCGCGTCGCTGACGGATCCGAGATCGCAATCACGAACATGCGCGCGCGGTCGATGCCGAGTGCGTGCAGGATCTCCTCACGCGTCGCGTCGCCGTAGAACGCCGGCTCTCCCTCGGAGCGTGCCTTGCGGACCGTTTGCGCGTTCAGCTCAACGATCAGATAGGGCGCGTTGATCGCGCGCAGCGCGGCCGTGAGGTTGCGGCCGTTGAGGCCATAGCCGGCGACGACGACATGATCCTTCACGGGATCCTGCACCGGCGCGAACCCGCGTGGCCGGTATCCGGGCAACAGTTTGTCGAGCGGCACGAGCTTCTCGAACGTATCGAGGATCGCCGGGCCGCCCTGCAGCAGGAACGGCGTCACCAGCATCGTGATCACCGCGACGCCCAGGAACTGTTGATACAGCAGGTCCGGCAACAGCCCCGCCTCCCGGCCTTCCTTCGCCAGCACGAACGAGAACTCGCCGATCTGCGACACCGCGACGCCGGCGAGCAGCGCGACCCGGCCCGAATAGCCCATCAGGGCAGGCCCTACCGCCGCCGAGAGCGTCTTGCCACCCATGATCACGGCGACGGCGAGCAGCGTGACGCCGATGTGGTCGCGGATCGTGTGGAGCTGCACGAGCATCCCGACTGCGACGAAGAACAGCGAGATGAAAATGTCCCGGAACGGCATCAATTCGGCGAGCGCCTGATGGCCGTAATCGGATTCCGAGATGATGAGACCGGCGAGAAACGCGCCCAGCGCGAGCGACGCGCCCGCCGCGGCGGTCCCGAGCGCGGTGAGTGTGCCGATGAGAATCACCGCGATCAGGAAGAGCTCGCGGCTGCGCGTCCTGAGGATTACGGAGAGGGCGCGTGGCACCACGGTCCGCGCCGCGAGAATGACGCCGACGACGACCAGCGCGGCTTTCCCCAGCGCCAGGAGCAGCCCGACGACGCCGCCTGCGGCTTTTCCCGCGAGGAACGGCAGCACCAGCATGATCGGCACGACGCATAGGTCCTGGAAGATCAGGACGCCGGTCGCGAGGCGTCCATGCGGCGCGTCGATCTCACCCTTGTCGGTCAGCACCTTGAGGACGATCGCCGTGCTCGACAGTGCGATCAGGAGTCCCAGGAACAGCGCGACGCGCCAGCCGCCGAGAAACGCCAGGCCAACACCCAGGGTGGCAAAGACGGTGAAGCCCATCTGGGCGAGACCGCTCGCCAGGATCTGCCGGCCCATTTCCCGGAGGCGGCTGAGCGAGAACTCGATGCCGATCGTGAACAGCAGCAGGATCACGCCGACTTCGGCCAGCCCTTCGACGTCGTGCGCGTCGGGCACGAGACCCAACGCGTTGGGTCCGAGCAGAATGCCGGCAACGATGAATCCGGGCAGCGCCGGAAGTTTGAGGCGATAGAAAACGAGAATGACCAGCAGTGAGCCGGCGAAGATGACGGCGAGGTCGCGCAGGACGTGGAGCTGTTCCACGGCCGATAAGATTGGACTTCGAGGCTGCTACCGCAACGCGGTTCCGGTCTCCACGACGGCCCGGACCAGGAGGTCGAAGTCCTCGCGGCGGCTGCGGTGGTTCGTGATGGCGATGCGAATGGCAAACTTGCCATTGAGCATCGTCTGCGAGGGGATCGCCAGCCCGCTCTCTTGAATCCGCAGCAGGATTTCCTTGTTCAACTCGTTCAGCTTGGCATCATCGGCGCCCGGCACCACAAACCGGAAGCACACGACGTTGAGGGGCGCGGGAGCGAGCAGCTCGAGGCGGGGATGCTTGGTGACGAGCCCGGCGAGATAATGGGCTTGGCGCACGTTCTGGTGGATCAGCTGCGCGAACGCGTTCAGCCCATGCGTCTTGAACGACATCCACACCTTGAGCGCCCGAAAGCCGCGCGACAGCTGTACGCCCCGCTCGGCAAATGGGAACCCGCCGGCCGCGATGCCACGATCGAACGACGCGAGGTACGCGGGCGTCAGCGCGAACGTCGCGCGGTGCGCCGCCTGGTCGCGGACCAGCGTGCAACCGGCCTCGTACGGCATGTACAGCCATTTGTGCAGATCGAAGGCGACCGAATCGGCCTGCTCGAGTCCCTGAACCAGGTGGCGGAGGTCGGGCACGAGGGCCGCGAGCGCCCCGAACGCGCCGTCGACATGGAACCAGAGCCCTGCGTCGCGGCACACCTTCGCGAGCGCACGCAAGTCATCGGTCGCGCCGGTGTTAACCGTCCCGGCATTGCCGACAATGCAAATGGGTCGGCGGCCTTCAGCCTTGTCCTGCGCCAGCCGCGCGCGCAGTGCCGGGAGATCGATCGTGTAATCGTCCGCGACCGGAATGCTCCGCAACGCATCATGGCCCAGCCCGAGCAGCTCTACCGCCTTACGAACCGAGGAGTGCGTTTCGGTAGACGCGTACACCGTTAGTGGTGGGGCGTCGCCGTTCTGCAAGCCGCGTTCGCGCACATCGAATCCGGCGCGCGCGCTCCGCGCCACTGCCAGGCCAACGAAGTTGGCCATCGAGCCGCCCGAAACGAGCAGGCCGTGCGTGCCCGCCGGCAGTCCGAGCAGCTCGACGAGCCAGGCGATCACCTGGTTCTCGACGACCGCGGAGGCGTCGTCGAATTCGGCGACCTGCGGATTCATCCCCGACGCCAACATGTCGGCGAGCATCGCGACCGGCGTGCCGGTCCCGATCACCCAGCCCCAGAACCGCGGATGGATGTTGCCGGTGGGGTAGGGAAGCACGTCGCGCTTGAATTCTTCGTAGACCGCCGCCGCCGGCGTGGGTTCGCGCGGGGCGGGCCCGGACAGCCGCTGGCGGACTTCGGCGGGCACAGGGCGCCACACCGGCCGCTCGCGCGCCGTGCGCAGATACTCGAGCATCTCGTCCACCATCTGGTGGCCGAGTTCCCGCAGCTCTTCCCAGCCCCGCGCGTCGGCGGGGTCGAGGCTAAACTCCGGCGAGGACGTCGTAGTGCTCGACGAAGGGTTCGAGCTCGATGAGGAAATCGTGGTCTTCGGGATAGTAGTGTGCCTTCTCATAGTCGTCGCCCGCAAAGCGCTTGATGGCGTCCAGGGAATCCCACAACGAAATGAAGGTGAACTCGGCGCGATCGTGCTTGATGCGCCGCAGCACGAACACGCCGCGGTTACCCAGCGTCTCGCGGCACTCGCGCGCGCCGGTGCGCTCGAGATACTCGGCGTACTCGTCGGCGCGGGCGGCGTCAGTCGCGCCGTGCCACACGCGGGCGATCAGCTTAGAGCCGTTCGAGCTCTGGGACGGTGCGTTCATTGCGGACGTTTCCGGTGTTGAGGGTCGAGTTGGGCTCGAACAACATGACCTCGGTTTCCTCGTCGGCGACCGGCTTATGCTCGACGCCGTGAGGGATGATGATGAATTCGCCCGGGCCGACCATGACATCCCCGTCGCGCAGCTGCATGCGCATGCGGCCTGTGACGACGAGAAACATCTCATCTTCGTGGTCGTGATGATGCCACACGAACTCACCCTTGAACTTCACCAGCTTCACGAGACTGTCGTTCACTTCGCCGACGACCTTGGGCTTCCATTGGTCCCGAAAGCGGCCGAACATCTCGGCGAGGTTGACCTTGCGGATCGTCATGTTGCCGCCAGAAGGGTCTTCGTGTCTACGACGGTCGAAAACTCTCCGTTGAGATCGGCGAGCGCGACATCGTGCACCAGTTCCGAGGCATAGCGCTTGCCGTTCGGCCCGGTGTTATCGAACGTCGCGGTGGCATCGGATACGACGTAGGTCGTAAAGCCGAGGTTCCCGGCCATCCGCGCGGTCGTCGAGACGCACATGTTCGTTTGCATGCCCACGACGACCAGCGTCGTGAGGCCGCGGCGCCGTAAGTCCGCTTCCAGCGTGGTGCCGATGAAGGCGCTGCTGACCGACTTCTGCACCACCGGTTCGCCGGGAAGCGGCTTCACTTCGTCCTTGATGTCCACGCCAGGCTGACCCGGGCGCAGCGGCGACTTGGGCTCGGTGGACAGATGCTGGACGTGGATGATCGGCCGCCCGCTCTTGCGCCACGCGCTCTGCAGCCGCGCGATGTTCTTTTCGAGATCCGGGTTGTTGCGGTTGTACTCCTTGGCGTAGACGTCCATGCCCTTCTGTACGTCTACAACCAGAAGTACGGCGTCCTTGGGCAGCGCGGTCATGTGCTGGCTTCCGGTTCGGGGTCGACGGCCGTCCGGCCGACCGACCGTCGCTGCTTAAGTGAGAACTGTATCCACACCACCGCCACCAGAATCATCCCCATCGCGATAAATGTGCGCGGGCCGACGGGTTCGTGCAGCAGCAGCCAGCCGAGCACCACCGCGATCACGGGATTTACATAGGCGTACGTGCCGACGATGGTGGCCGATGCGTGCCGCAGGGCGTACGAATAGGCGCTGTAGCCGAGGATCGATCCGAAGACCACGAGGTAGGCGATCGCCCCGATCCCGCGCGCGCTCAGGTGCCAGGAGGCCCATTCGCCAAGCAGCGTGCCGACGAGGGCGACCGCGCCGCCACCCACGATCATTTGAAACGCCGCGCCCATGTAGGGACTGGCCTGCGTGGGATGCCGCTTGGCGTATACGGTTCCCAACGACCATGAGGCGCTCGCGATCGTGAGGGCGATCGGTCCCCGTTTGTCCGCCGCGAGAATCTCGGCCGGCGAGGCGCCGACGAGTAGCAGCGTGCCGAGGAACCCGAGCAACAATCCGGTGATGACGCGCCAGTTGAGCTCACTCGAGCCTCCGGGGATGATCGCATCGAACAGCGCGGTCCACATGGCGACCGTGACGACGAAGATGCTGGCGATGCCCGACCCGATGTATTGCTCCGACCACACCACGAACGCGTTGCCACCCGCGAGGAGCAGCAGGCCGACGATGGCGAGGGTGCGCCAGTCGCTCTTGCGCGGCAGCGGATCGCCGAGCGCGCGCGCGATCGCGAGCAGGATGAGCCCCGCGACCAGGAACCGCAGGCCGGCGAACAGGAACGGCGGCAGCTCGGTCACGCCGATCTTGATCGCGAGATAGGTCGAGCCCCAGAAAACGCAGACGACCAGGTACGCGATGAGGGCTTTGCCTTTGAGCGCGGCCATTAGGAAGCCTCGACGGGCTGACGGGCGGATGGGTTGATGGGCCGTGGCTCAGCAGCCAGCCAAACCACAGCCGTCAGAATAATCGCCATCGCGAGGAACGTTCGCCCTCCGACTGGCTCATGCAGCAACAGCCAGCCGAGCAGCACGGCGATCACCGGGTTCACGTATGCGTACGTCCCGACGATCGTCGCAGAGGCGCGCCGGAGCGCGTAGGAGTACGCGCTAAAGCCGAGGATCGACCCAAATACGACGAGGTACGCAATCGCGCCGATACCGCGCGAACTCAAGTGCCACGAGGGCCACTCGCCCAGGAGCGTGCCGACGAGTGCCACGCTGCCGCCTCCGACGATCATCTGGAACGCGGCGCCCATGTACGGGCCCGTTTGCGTCGGATGACGATTCGCGTACACCGAGCCGAGTGCCCAGGAGACGGCCGCGATGGTGAGGGCAATGGGTCCGCGCTTGTCAGCCGCGAGAATCTCGGCCGGCGACGCCCCGACGAGCAGCAGCGTGCCGATGAAACCGAGCAGCAAGCCGGTCACGATGCGCGAGTTCAGCTCGCGCTGACCGCCCGGGATCACGGCGTCGAATAACGCGGTCCACATCACCTGGGTCACGATGAAGATGCTCGCGATACCCGATCCGACATACTGCTCCGCCCAAACAACCGGGACTCCGCCGCCAGCGAGCAGTAGCAAGCCGACGATCGTGAGCGTCTTCCAATCGCTCTTGCGCGGGAGCGAATCGCCGAGAGCACGCGCCAGCACCAGCAGAATCAGCCCGGCCACGAGGAAGCGCAGGCCCGTAAACAAGAACGGCGGCAGATCGGAGACGCCGATCTTGATCGCTAGATACGTCGAGCCCCAGACGACGCAGACGATCAGATAGGCGATGAACGCCTTGCCCTTGAGCGCCCCTCCCATCAGTCGGGCTCCGTGGGGATGAAGCCCGGCTTCTCGAACAGCGTCGAAAGCACGATTGTGGTGCGCGTGTTCATCTGCGCGTTGGGTCCGCGCAGATCGCGCAGGATCGACTGCACGCCCTCGAGATCCTCGGCGACCACCTTGAGGATGTAGCAGTCGTCTCCGGCGATGTGATGGCATTCCAGCACGCCGGGATGTTTTTCCATCTCGCGCATGCGCGGCTCGTCGCCGACGTAGTCGCTCGAGCCGTACCGCACCGCGACGAAAGCCGTCACCGGCAATCCGACTTTGGCGCGATCGAGCTGCACTCGATACCCACGGATGTATCCCGACTGTTCGAGGCGTTTCACACGTTCCATGATCGCGGGGCGCGAGAGACCGACTTCGTCGGCGACGGCCTGGTAGCTCGCACGGCCATCTTGGGCGAGCAGGCGCAGAATCTTGCGGTCTGTGGCGTCGAGTTCGGTCTTGGCGGGCATTTGGCAGGCTCTCCCCAGAAATATCCGACTATACGTCGCCCAAATGATGCGTATGTGAACGCTTCATAAGTCTAACAAGTTCCAGCCCGACGGAATATCCGGTTTGAACCCCCGAATTGTCCTTTGATTAGGACAATAGCCGGGCTACTATTCGAGCGATGCAGTCGCTGCGCGCCCTGATTCGCACCTATCCATCGGTCCTGCTTGGGTATTCGGGCGGCGTGGACTCCGCCTTCTTGGCGGTTGTGCTGCGCCAGGAGCTCGGCAAGGATCGCATGCTCGCCGCCATCGGTCGCAGCGCCTCCTATCCGGAGGCCCAGTGGCGAGCCGCGCTCGACGTCGCCGCCCGCTTCGACATCCCGCTGCTCGAGATTCACACCCACGAGCTGGAAGATCCCCAATACGTCGCAAATCCGACCAACCGCTGCTTCTACTGCAAGACGGAGCTCTGGAGCAAGCTCGTGCCCCTCGCGCGCGAGCGCGGCCTGGCGGTCGTGTGCGACGGCACGAATGCCGACGATGTGCACGAGCATCGTCCGGGAAAGGCAGCGGGTGTGAATGCCGGCATTCGCTCGCCGCTCGCCGAGGTCGGTCTCACAAAATCCGAGATTCGCGCCGCCTCGCGCGAGCTCGGACTGCCGACGTGGGACGCGCCGGCTGCACCGTGCCTTTCGAGCCGTGTGCAATACGGCCTCTCGATCACGCCGTCGCGCTTGAAACAGGTCGAAGCGAGCGAAGCGTACTTGCGTGAACTAGGCATCACGGGGGATCTGCGCGTGCGTCACCTCGGCGACATGGCCCGAGTGGAAGTCGAGCCTTCCTGGATTCCGTGGATCGAAGCGCGACGCGCGACGATCACGCAGTATCTCGCGACTCTGGGTTTCGCGCGGGTGGATGTTGACCCGCGCGGGTATCGCCGGGGGAGCCTGTTAGAGCGTTCGTCGCCCTGAACTTTCCCCAGGGCCTGCGCCAGGAGCTGTGGGACGCGCTCGCGCCGTTGCGCCAGCGCCGCGAGAAGTTGCCGGTGAAGTGGGTGCGGCCTGAGAACATTCATCTGAGTCTCAAATTTCTGGGCGACGCGGAAGACACACGGGAGCCCGAGCTGCGCACGGCGCTGCAGCGCGCCGCGGGAACAGCTGGCGAGCCGAGGCCACTGACTCTGCAGATCACCGGATTCGGCGTCTTTCCTGATTATCATCGCCCGCACGTGCTGTGGGCCGGCGTAACGCCCGAGCCGGGGCTCGAGCTGTTGCAACACGGCGTCGAGCAGGCGTTCGCGCCGCTCGGCTTCCCGACGGAAGCGCGGGCGTTTCGCCCGCATGTGACGTTGGCGCGCGCGGCGCGCGAGGCGAAGCCGCGCGATTTCGCCGGACTCGAAGAGCTGCTCCGAGCAATCGATTTCGATGAGACGGTCACCATCACCGACGTGGACCTGATGCTGAGCACAATCCAACCAGGTGGCCCCGCCCCGGTGTATCAGGTGAAATACCATGAACGGCTGTCTTAAAGGCCTCTTCAAGCTCGGCTGCGCCGCGGCGGTGATCGCCGCGCTGGCGCTGGCGTGGTGGTTCCGCGAGCCGATCATGGGCATGTTCGCGCGCTGGTTCGGGGGCTCACAGGCGCTGCCGCCGGTCTCCGACACGGCGGTGGGCGCGCCGACGCCCTCGGCGACCGCATCGGGTAAGGCGAAGGTGGGGAATCTCGGCCGCGCGGCCGGCCCTGACTCCGTCGTGCTCACACCCAACGAAATGGCGTCGCTGATCGGCGGCGGCATCGATTGGAACGTGCGCAAGATGTACGACTCGCTGCGCGTCGAGCTGCAGGAAGGAAAAGTCGTGATCCACGCACGCCTCGACACGCGCGCGCTGCCGCCGGGCACGC
>JBOHSJ010000099.1:0-17151 GCA_050733035.1 Gemmatimonadales bacterium | reverse complement strand
TATCTCCAGGCGTCCACACACTCTGATCAGCACGTGCGGGTATTCTGGAAGCTCGGACCGCAGTTCAAGTTTGCGGGCTGCAATCAGCTGTTTGCGAATGATGCCGGTTTCGCAGGTCCCGCTGATTTGGTTGGGCTCGACGACTTCGATCGCCGCCTCCCCTGGGGGCATCAAGCGGCGAAGTACCGTTTGGACGACGAATCGGTGGCCAAGAGCGGTACTCCGAAGCTCGACATCCTGGAGCGCCAGCAGTCGTCCACCGGTATCACGTGGGTCCGGGCGGGGAAGGCGCCCGTTCGCAAGGCCAGCGGCGAGATCATCGGCATCCTGGGAATGTACGAGCTGCTCGATGCCGAGACTGGGCGCAAGCTTTTCGCGGAACGCAACATCAAGCGCCGTACCTAATGACTGACGACTACAAGGCGAAGCTGCGGGCGCTGCTTCAGGCCCACGCTGAGCGTGCCGCCAAGGTGCAGCCGGCGGACAAGGCTCCTCCGGACGCGGCGGACCGGCGGATGTGCGGCGAGCGGCTCCATTCCGTGGTCCGGCCCGTGCTCGAGGACCTCATGGCCGAGCTCAAGAATGCCGGCCACGATGCTTCGGTCCGCGAGCACATCGAGCGTACCGACGCCTATCCCAGCGTGGCACTGTCCTTCACGCCCAAGAGCGGGCTCGCCTCGGCGCTCATCTTTCGCTACGACCCCCGCCACGGCATCGTCGTGCAACGCGAGGTGAAGCAAGCCCCGTGGAAGGGGCGGCCCCCGACGGGATCCGGGGATCGGCTCGGCACGATCGGCATCACCGCGGTGTCCGCAGCCTGGGTCGAAACGAAGAGCCTCAGCTTCATCGAAGCGGTGTTGAAAGCGAACTAACATCGTGCGCACCTTCGCCGCATTTGCCGCCGGCCTGTTGTTCGCTAACCCAATAGCGGCGCAGCGACCGGTCTACCGTCTGTCGGCTGGGGATACGTTGCGGTATCGCGAGATCACGGAAAGCCATGTCGAGCTGCGCACACCTCAACGGCCCGTCACCATAACGAGTCAGCACGATGGCACCGTTGTGGTCGTCAGAGAACGAGGCGATACGGCGCTGGCGTGGTATCAGCAGCTCACCCTGTCGTCCGCCAGCCCCTACGGCGAGAAACGGCCCAACACAGCATCCGCACTGCGCCAGCCGTTCCGGCTGATTCTCAAGTCGAACGGTGCCGTGACGTTGGTGTCCGCCCCGACCTTCGCGGCCGAGATCGCCGAGCAAACCGATCTGTCGCATCAATTCGACGACTTCTTCATCTCGGTGCCCGCGGCGGCGCTGCGGCCGGCGGTTGCCTGGAGCGACACGCTGGTGGTGAGCAGGTCCGCCGAGGGCGATGGGCAGGAGCACTCTGAGTCGCGCCACATCCGCCGTTTTCGTGTGCTCCGCGACACGGTCGTGGCCGGGGCACCCGCTGTCGTGATCGCCGTGGACCAAGAGATGGAGATCCAGTCCAGCAGTCCGATGAAAAACCAGCCGGTGACCATCGAGACTCGGCTCCAGGGTAAGGAGCAGGGATTTGCCGTCTTCGCGACTCGCGCGGGCCGCTTATTGGCACGCGAGCGTCGTGGGCATTTGGAAGGGCAACAGGTCCTACGAGGTCAGGCCCGAGACATGACGGTCCCGATGGTCTATGACTACACGAGCAGTCTCTCCCTCCTTCCGTGAGTACGCCCTCTCAACACGGTAACTCCGCGCAGGACGACGCGGAGTTTGGCGAATGGTTTTACAAGCACATCGCCGATGCGTTCTTGGTCAAGCGCACCGAGTGGGTGGACGGCATCGCCGCCCGTCTGCAATCGGGACGCCCTCAGGAAGAGCGGCGGGCAGTAGTCGTTGTGGCCCTCAGCGACATGACCGCATTCACCGCCCCTGGGCGCTACATCTACGTCACGGGGCGGCTCATCGAGAACTGTCCCGGCGAGGCCGCCCTCGCGTTCGTGATCGGACACGAGCTCGCGCACCACGATCTCGACCACATGCAGTACTTCCCTCGCTGGTTTCGGGACGTCGGCGCGCACTGGATGAACGAGATCATCTTCCTCGCCGTGCATGGCGTGCAACGCATGTTCTTCAGTCCCGAGCGCGAGAGTGCCGCCGATCGATGCGGCTTGGACCTGTGCCGGAAAGCGGGCTACGAAGCAGCGGACTGCTTGCAGCTGTTCGACCAATTGGAGAGCCGGCTCCTGGATCTGGGAGATGTTGCTGGAGTCTACGGGCCTCAAGAATCGGAAGACGAGTTACTGCCCAGCGTTCCATTGATCACGAAGCTGCGAGTCTGGGCTTGGCAGCGTACACGCGGGTACCTGCCCGTTCGCGATCGCCGCCGGGCACTCGAGGAGTATCTGGCCGAGCATGGTGGAGAGTCGGTACGTTAGTCGGCGTATGGGCATTCAGCTCAAGGAAGGCCGCGACGGGCCTTCGACTCTCGCGTGCGTGCGCGCGGATGGCAGCCGCACCTGGGGCAAGGAGCATCCGTTCTTCCCGCTCCATGAGGCCGTGGCAGCCAGCCTGCCGCCCGCGGATCGTTCGCGGTTCAATCCCCTCAGTGAAGCAGAGCTGGCGAGCGTCCGGGCTTTGCGGCAAGCGCTGGAATCCCGCTGGTGGGAATTGGCGCCGGGGACGACGCTCGAAGTCGGATTCCCCGCCGAGCCCGGTTGACGATGCCTCAGGTTCACGTACGGGCTGCGAAGAAAGACGATGCGCCGGCATGGCTGCGCATGCGCGACGCGCTGTGGCCGGAGTATGCGTCCACATGGCATGCCGACGAGATCGACCAGTTCTTCGCCGGCAAGCTCTCGATGCCGCTGGCCGTCCTCATCGCACACGACGACGTCGGCAAGGCGCTGGGGTTCGTCGAGCTGTCCATTCGTAACTATGCCGAGGATTGCGTCACCGACCGGGTCGCGTACCTGGAGGGTTGGTACGTCGTTCCTGGAGCGCGACGCAAAGGCGTCGGCCGGGCGCTGATAACCGCGTCGGAGCAATGGGCGCGTGCGCAGGGCTGCACGGAGTTCGGTTCCGATGCCGTGATCGACAACGAGGTGAGTGCCGCGGCCCATCGCGCCCTCGGTTTTACGGAAACCGTGCAGATTCGCTGTTTTCGCAAGCAGCTCGGCCGCGCTCCCTCGTAGAGGACTCCCATGCCACGTCGCCGTCCCAGAGACCTCGAGCGGACGTACACGGCGCGACAGTTCGCGTCCAAGCTCCGCCGGCTCGCAAAGTCCGTCGAACGCCGCCGACCGTTCACGATCCAGGTCGCCGGCGAGACGCTGCGCATCCCCGCAACGGCGATCTTCAACGTCGAGCACGAACGGGGCGCGGACGGCTCCGAGGAGCTCGAGTTTCAGCTACGTTGGAGATAGGGTGAAGACACGAGTGTCGTTCTGCGGCGCGGTCGCGCTGGCCGTCTTCCTTTGGCCCATTCACGCGCAGACCGTGAGTATCTGGCCCGGTGTCGCTCCCGGTTCCGAGCAGTGGACCCACAAGGAACGGAGCGTGGAGGACACGCCGATCGGCACCGTCATCTTCAACGTCGTGACGCCGACCCTGACCGCCTATCTGCCGGACCGAGCGAAGGCGACCGGTACGGGCGTCATCATCGCGCCGGGCGGCGCGTTCGTGGCGCTTGCGATCGATCTCGAAGGGACCACCGTCGCGCGCTGGCTGCAAGAAAAGGGCATTGCGGCGTTCGTGCTCAAATACCGCATCGTCGAAAAGCGCCAGGACGGGATTCCGGCGATGGACATGGACACCGCCGGCCGCTACGGGATCGCGGATGGCATACAGGCGCTGAAGGTGGTGCGACAGCACGCCCGAGAGTGGGGCGTCTCTCCCAGTCGGATCGGTTTCGTCGGGTTTTCGGCCGGAGCGATGGTCACGAGCGGCGCGCTGTTGCAGGCGGACTCGGCCGCGCGACCCAACTTCGCCGCCCTCCTCTACGGTGGGCCGTTTGGTGTGATGCCGGCGATCCCACGCAAGCTGCCGCCGGTCTTTCTCGCGTGGGCGCAGGATGACGCGGTGGCGCGCGAACCGATCGTCCGGTTTCACGACGCGCTGCTCGCCGGGGGCATCAAGCCCGAGGTGCACGTCTTCGGCGCGGGTGGCCACGGGTTCGGCCTGCGCAAGCAGGGCACCAGTAGCGACCGCTGGATCGAGGTTTTCTACAACTGGTTGGAAGCGCAGGGACTCACGAGGCCTTAGCCATCGCCCCCATCCCGAATATCGGTCCACACGGCCAGCAGCGCCGCCTGCGCCTCGGCGCCATGATGTTCGGTGCGGCATTGGTGCTCGGTGGAATCCTCTTCGCGGTTGACGCGCCCATTGTCTGGCGACTCGCGCTCTTTCCCTTTCTCTGGCTGTCGGCGCTCGGCTTCTTCCAGGCTCGAGATAAGACCTGAGTGCGACTCGCGGCGCGCGGTCAGCGCGACATGGATAGCGGATCGGAGCCGATTCAGGATGCCGGAGACCTCCGGCGGATTCGGCGTCAGGCGTTACGCGTGCATCTGAAGTCTCTCATCGCGGCGGTCCTGCTGACGGGTGTTCTCGTACTCGTGTAGGAGGCCATTTGAAAGCTTGGTCTTTGCCGATCGTGTTGATCGCGGTCGGCTGCGGTCGGCCGGAAGCCAAAGCGACGCCAGGGGGGCTGCCGCGCATCGGTCTCGCCGTTTCCGACAGCGTGCGCGACTGGTGCGCCGAGTTTCTCGTGGATTCGACGGCGCCGCGCCTGGAACCTGGGCAGCGAATGACCATCGTGTTCGCCGGGGCCGCGCCTGTGGTCTCGCGCGCCGCCCGACTCGGTGAACCGCGCGTGGAGGAATGTCCCGCGGCCTTTCCGCAGCCGCGGTGGTTCGGTTATCGCGCGTATCGCCTCGAGCTACTCGACACGGCCGGCGTGGAAGGGGAACCGATCGTTGCCCTGACCGTTGCCGGCGATGCGTCGTGGTCGCGCGGTGCCGATGGTGTGCCGCGGGCGAACCTCGACGGCGACGGTCCGGTCGAGGAAGTCCGCCGCTGTACTGCGGACGAAGGGGAGCATTTTACGGTTTGGAGCGGCTCGACTCGGCGCTGGCATGAGTACTACGACTGGGGCGGCTTCACGGATCCCACTTGCCGCGCGGGCGAGGACGGTCGGGATGACTCGACGTAAACGCAGGTAGCATGGCGTCCGCTCCCACGCACATCGTAGCGACGAGCGCGATCGCGGCGTTCTTCCACCGTCCGGCCGTGCGGTGGCACCTCTGGGCGTGGGGCGCGGCGCTTGCCATCGCGCCCGACCTCGACGTGATCGGCTTTCGGCTCGGGGTGGCGTATGGCGACATGCTCGGACATCGCGGCTTGAGTCACTCGCTTGTCGCGGCGGTGGTCGTTAGCGGCCTTGTGGTCGCCTCGGTGTATCGGCAGGGCGCCGGCGTGCTGACTTGGAAGCAGGCCTGGCTCTTTCTTTTCCTCGCGATGGCGTCGCACGGATTCCTCGATGCCTTTACGAACGGTGGGCTGGGGATCGCCTTCTTTGCTCCGTTCAGCGCCGAGCGCTACTTCTTCCCGTTCAGGCCGATCGATGTGTCACCGTTGAGCATCCGGCGATTCCTGAGCAGCGGTGGAGTCGGCATCCTGCTCAACGAAATGCTGTGGGTCTGGTTACCCTCGCTCGTCATAGCGGCGAGCGTGTTCTCGTACCGTCGCTTCCGTTCCCGCAGCGATACGGCGATTGGGCGCGTATACTAAGGAATCCCGTCGAGGAAGACCTATGCCGCGTTGCCTCCGATTCGCTCTCACGTTTTGTGTGATCTGCGTTGCTCCCGCCTCGCTCGGCGCGCAAGATCTGGCCAACACCTCGGGGATTCCGTTCTGGGCGGACAGCGCGCTCAAAAAGGCGGGCGTGCCAGGTCAGTACAACCTCAGCTCCACGACGAGCCCCCAAATGCAGTCGGGCGATTTCGACGGAGACGGCTTTCTGGATTTCGCTGTCCAGATCGTGCCCGCCGGAAGCCGTCTGCGCGGGCTGGCGATCGTGCATCGCATCGACCGCAGCGTTCACATCGTCGGCGCGGGACAGCCACTGGGCAACGGCAAGAACGAGCTGCCCCCGTCCGCGGGCTGGGCTGTCGAGAGCCGTTGGCCGTACAGGGACGTGGTGCGCGTGGACGGGTGGGGAGCGACGCACGCGTGGATCGCCTGGAACGGCGAGTCGTACGTGTGGGTGCAGGACTCCTATTAGTTGATGCAAAACCTGCGAAGGGTCTTGCTCGTCACCGCACTGTCAGGCTGCGCGCCGGCGGTGCAGTCGGCCGGTCTGCAGCCCGTTGTCACGGAGCGCCTTTACTTCGGCCGCAACATCGCGAATACTCTCGGCGTCACCGATTCCGCCTGGGCGGTGTTTGTGCGGGATGCCGTCACTACGAGGCTCCCCGGGTTCAGCTTCTGGGCTGCCGAAGGGGAGTGGAAAGCCCCCGACGGCAGAGTCATCCGCGAGCCCAGTTACGTCCTCGAGATCGTACATCCTGACCGCTCGGCGAGCGCGGACTCCGCGATCGTCGCGATCATCGTCGAGTACAAGCGGAGATTCAACCAGGAGTCCGTGCTTCGCGTCGTGACGGCCGGACGCGCCAGCTTCTAACCCATGAAGAACCTCCTGCAGACGCATTCGGTCAGCTTGGCCCAGAGCGTGAAGATCGCGCTGGAGGCGGAGGGCATTGCCTGACGATGAAGCGGCGCTGGATCGATGGACCGGCGTGAGCTGATCCAGTGGCTGGTGGCGACCGCGGGCCTGCGGTGCTTGGAATCGCTCGCCCCCGCCGACCTGCTCGCGCTCGGCCGCGACGTCCACCGCGGCGCGGGCGGCGATCGACCACTCCTGGCGCTCACCGCACATGCCGAGCGCACCGTTGCGGCGGCCGCCGAGCGGATCATCCCCGCGACCGACACGCCGGGCACCACGGCTGCAGGCGTGACCGCATTCATCGACAAAATGCTGGCGGATTGGCACACGCCCGCGGAGCGTGACCACTTCCTCGCCGGCTTGCGCGATCTCGACGCCCGCTGCCGCGCCCGCGCGTCGCACGACTTCGTCGCGTGCGCCGAAGCAGATCAAGTGGCGGTTCTGAACGAGCTCGACGCCGAAGCGGCGCCTGTGCGGGATCATTGGTTCGGCCGGCTCAAGTACCTCACGGTGTACGGGTACTGCACCTCCGAAGCGGGGATGCGCGCGCTCGGACTGTTCCCGCTTCCCTGGCGCTACGATGGCTGTGCTCCCGTCACAACGCGCTGATTTCGACGCGATCGTTGTCGGCTCCGGGATGACCGGTGGCTGGGCGGCCAAAGAGCTCACGGAGCTCGGCCTGCGCACACTCGTGCTCGAGGCGGGCCGCCCGATCGTGCCGGAGCAGGACTACGTGGAGCACAAGCCCCCATGGGAAATGCCATTCCGCGGTTTGGGTGATCGACGCGCCACCCTGGCCCGGCAGCCCACGCAACGAGACTCGGTGTCATTCGACGAGCTGAGCCACGTGTTTTGGGCGGACGATGTCGACAACCCCTACAGCACCCCACCCGACCGGCCGTTCTACTGGTTTCGGGCGCGCCAGGTCGGCGGCAAGTCGATCATCTGGGGACGCCAGGTCTATCGCTGGAGCGACCTCGACTTCGAGGCCAACCTCCGCGACGGCATCGCCGTCGATTGGCCGATTCGCTACACCGACATCGCGCCGTGGTACGATCACGTGGAGCGCTTCATCGGCGTGAGCGGCCAGGCCGAGGGCCTGGCGCATTTGCCGGACGGGCCGTTCCTCCCCCCGATGGACCTCAACTGTGTCGAGCAGCATATCCGGCAGCGGATGCAGGAGCGGTTTGGGCGCGAACGAATCATGACGATCGGCCGCGTGGCAAATCTGACGACACAGCACCATGGCCGCGCGCCGTGTCACTATTGCGGGCCCTGCCAGCGCGGATGCATCACACGATCCTATTTCAGCAGCGTAAACGCGACACTCCCCGCGGCCCGCGCCACCGGACGGCTCACACTCCGGCCCTACAGCATTGTGCGCGGCCTGGTATACAACTCGAGCAAGAATCGCATCACCGGCGTGCGGATCGTCGACGCACAGACCAAAGCCGAGCGCGAGTACACCGGCAAGATCGTCTTTCTCTGTGCCTCGGCGCTCGAGAGCGCGCGCATTCTGCTCAACTCGAGGGTTGGGAATTCGAGCGACCAGATCGGCCGCAACATCATGGATCACATCAAGTGGGGCGGGGCAACCGGCCAATTCGACGGCTGGAGCGACCGGCGTGAGATCGGCGAGCGTCCGAACGGCATCTATGTGCCGCGATTCCGCAACGTCATCGCGCGGCATCCCGACTTTATCCGCGGGTATGGATTTCAGGGAGCCGCGGACCGTCCCGGCTGGCGTTCCGCCCTGCGCGCGCCAGGCATCGGCGCCGCGTTCAAGCAGCGACTCCACGACCTGGGTCCCTGGTCCATGAGCTTCTGGGGATTCGGCGAGATGCTCCCGCAGGCGGACAATCGGGCGACGATCCACCCGACGCTCGTCGACAAGTGGGGCATTCCTTCACTGCATATCGACTGCCGCTGGGGCGAGAACGACCTCGCCATCCATCGCGACATGAACGTCACGGCCGCGGAGCTGCTGGAGGCGGCGGGCGCGACGCACATCGAACCCAACACGAACGGGCCGAGCATCCCGGGCGGGACCAATCATGAAATGGGGACGGCGCGGATGGGCCGGGATCCAAAGACGTCGGTCCTGAACGGCTGGAACCAGGCCTGGGATGTGCCGAATCTGTTCGTCACGGACGGGGCGGCGATGACATCGAGCGGCTGCCAGAACCCTTCACTCACGTACATGGCGCTCACCGCCCGCGCGTGCCACTATGCAGTCGACCAGCTCAAGCGTGGCGCGCTATGATCCGGAAAAATCTCGTGATCGCCGTTCTGAGCGCGCTGTGCGCGTGCGGTGGGGAGGGGGAAAATGCCGGGCGCAAACCCGGCGCTGCAGTCGATACGCCACTCACTGCCGCGAGTCCCGAGCCATCGACCGAGATCGCTCCTGCTCCCGCGGCAGGCATAGGCATGCGTCCTGAAATAGCCCGTGCCGAATACATCGCGCACGGGGTGTGTCCGTTCGCGTGCTGTCGGTACGGCGGTTGGACGATGAACGGGGCCGGCACCCTGCGAGCCGCTCCCGCGTTCACGGCCGACAGTGTGGGAAGACTAGCCGAGCGCGCAAACGTGATCGCGGACAGTGGCGTGGTGGTCATGCATACGATCGGCCTCGCCGTCATCGTCGCTGAACCCGCTCCACTGGAAGTCGCCAATCCCCTGATCGGCGACACGCTGGAGATCCTCAACCCCGTTCGCGAGGACGTCAAACGGGTGCGGTGGCATGGGCTCGAGTTCAACATGCAGATCGAGGAGCGCGGCCGGCTCATCGGCGGGCTGCAGATGATCCGCGAGCCCGTCGTGAGTTGGTGGGTGTACATGACGGACACGGCTGCACACCAGGCGGGCTGGCTCCGGATGGGTGGCATGAGCTCCACCCCAAACGCCCCGAGTACGTGCGGTGGCTAGCGGCCGCTGCGTACTGTTGCTCGTCCTCTTCGGCGCGCCCTGTGCCGCGCAGTCCGCCGCCGATCGGCCACGCACGTACGCCAACCCGATCGACATCGACTACCGCTACAACTTCGAGCAGCTGAATCAGGGGATCTCGTACCGCTCCGGCGCCGATCCCGTGATCGTCGTGCAGCGCGGCAAGTACTATCTCTTCGAGACGATCGGCGACGGCTACTGGGAATCCGCCGACCTTGGCACGTGGCGCCACATCACGCCATCCCGCTGGCCGCTCACCGACATCGTCGCGCCCGCTGCGCTCTCGGTGCGGGACACGATCTATCTGTTGCCGAGCATCACCAGCCCGCAGCCGCTTCTCATGCTCATCGAGCCCGCGAGCGGGCGCGTGGAGTTCTACAATCGGCTGCTGCCCTGGCTCCCGATGGCGCGCTACCGGGAGACCGAGGTCCTCGCTCGGCCCGACTCCGTCCAGCCGGGTCCGTGGGATCCCGCGTTCTTCCGCGATCCGGATAGCGAGCGCTGGTTCATGTACTGGAACTCGTCCAACGCCTATCCGTTGCACGCCATCGAGCTCGACAAGACGAAGCGCCTCGCGTACAAGGGCACCCCGAAGTGGCTCTTCGGTCTGCAGCCGGAAATCCACGGGTGGGAGCGATTCGGCCAGGACCATCGCGATTCGACGATCAAGCCGTTCATCGAAGGCGCGTGGATGACGAAGCACGGCGGCCGCTACTACCTGCAGTACGGCGCGCCGGGGACCGAGTACAACGTCTACGCGAACGGGGTTTACGTCGGCGACGACCCGCTTGGGCCCTTCACGTACGCGCCCTACAACCCGGTGGCATACAAGCCCGGCGGGTTCGTCCAGGGCGCCGGGCACGGCAACACCTTCCAGGACGTGTACGGCAACTGGTGGAACACGGGGACGCCATGGATTGCAGTGAACTGGAATTTCGAGCGGCGCATCGGACTGCATCCCGCCGGCTTCGACCCGGACGGTCAGATGTACGTGGACACGCGCTTCGGCGACTTCCCGCATTGGCTGCCGACGAAGCCGTGGCAGCGCAGCGACGAGCTGTTCACGGGCTGGATGCTCCTCTCCTATCGCAAAGCGGTGACTGCATCTTCGGCGCGCGACAGTTTTCCGGCGAGCAATCTGACGGACGAGAACCCGCGCACGTTCTGGGTAGCTGTGCAGAATCGTCCCGGCGAGTGGCTCACGATCGATCTCGGTGGTCTGTACGATGTGAAGGCGATCCAGGTGAACTACGCAGACTACAAGTCGGGGCTGTACGGCACGGACTCCAGCGTGGTCACGCGATTTCGCGTTGTGGCGTCGCATGACGGTCGTGGATGGGCGGCGGTCGCTGATCTTTCCGGCGAGCAGCGCGACCGTCCGAACGCCTACATCGAGATGGCGACGCCGGTGCGCGCGCGCTACATCCGATACGAGCACATTCACGTCGGCGCCGCCAATCTCGCCATCAGCGATATTCGCGTCTTTGGCTACGGCTGGGGGTCGCGCTCACGTCCCGCGACGCCCGCGGGCCTCACGGCGCGGCGCGACCGCGACGCACGCAATGCGCTGATCACGTGGCGGCCGGTGCGTGGCGCCGTCGGTTACAACGTGCGCTGGGGTATCTCGCCCTCGAAGTTGTACCAGACGTATCAGCGATTCGCGGATCAAGGGACGACGCTCGAGCTGCGGGCGCTCACGGTCGGCCAGGCGTATTGGGTGGCGATCGAGAGCTTCGACGAGAACGGCGTGTCGAATCAGAGCCCCGTTGTACCGATTCGGTAATGGCTGTCAGCCAGACCTTCCGCACCTTTGTCATCGATCAGTTGAGCCGCGTGGTGCCCCGCATCCGCGCGCGCAGCATGTTCGGCGGCGTCGGCGTTTACGCGGGCGATTTGTTCTTCGCGCTGCTTGCCGATGACACGCTCTACTTCAAGGTGGACGATTCCAACCGGCCCGATTTCATGGCACTGGGAATGAGTCCGTTCATGCCCTATGGGGACGAGGGGGAGGTCATGCAGTACTACCAGGTGCCGGCGGACCTGCTCGACGACCCCGATGCGCTGCGGCCCTGGGCGGAGAAGTCCATCGCCGCAGCCGCCAAAAAAAACAAACGAAAGAAACGGCGGTAGATTGGCGGCATGAGCCGGCTCCCCGCAGCAGCGCGCATCGCACTTTGGGTCGGGGCCGCCGGTTCTCTCGCGCTGATGCTCTACGCCGGCCGCAGCAACCGGCACATCCTCATCACGGTGCTCTTCATCTTCTGGGCGCTGGCGCCGTTCGTCGCGATTGCGTGGGCCGGGCGAATGGCAGGCGGTTGGGCGCCTGCGACGCGTGCCACGCTGTATGCCGCCACCGTGATCATCTCGTCCTTATCGCTGGCGATTTACGGATATCGCGCGGCGTTCCCGCCACGCGCGACCGGTGCGTTCGTGTTCGTGATCGTCCCGCCGCTGTCCGTGCTGCTGGTGCTGATCGCTCTGTCTGTCGCCTCCCTCATATCGCGTCGTTCGTCGCGAAAGGAGCTCATGTGAACTGGCAACTCGGCCTGATCTTCGCGGTCGTCCTCATTATCGTGCTCGTCGTCGTGCGGAGGGGACGCGGCCGGGGGAACTCGGGCGGAGGACCGACCGCCTGATCGCGCTGCTCCTCACGCTCTGCGCCGGTGCCTGCTCGGCCCAGGAACCGTGGATGCTCGGCCCGTTCACCAAGCCAGGACAGGTAAACCCGGTTGTCACGCCCAACCCCGCCTCGCGTTTTCGCTCGCCCATGAACGACAGCGTCGTGGCGTGGGAGGCGTACGCCACGTTCAATCCCGCCGCGGTCGTCAAGGATGGAAAGGTGTTTTTGCTCTATCGGGCCGAGGACGCGAGCGGCGAGCGGCAGATCGGCGGTCACACCTCGCGACTCGGCCTGGCGGAGAGCAGCGACGGTCTCCAGTTCACGCGACGGGCGGCTCCAGTTCTGTATCCCGACACCGACGCGCAGCGGCAGTACGAGTGGCCGGGGGGCGTCGAGGATCCCCGCGTGGTCGCGACGGACGATGGCCGGTACGTGCTCACCTACACGCAGTGGAACCGCGATGTGCCGCGGCTCGCGGTGGCGACGTCACGCGACTTGGTCACCTGGACAAAGCATGGGCCGGCGTTCGCGCGCGCGGCCGGCGGGAAGTACCTGCGAACGGAATCGAAGTCGGGGGCGATTCTGAGTCGCGTCGAAGGAGACCGCGTGATCGCGACTCGCGTGAACGGGAAGTATTGGATGTACTTCGGCGTTCCCGATCTCCTCATCGCGACGTCGGACAACCTCACCGATTGGACACCGTTGGAAGACCCGGACGGCCGTGCCGTGAAGGTGCTGTCGCCGCGCCCCGGCTACTTCGATTCCTGGCTGGTCGAGGCCGGCCCGCCGGCACTGCTGACAAGTCATGGGATTCTCGTGCTTTACAACGCGGGGAATAGCGGAACGCTCGGGGACTCGACGCTGCCGGCACGCGTGTACACGGGGGGCCAGGCGCTGTTCGACGCGCACAATCCGATCAAGCTGATCGCGCGATCGAGTGCGCCCTTCATCAAGCCGACGGAGGCCTACGAGCGGACGGGGCAATACGTGCAGGGCACGACGTTTATCGAGGGTCTCGTGCCTTTCCGGGGACGGTGGTATCTCTACTACGGAACAGCCGATTCTCGCATAGGCGTTGCCGTCTCACCCCCTTAAATCGGAGGTCTCGCCGCCGCCATACTCGCGAATCCATCGGGTTACTACGTCAACGTGCACAGCACGACGAATCTCGCTGGGGCGGTAAGAGGGCAGCTCCAGTAGATCCATAGCCTACGCCTGCGCTCGGTCGGCTCTGCCCTTCAGGGCAGTGTGTGCCGAGCGCACCCTTTGGGGTGTGAACGATGAAATCCAAAGCGAGTTCAGTTCAGGCCTACATTGCGGCAGCGCCGCGCGAAAGTCGGAAGGCGTTGAAAGAGTTGCGGGCGCTCATCAAGGCAACCGCGCCGGGCGTGACCGAGAAGATCAGCTACGGAATCCCCACGTTCAACTTGAACGGCCGGTACTTAGTGTACATCGCTGGTTGGAAGGAGCACGTCAGCGTGTATCCGGCGATTGGCGCTGTCGCGCGGCAATTCAGAGCCGAGCTCAAGCCGTACAGGTCGGGAAAGGGCACGCTACGGTTCTCACTTGACCGGCGTCTGCCCAAGGGTCTCATCCGCAGGATCGTGAAGTTCAGAGTTGGTGAAGTCACCGCCGGTGCGAAATAGCGAACGCGTAAAGGTCGGCATCGTCGGTTCGCGCTTCCAGGCGGATTGCATCGCCGGGGCGGTGAAAGCCGTCCCCGACGCTGCCGAGCTGGTCGCCGTGGCTTCACCGACACAAGGGCATGCCGCCGACTTCGCCAAGCGTCACGGCGTCCCGCAGGCGTACTCTGACTACCGCGAGCTGCTCAAGAACCCCGAGGTCGAGATGGTCTCGATCACGGCACCCAATCACCTCCACGCTCAGATCACGATCGACGCCGCCAGGGCCGGCAAACACGTCGTCTGCGAGAAGCCTCTGTGCCTGACGCTCGAGGAGGCGGACGCGATGATCGACGCGTGCCAGAAAGCGGGCGTGCTGCTGCTCTACGCCGAGGAGTTGTTCTTCGCGCCGAAATACGCGAAGGCGAAACAAATGGCGGACGAAGGCGCTTTTGGGCGCGTGCACCTCGTGAAGCAGAGCGAAAAACACTCGGGCCCACATTCGGATTGGTTCTGGGATGTCTCGCAGTCCGGCGGCGGCGCGGTCATGGATCTCGGCTGCCATGGCATCGCGTTCTGCTGGTGGTTTCTCGGCAAGCCCAAAGTCAAAAGCGTCTACTCGCACATGGCGACGTACGTGCATCGCGACCGCACGGAGGGAGAGGACGAAGCGGTCACCATCATCGAATTCGAGAATGGCGCGGTCGGGGTGGTCGAGAGCAGCTGGAACAGGCCGGGCGGGATGGACGACTGCATCGAGGTGTTCGGCGACAAAGGGCAGACGTACGCCGACATGCTTATGGGCAACGCGTTGCCCACGTATTCCGAGGTGGGATTTGGTTACGCGGTCGAGAAGGCAGCGAGTACGAAGGGTTGGACATATCCGGTCTTCGAAGAGCATTGGAATTACGGTTTCCCGCAGGAGATGCGGCACTTCGCGCGCTGCGTGCGTGGCCAGGAGACGCCGATGTCCGACGGCGAGACCGGGCGCGTGGTGCAGGAAGTTCTCTATGCCGCGTATGCCTCCGCCGGGCAGGGTCGCAAGATCGCGCTGCCATTCCGACCCAAAGGCGTGGCGAAGCCCATCGATCTTTGGAAGACCATTGCATGATCCTGGAGACGCTCCGATGCTGACGGTGATGTGGCTAGCGGCGATACTCGCGGGCGTGGTTCACGTCCTGATCTTCTGCATGGAAAGCCTCTGGTGGACCAACCCGAAAGTACGGCGACGATTTCGCCAAGCCCCCGAGCAGGCGGAGGCTACCAAGCTGCTCGCGTTCAATCAGGGCTTCTACAATCTGTTCCTGGCCATCGGAACGTTCGCGGGGCTCGCCCTGGTCCTCGGGGGCCAACCCGTTTCCGGGCTGACGCTCGTCCGTTGGAGTTGCCTGTCGATGCTCGGCGCCGCCATCGTTTTAGCGGCGTCGGCACCGCAGCTGCGGCGCGGTGCACTCATTCAAGGTGCGGCGCCGCTGGTCTTCCTATTGCTCAGTGCGGTTATGCGGTAAACTCCTTCATGCGCAACCGACTCCTTCCCGCAGTGTTCGTTCTTTCGCTGGCCCTGACGCCCGGGGCTGGCGCCGCCCAAACCGCCCTGCAGCTCCGCTGGGAGCTGGCGGGGGACACGACCGCGGCTTTCACGCTGACGAACCGCGACACCAAGCCCCTGCCGCCCACCGGCTGGGCCATCTACTTCAGCGCGCTGCACTCGGCCGACTCGGGTACCGTCGGTGCTGGGTTCGAAATCGAGGATGTCATCGGTGACCTGCACCGCATCGTCCCGCGCACGGGCTTCGCCGGTCTGGCGCCCGGGACGACGGTCAGGATTGGTTACCGCACCCATCCACTGCTCAATCGCAGCTTTGCGCCGGTGGGTCCGTACATCGTATTCGACGCCGCGAAGGACGTCGGCGTCCCGCTGAGCGACTACGTGGCGGCCCCGTTCCAACGCTCGCAGCGAGTCGTCACGCCTGCGGCGCAGTTCGCGCGCGACTCCGTGATCCGCGACATCCCCATGAGTGAGCTGCCGCCGGTGTTCCCGACGCCGCTGCAGGTGACGAAGGGAACCGGAGAGCTGCGACTCACTGCGATGCCGACCGTGACTGCGGCCCCTGAGCTCGCGAGCGAAGCAAGGTTCGCCGCCGAGTACCTGCGTCCATATCTGCGGGCTGGAGCCGCGGGTCCAGCGCTGCGACTCGAGGTCGGCCCGGTCCAGGGACAATCGTCGGCCGACGCGTATGAGCTGGTGGTCGATCAAACAGCGGGTATTCGGATCGTTGGTGCGTCTCCCGCCGGCGTCTTCTACGGTCTGCAGTCATTGCGCAGCTTGCTCCCCGCACCGGCCTCGAGCGGAGGACTCGTACTACCAGCGATCCGCGTCGTAGACGCGCCGCGCTTCGGCTACCGCGGCTTCATGCTCGACGTCGCGCGCAATTTCCAGCCGAAGGCGTCGGTGTTGCGCGCGCTCGACCTGCTTGCGCGGTACAAGCTCAACGTCTTCCACATGCACCTCACGGATGACGAAGGCTGGCGCGTCGAAATCGCGGGTCTCCCCGAGCTGACGACGATCGGCGCACGCCGCGGTCACACACTCGACTCGAAGCAATCTCTTCCGCCCGCCTGGGGCTCCGGTGGTCAGGTCGATCGCCCGTGGGGGAGTGGATTCTTCTCGCGCGCCGACTACGTCGAAATCGTGCGCTACGCGAAGGCGCGATACATCGAGGTGATCCCTGAGATCGAGATGCCGGGGCACGCGCGCGCGGCCATCAAATCGATGGCCGGGAATCCACCGTACCGGCTGACTGACCCGGCCGACCGCTCCGCGTACCGCTCGGTTCAGGGTTACCCCGACAACGTGATGGATCCGGCGCTCGAGTCCACGTATCGTTTCATCGAGCGTGTGGTCGGCGACCTCGTTGCGATGCATCGCGAGGCTGGCGCGCCGCTGCGCAACATCCACATGGGCGGGGACGAAGTCCCGAATGGCGTCTGGGTCGGATCGCCCGCGGTCCAGGCGTTGATGCAGAAGCAGGGGCTCACCAGCGTCGACGACCTGTGGTACGTCTTCTATGGCCGGGTCGCGGAGATCCTGAAGGCTCAGGGCCTCGTCCCGTCGGGGTGGGAAGAGATCGCCGTGCGCAAAACGCGGCGCGACGGCCGGCCCACCACCATCGTCAATCCCGGTTTCGCCGAGCGCGGCTGGCGCGCCTACGTCTGGAACAACGTTCCGGGTTGGGGCGCCGAGGACCTCGCCTACCGCCTCGCGAATGGCGGTT
>JBOHSJ010000098.1:0-9599 GCA_050733035.1 Gemmatimonadales bacterium | reverse complement strand
CTACACAACGTCACGTTCGCGAGCGGCACCCCGTCCACAAACCTGGGTGCCAACGCCACGTTCGCGCGCACGTTTCCAACGGCGGGAACGTTCACGTATCAATGCACCAACCACGGGGGGATGACCGGCAGCGTTACAGTTAACCCGTAGCTTTGCGAAGATGCGCCCAGCCGCTGACGAGGTAGAGCGCTAAGAGTACGGCCGTCGCCGCGCTGACGCCGTACTTCCAGATCGCGGGGGCGTCGGAGGTGGACAACAAACCTTCGATCGTCCCCGCAATCGCCAGCAGGGTCACGACCGATCCGATCATGCGCGCCGCGATCCGCCCTTCCACAATCAGCGCGTCCTTCCGAGTCCGGTCGCCCGGCGCGATCATCGCCTTGGCCAGCCGGAACCCTGCGCCCGCCGAGATGAAGATCGCCGTGAGCTCCAGGACACCGTGTCCGGCCACGAACACCAAGAGGTAGCCTAGCGCGTTGTAGTTCTGGAATAAGCCGAGCGCCAGGCCCAGCGTGATACCGTTGTAGAAGAGTAGCCAGGCAGTCAGCAGGCCGGCCGTCACACCGCCGGCGAACACGCCGAACGAAACCTTGATGTTGTTCGCGATGATGAAGGCCGCGATCTGCGGACGTTCGGTGCGATCGTGCTGGGCGTAGGTGCGGCCTTCCACCTGGCGCTCGGCGGCCTCCTCGGCGCGGGCCACCATTCCCGGTGGGATGATCTCCTCCGCCAGCGCGGGCCGCTCGCGAATCATGATGAACCCGACGACGGCGGGGATAGCAAAGAGGAGAAAGGCCAGCAGGACGTACTGCCACGACTGCACCACCGCGGCGGGGAAGTCGCGCAGGATGTAGTGGGGCAGGGGCGTGCGTTCCTTGCCACGCACGGTGTAGAGCGCGTTGTGTCCGGCGCTGACGACCCGTTCCAGGTACGCGATGACGCGAGGGTCCACCTGATAGGTCCGGGCGCGAGCGAGATCCGCCGCCACCTCGCGATATTGCGCCGCGAATTTCGGAATCTCCCCCGGCGCGAGCCTCCCGATGCCCGACCGTTCAATCCGCACTGCCGTCGCGCGAAATGCCTCCCAACCCTCGCGTTTCTTCTGGACGAAGCGCTCGGCGGGAACGGTGATGCGGCCCGCGACCCCTACCCGAGACCGCGGCGCGAACCGGCTGCGCCGCTTGCGCTGTTCTTCGGCGAAGACCATCACGAGGTACGCCTGCGCATCCCGGCTGCGACGGGGAATCCGCGCCTCGAACCGGCGCACGAGATCGGCCGTGATTCGCGCCTGCGCTTCGGGCGTCAGCTCGTTCAACCGGCCGAGGAAGCGGTCCAGCAGCTTGAATTCGTCCTCGGAGAGCTCCGGCGGCCCCGTCTCGATCGGCTCTTCGACCTGCCGCTCGGGAGTGGTGGCGCTGGTCGCGAGCACCCAGTCCGTCGGCCGGTCGCGGACAACGATCGTCCCGGCGGCCATGTCCCCCGGGCGCTTGTTGCTCGGGTGCAGGAACATCGAGAGCAGCGCGGGGGCGAACGGCACGGGGATGTAGCAGTCGACGATGCGGACGAGATTGCGGACGACCGCGGCGGTCGGCGTGATCGCCTGGCCCGTGTCCATGACGACGCGCACGCCGAGGGCTTGCTTGCCGGGCGTGCGGCCGCCGTTGAGTGCCTCGAACAGCGTGAAATAACCCCAGAAGGTCACGAAGGTGAGCAGCAGCTTGACCGCCGTGATCCAGCCGCGCGTCACGCCATCATCGGCGAAGAGTCCCTCCTCGATGATCGAGGAGGCCTTCGTGAGAAACACGAGTGCCAGGAGCAGCACCAGCATGTCGAAGAGTCCCGCCGCCAGCCGGGACCCCACCCCCGCCAACTCGAAGCGGACATCCACATGCTCCGGCGTCTCGACGCCGTGAAGCTGGCGCAGGTCCAGGTCTCGCGCGGACGGTGGCATGTCCTCATCTTACCGCTGGATCGCCACCCTCGCTGGGAGCGGACTATTACCGCGAACTTCAGTGCCTCGAACGTCAGGCCGATGCAGATCGGCGAGATTCTGGACGGCACGTTCAATCTCTACCGCCGGCACTTCGGCCTGTTGATGCGGTTGAGTTTTACACTGATCTGCCTGCCCGCCGTGATCGGGGTGTATCTGTTGGCGCGGTTCGCTTCTGACCCGATGGGCTTCTCGGCCTGGGTGGGGGAGCACATCGGCGCGACGATCGGCTACGGACTGCTCGCGCTCATTGTGTTTGCCGTCATCAGCGTGCTGTTGAAGAGCGGAACCGTGAAGATCATCTCCGATTCCTACCTCGGGCATGAGCCCGCACTCCGGGACGCCCTCCAGTTCGGCGCCGGCCGGATCGTCCCGATGCTGCTGGTGGCCCTCAGCAAGGGCCTGCTGATCATCCTCCTCTACTTTGCGGAGATTCTCGTTTTCTTGTTGTTCGCTGGCTTGGCGCGTGCGGTGGGTGGCACGTTGCTGACAGTGTGGGTCGGCGTCTTCGGCATTATCGGGGGCGTGTGGTTTCTCGCGTTCGTCTTGTGCGGCTACGCGCTCACGACGATGGTGGTCGTGCTCGAGGATCTGGACAGCTCCTTCAATGCCTTCGGACGTTCGTGGGACTTGACCCGCGGAGCCAAGCTCAAGGTGTTTGTCGTCTGGTTGGTCATGTGGCTGCTCACCTACTTCGTGCCGGGCCTGGCCCAACTCGGGGTCAGCGCCGCAATTGGCCCCAATGTTGCTCTTCAGGTGACCGTGGCCATTCTGTCGCCGGTTGTGAGCGTGGCCCTGGCGCCGCTCCCGGCCTGCGCGCTCACGCTCGTCTATTACGACCTGCGGGTGCGCCGTGAAGCGTTCGATCTCGAGATTCTGAGCGAGCAGCTGGAGACCCGCTGACCGAACTCTGGCTGATTCTCCAGCAGGCGCTGCCCGGTCCCGTGCCGCCCGATTCGCTGCGGCGCGTCGTCACGGAAGTCTTCGCTCGCCCCGAATACCGGTGGGTCGAGCACCAGCGGGTCGCCTCCTGGCTCAGCCGGCAGTGGCTCGCGCTCCTGCAGTGGCTGGACCGCCTGGAGTTGCAGCATCCCATCGGGTACAACGTCGCCCTCGTCCTCGTCATCATCGCGCTCGTCGCGCTGTTGGTGCACATCGGCTACGTCATCTGGCGCATCGTCCAGCCCGCGGCTCGCATCGGTACGGCGGTGTCACCGCTGGCCGGGCGCCGGGTCTTAGATGCGGCGGCGCACCGCGAGCTGGCAGAGAGGCTGGCGCGAGCGGGCCGTTACGCAGAAGCGTTGGCGCATCGCTTCCTGGCCGTCGTGCTGGACTTGGACCGGCGCAAGGCGCTGCGCTTTCACTTGTCCAAGACTCCGGCCGAGTATGTGAGCGAAGCCCGCTTGAGCGACGCGGGCCGGGCCACGCTCGCCGGGTTGGTGGCGCAGTTGTACCGTCACCTCTTCGGCGCCCTCCCCTGCGGCGTCGACGAATACCAGACATTCGACGCCGCGGCGCGAGCACTGACGGAAGGGCCGTATGTCGTACCGGCTTGAGATCGGGCTCGCCGTGCTGTTGGCGCTCGGTATCGCGCTCGCCGCGTGGGCCGGGACCAAAAAAAAAGGTGAGACTTCCGACTTCGACTTTCGGTCGTCCACGTTTGTCAGCGGCCCCTACGGCAGCAAGGCTCTGCACGATGTCCTGCAACGTCTCGGCCGGCTCTCCGAGCGGCGGCGTACGTCGCTCGAGAACCTCGCCACGCAGCGCGCGTATCGTCCCGCGATTCTCGTTTTCCTGAGCCCCCTGTTTCCGCTGGAAGACAACGAAATAGAGCAAGTGGTCCGCTACGTCCGCAGCGGCGGTGCCGTTCTGGCGACGGGCAGCGGTGGTGGATTCACCCGCTGCGCGGGCTGGCGCGTGCAGGTGGCCTTGAGCCGTGGGGACAGCATGCCCGTCGTCAGCGCCGACCCGGCGCTGCGGCTGCCGCGTACATCGCGCGTCTTGACCCCGCGCGAAACGGACAACGAGGAGTCCCCTCGTCTCGAGGCTTTGAGAAAAGGCGAGCCTGAAGACGAGCAGCTGGGGATCTGCAATACCCTGGTGGCGTACGCGGCCGATACCATCGTCGCGGCGGTGAACAACCGCCCCGTCATTCTCCGCTTGCGCTATCGCGGCGGCGGGACCGTCACCCTCGCCGCGGACGCCAGCTGGTTCACCAATCGCGCTTGGCGCGAGAGCGACATCCCCGTCGTAGCGCTGCCGCTGCTCACGCCGCGGCTCGAGCGGCCCGGACGCGTCGTGTGGGACGAGTACCATCAGGGATTTGGAGACGGCGGCGGCCAGACGTGGGAGCGGCGCACATGGAGCTGGGTGCGCAGCTCGCCCCTTGGCTGGGTGATCCTGCAGCTCATCGCGGTCGCGCTTGTTTGGCTGGCGATGACGGCCGTCCGCTTCGGCCCCGCGCGGTCGGTGATCGAGCGGCGGCGCCGCTCGCCGCTCGAGCACCTGGAAGCACTGGGGGCGGGGCTCGAGAGCGCCGGCGATGCCGATACCGCCGTCCAGCGACTCGCCCTCGGACTGCGCCGGCGCCTCAATCGCGCGGGTCAGCTGGGCAAGGACGAGGTCGGGGCCTGGCTCGAGGGACTCGAGCTGGCGATGCGCGGCCCTCAGGGCCGTGAGGCTGTCCGTCGGTTGCA
This sequence comes from Gemmatimonadales bacterium, assembly GCA_050733035.1. Taxonomy (GTDB): domain Bacteria; phylum Gemmatimonadota; class Gemmatimonadetes; order Gemmatimonadales; family GWC2-71-9; genus 20CM-2-65-7. The sequence goes on along the minus strand of JBOHSJ010000098.1, from coordinate 4,913 downwards.
CTATCTCCTCACCGTACGCGGCCGCGCGGGAGATGCTCCCGCGCGGCGCGTGCTTCAAGCCGCTCAAGCCGTGGAGGACGTGTGGGAGGAACTGCGCCCGCGCAGGACGCGCAACGGATCGTAGAAGCCCTGCGCCGAGTGGTGCTGGGACAGGAAGCCGCCACACGCGACGCGATCGTCTGCCTGCTCGCGCGCGGCCACATCCTGCTCGAGGGTGTCCCCGGCACCGCCAAGACGCTGCTCGTGCGCACGATGGCCCTCGCGCTCGACGTGCGGTTCGTGCGCATTCAATTCACGCCGGACTTGATGCCGGCCGACATCACGGGCATCACGCTGCTCACGGGCACGCGCGAGTTCACGTTTCGGCCCGGTCCGGTTTTCGCCGATCTCGTGCTCGCCGACGAGATCAACCGCGCGCCCGCCAAGACGCAGGCCGCGTTGCTCGAGGCGATGCAGGAGCGGACCGTCACGGTGGACGGCACGAGCCATCCGCTCTCGGCGACGTTCACCGTGTTCGCGACGCAAAACCCGATCGAGTTCGAGGGCACCTACCCGTTGCCAGAGGCCGAGCTCGATCGCTTCATGGCGAAGATACAGATCGGATATCCGGACGCGGCCGTGGAGCAGGGAATCCTCACGCGCTATGTCGAGGGGTTCGAGGCGGACCGCACCGAGACATACGGCGTCACGCCGGTGACCGATGCCGCGGGCCTCGAGGCGCTGCGCCGAGCGGTTGACGCAGTGCGCGTCGAGCCGCGCATCACCGCCTACATCACCTCGATCGTCCGCGCGACGCGGGACGCGGCGTCGCTCACGCTGGGAGCGAGTCCGCGCGCCGGCGTGGCGCTGTTCAAAGCCGCGCGCGCTGCGGCGCTGCTCGAGGGCCGCGACTACGTCATCCCGGATGACGTGAAGCTGCTCGCGCCCGCCGTGCTCCGGCATCGCGTCAGCGTCGCGCCCGAGCTCGAGCTCGAAGGCGTCACCGCCGATCAGGCCCTCAAAGCGATCCTCGACAAGACCGAGGCCCCGACCGCGTGACCCTCGTGTCGGCGGTCGTGATCGGCACAGTGGCGGCCGCCTTCCTCCTGCTGTGGTATTTCCTCGGGACGACGGCCGGAATGCTGTGGACTCCGCGCGCGCTCGTGATCGCTGGGTTGCTGTCGCTTTCCGGCCTACTGAGCCTCGACGTGATGCTCCTGGGGGATGCCGCGTTGATGCTCCTCGTCTGGCTCGACGCAACCCTGGCGCAAACCGTCGCCGTGGCCCGGGAGCCGCTGCCCGCACTCTCGGTCGGCCACACCGGCGAGGTGACCTACCGCTGGACCAACCCCTCCCGGCGCCGGGCCCGCCTCCACGTGCGCGAGGTGCGTCCCGATATCCTCGGGGGCTCCCAGCCGCCGCGTTCCGTCGCGATTCGGCCCGCTGCGGCGACCCGCGAGACCCTCCCGGTCGTCCCGTTGCGGCGGGGCCGCGAAACGGCGGGAACCGGTGGTTTTGTGGTCGATAGCCTGGGTCCGCTGGGACTCGGGCGCCACCGGACCACGCTGCCCCTTCCGTGGGAGGTCGTGGTCTATCCTCCGCTGGTTTCCGTGCGCCTGCGTGCTTCGGTCGCGGCTGCGCTGCGCCGGCGGGATGTCGGGATGAAGCCCATTCGCCAGCTGGGCGAAGGCCGTTTGTTCGAGTCGCTGCGCGAGTGGGGCCCGGGCGACGATCTCCGACATATCGACTGGAAGGCGACCGCCCGGCGCGGCAAGGTGATCACGCGGCAGTACGAAGCGGAGCGGCGGCAGCAGGTGCTGTTGGTGCTCGATACCGGCCGGCTCATGACCGCGGACGTCTCCGCCGGCGTCGCGCGGCTCGACTTCGCAGTGCAAGCCGCGCTCGAGCTCGCGTACGCCGCCGCGCAGCACGACGACAACGTCGGGATCATGACGTTTGCGGACGGCGTCCAGCACTTCGTCGCGCCGGAGCGCGGCCGCGGCGGCGTCCGCGGCGTGCTCGACGTCCTGGCGGAAGTCGAGTCGAAGGTCGTCGAACCCGATTATCCCGGCGCGTTTCGCTATCTCGCCGTGCGCAATCGCAAGCGCGCGCTGACAGTGCTCTTCACCGACGTGATCGATCGCTTCGCGTCCGATGCGCTGGTGGCGAACGTCGCGACCCTGCGCCCCCGGCACGTGCCGCTCGCCGTGACGCTCCGCAACCCCGAGCTCGATGCCGTCGCGATGCAGCGCCCTGCAACACCTCGGGACGCCTTCCGCAAGGCCGCCGCCGAAGAGTTGCTGCACGCGCGGGAGGAAGCGCTGGGACATATGCGGCGGGCGGGCGTCCTGGTGATTGACGTCACACCCGAACGTGCCGCGCAAGCGGTGGTGGCGAAGTATTTGGACCTCAAGCGCCGGGGCACGCTCTAAGTCACTGTCTGGCCCGGCCATGCCTCGTATTGTATGTTCGTCCCTCAAGCTCACGGATTGGACCGGATGCGCGGGTTAGACCGAGCCACACCTGTCGTAATCCTCGCCGTGGCGCTCACGGGCGTTACGTGCGCGTTTCCCACCGACAAAAGCAACGATGTTTCCGTCGCCGTCTACGTGCCCAAGGTCGTTGTCCTGCAAGGGCAGACACTCGACGTGTCGGCGACCCTGTGGCGGCGCACCGGCACCGACTCGGTGGAGATCAAGAACGCCTCCTTTCAATGGGGCACCACCAACGATGCGCGAGCGACGGTGAAGGACGTGGGCTACGGCAGCGCCCAGGTGACGGGCGTCAGCCCCGGCGCCGTCGATCTCACGGTGCGGGCCGTATCCTTCGAGAAGGCGCCGACCCAATACATCACCTTGCGCGTGGCGAAGCCGCTCGAGATTGACAGCGTGCGGCCGCTGACGGCGCACTTCGGCGAGCTGCTGACGGTCTATGGCGTGGGCGTGGATTCCATTTTTGTCGCGAGCCTCTCGGGTGTGAACCTGATCGAGTATCCGTTCTCGCGCGTACGCGATTCTGCCGGCCTGGGTCAGATCAAGTTCTGGGTCCCTCCCCCCGCGCACACCGATTCGCTGTTCTACCTCGGCGCCGGAGTATTCGGGTTCGATACGGCAACGACGGACGTGCTGAAGGAAGACGTCTACGAGCCCAACGACAGCGTGCCGTCGCAAATCAATCTCGATCTGGGTGGGCCGTGGCCGGGGACGATCCTCGCGCCATTTCTGTTTTTGAATCCGGCGCTGGCGTTCGAACCGGTCGAACGCGACAAGATCGGTCAGGATTGGTTCCGCTTCGGCACGAGCGACACGACGCGTGCGATGACCTTCTTCATTACCTATCCGACGTTCGGGGACACGGCGTCGACGAACACGTTCCTCCTCGATTCGTTGGCGTACAACACCGGTGCCCCCGGCGATCCGATCGAGAAGTTTTACGGGCGGGATTCGGCCGACTTCGTCGGCTCGGACTTCTATGTCTGCAAAGGATCCGAGTTCGATCCCCTGCAGGTCGCGCGTGAATCCACCACGGTCGCGCTGAAAACGCTGCCCAGCCATGCGATCCACATCGTCACATTCTTCGCGAAGCCACAGCGCTACGGACTGACCGTGGTCAACGGCTATTTCACGGCCGACCCGCGCATCCAGGCCGATCGCTTCGAAGAGAACGATTTCTGCCACTTTACAGACAGTCTGCCCGGCAACCCGAATCCACCGTCTCGCGTGCATGTTTCGACCACGGCGCTCAGCGACACGGCGAACATCGACAATCCGTTCGAGATCGATTGGTACCGGATCGAAGTACCGTCCGGTGGCCTCGGCGATTCTGTCCTGTTCCGCATACAGAGTCGACCGTTCATCGCGGGCCGGGATTCGTCCGACATCGACATCTACGTGCTGACCGTCCCAGGCTCGACGGGATCCGGCGTGTTCGAGGTGGGATCGTCCATCAACGCCGGCTCTACTGAAAACCTGATGCTCGATTTGGCGGCCGGCTCGTACTACGTGGCGGTCGTTGACTACGCGGGCGTGGCGTCGCGATACTCGATGTGTATTCGCATGATTCCCGCAGTAGCCCTTCCGTCCTGCGGCTTGATTGCCCCGGGGCCGGCCTCGCTCGGCTCCCCCAAGCGCGTCCAGCGACCGCCGGCTGCGGCCGCCGCCGGCACGCGGCCACGCTCGCTCTTCGTGCGCCGTCCCCAATGACCGGCGCCGCCGGATCCATGATGGAATGCCTCAAGTGCCACACGCCGCTGCCGGACGGCAGCAAGTTCTGCTACGCGTGCGGGGCCGACGTGACGGGCGGGGGCACCATGGGTTCAGGCGGCGGGACGGAAGGACTCATGATCCGCCTCCAGCGGCTGGTCGAGGGCAAGTACAAGGTCGATCGGCTGCTGGGGAAGGGCGGCATGGGCGCCGTCTTCCTGGCGCACGACCTCACGCTCGAGCGCGAGGTCGCCATCAAGGTGCTGCCGCCCGACATCTCGATGGACGAGCACATCGTCAAGCGCTTCCAGCAGGAAGCGAAGACCGCGGCGAAGCTCGACCACACCAACATCATCCCGATCTACCGCGTCGAGAGCGAAGGCGGCCTCAACTACTTCGTGATGAAGTACATCGAGGGCACGTCGCTCGAGGACGTGCTCGATCAGAAGCAGCCGCTGAGCATCGACTATGTCCAGCGCGTGTTGTGGGAGGCGGCCTGCGCGCTCGGGCACGCGCATCAACGCGGCGTCGTGCACCGCGACGTGAAGCCGGCCAACATCATGTTCGATCATGACGGCCGGGTGATGCTGACCGACTTCGGGATCTCGAAGGCGTTGCAAGCGGCGAGCGGCTTCACCGGCACCGGCATGATCATCGGGACGCCACATTACATGGCTCCCGAGCAGGCGAAGGGCGGCACGGTGGACGGGCGCGCCGACCAGTACTCACTCG
>JBOHSJ010000097.1:0-7775 GCA_050733035.1 Gemmatimonadales bacterium | reverse complement strand
AGCCGCTCATAGATGGCCCGCAGCGTCGTTTCGTCGCCTGGCAGCAATGGGATGACCCACGGTACGGCGCCGGCAGCGGTGAGTACCTGCACGTAGCGCTGACTCATGACCCAGCAGCGCGGCAGCTGATTGGGAACGGCTTCGAGCGTCTGAGTGGTGATACCGATGATAGTCAACTTAGGCCTTCCGCCGTCTCGGCGATCACGTGATCGACCACGGCCTTGAAATCTCCCGTGCGCGCATAAACGGCGAGCTGACGGTCCGCGCTCGACCCCTCGTCGAGAATGCGAAACGCGTATTCGACTTCCTTGCGGCTGCCGAGCTCGTCCAGCACGTCGTCGATGAACCACACTAGCAACTCGCGTACCAGCTCTCGCGCCGGCAGCTCGACCCCTTTGCCGAAGTCCACGAGCCGCCCGTCGAACCCGTAGCGCACGGCGCGCCATTTGTTCTCCTCGATGAAGTCCGAGGGGTACACGCGAAACGTCATGTTGTCCCGGCGCAGCCTCCAGATCTTCGCCACGATCGCCTGGACGATGGCTGCAATACAGACCGCTTCATCCACCCGCGTGCACACATCGCAGACGCGGAACTCGAGCGTCGGATAGCTCCAATTGGGACGCACGTCCCACCAGATCTTGGACCCGTTCGGGATGCAGCGGGTAGCGGTGAGCGTGTCGACCAGCTCCGTGTACTCACTCCACGACCTGAGCGGGCGGGGGACGCCGGTGCGCGGGAAGCCGCGCCAGACGATGCTGCGATACGACTTGAGGCCTGTGTTCCGCCCACCCCAGAACGGAGAGCTGCTGGACAGACACATGAGGTGCGGCAGGAAATAGCGCGCCACGTTGAGCGCGTCGATCAGAAACCCGCGATCCTCGATGCCGATGTGGATATGCGTGCCGAAGATCAGCAGGCGCTGCGCCAGCTCACCCATGTCCTCGCGCACGCCGAGGTAGCGCTCCAGCGGCGTGATCTGTTGATCGATCCACGACGAAAATGGGTGCGTACCAGCGGCGGCGATCTTGAGTCCGTTCCTGGCCACCAGCTCCAGGACCTGTCCGCGCAGTCGCGACAGCTCGGCCCGCGCCTCCGCCGGCGTCTTACAGACTTTGGTGCCGACTTCCACAATCGACTGATGCAGCTCCGGCTTTATCTGCGCCAATACCAGGTGATCACCGCTCAAGATCTCCGTGATGTAGGACTTCAACTCGCGCGTGTTGGGATCGATGATCTGATACTCTTCCTCGATGCCCAGTGTCAGGGAGGGTGGCTTCATCGCGCCTCCACGAGAAACGTCGGCGTCTGCGACCCACCGCCGGCCGTGACGTTGACGAGCGCGGCGGTGGACAGACGCGACATGCACCCGTCGACATGCGTCCCATGGTACGCGTATGGAGCGGTGTCCAGAATGCGGTCGGCGAGGATCACGCGGCCGCCCACGACACTGGGGAACGGCTCGCTCGGAATCGGCACACGCTCCTGCACCACGAACGGCTCGGTCAGCGCCGTGCGGACCGCGGTTTCCCACGTCGCCCCGTCCACTTCCCACCCGAGCACGATGCCGGCGCCGCCGTAGGCATCGTTCGGTTTGAGCACGAGGCGGTCGCGCTGCTTAATAATGAAGGGAACCAGATCCACCGTCCGGTCTTCATGGCGTGTCTTGCGCTCCGCCACCACTCGCGTCCAGGGAATGTGAGCGTCGATCGCCTGACGCTCGTCATCCGAGAACAATCCCACGTTGCGCTCGTCACTCACCACCGCCAGGCTCGCTTTCTTGTGGAGCAGCTTGCAGCGAAATGGATTCACCATGCAGACGGCGCCCGATTCCACCGCGCGGACCACCGGATGGTCGCGGCCACCCCGCTCCACGAGCTCGCTGATGAGCACGCGTTTGTAGATCAGGTCGATCGGCTGTCCGTCCGCCACGAGGCGACCCCCCTGGAACTCCGTCTCCCGCGGATCGACGATCCGGGCCTCGAGGCCGCGCGCGCGAAAGTAGTCTAGCCACAACACGAATTCGTTGTAGGTCGGCACCTCGCGCCAATCGAGGATGGCAATGCGCGGCGTCGCAGGGCTTCCCCTGCCCTGGGCTCCCCGCCATTGAGAGTAGGCCGAGAGCAGCGCGTGCAGCACCCCATGGCGCGCGGGGAGCGGGCGAAGGTCGAAGCGCCGCAGAAACTGGCCCATGACGGGGAGGGCGAGGAACGCTTCCGACAAGGCGTCGGCGTAGGCCGCGCCGGCGGGTGTCTCGGCGTTGTACTCGGTCAGGTGAAACACACCCTCGTCGGGCAGATAGAAGGCATCGATCCGGGAGACGGGGCTGGCGTCGGAGAAACCTGGATCTGCCTTCATCAGGTCGTCCTCCCAATCGACGAGCCCGAACTGCCGCCGCAGCGCCGTGTCCTCGCGCGCGGCCTGATAGACGCGATCGAACGCCCGCAACAGGATCGCGCAGCGATCCCGCAGCAAGCCGTACTGCTCAGGCGTAAAGAACCGCGGCCGCAGCACGGTGCACAACGCGCGGTCTCCAAAAAACAAGCCACGGCGCCGCAGCTCGGCGTCGAGCGTCGCCTGGCATTCTCCCGCCAGCTCGTCGGTCAAGAGCTCGTGGTAGTGCTCGATTGCCTGCTCCAACACCGACGTCATGCCGAGGATGTCCGGCTCCGCCCGCGGGGGGGGCCTTTGAACAGAGCCTGCCAGTGGAAGGTGCGCGTCCCTGCCGTGGTCCGGCGCGTGGCCAGCCGAATCACCAGGTCGGCCATGTGCTGCACTACCCAGTCGAAGTACTCGGCCGTGAGCGAGTTGATGTCGAAATCCGGCGCGGGATTCATGAAGTCGATCGCGTACGGGATGCCGTCCTTGACGGCAAACTCGATGGAGTTCATGTCGTATCCCAGCGCGCCGACGAGCGTGCGCGAGTCGGTGATGATGCGCGTGCGGAGCGCCGGGGTGAGATAGTCGGGATCGACGACGTACTTGCGCGCCTTCGGATCGTAATGGATGGGCAAAATGTCCTTCTGCCCGATGCAAATGCAGCGGACGAACTGTTCCCACTCGATGAACTCCTGCACGATCATCGTCCGCAAACCCGATTCGTTGTAGTGAGCGAGCAACTCATCGCGCGTGCGGCAGATGAAGACGTCTTTCCAGCCGCCGCCGTGCGCATCCTTCAGGATGCAGGGCAGCCCGATGTCGCGCACGACCCCGTCCCAGTCGAGCGGGAACACCAGGTTGCGCAGGCTCTCCTGGTGGCTGATCGCAGGGATGTAGTCCTTGTTCGGCAGGACGACCGTCTTCGGGCTTGCCACGCCGAGCTTCGTCGCGAGCGTGGCGCCGAAGAACTTGTCGTCGGCGCTCCACATGAAAGGGTTGTTCACGACCGCGACTCCCTGCAGCACCGCGTGCTTCAGATATGACCGGTAAAACGGAACCTCGTGCGAGATCCGGTCCACCAGGACGGCATATCCGCGCGGCACGTCCATCGGCGTTGGCCCGACCTTGATGAAGTCCGCCACCACCCCTTTGTCGCGGCCGTTCACCTCTTCGATGAACTTGGGCGGAAACGACCATTCGCGGCCGACGATAAGTCCTACTTTCGCAGTCATCGTATGCTCCTCGCCGGTGCTCAACCGGCGTACAGGTGTAGATCGGTCCCGACCGCGTCCGCCATGTCGAGCGTGGCCTGCAGATCGGGATGCCGGACCACCAGAAAACCGTCCGAGACGAGCGTCAGTATCCAGTTGCGCCGCGGCGCGCCAATGGGCAGCAGCTCCACCGCCGCGATGTGTGGACCGAAGCGGGCCTGCAGGCGCTCGAGCCCCTCGACGTGACGAATGTGGCCCGTGCCCTGGGCTCGCTTGAAGATGATCGCCGAGTTGTATTTGCGATCCAGCTTGGCACTGAAACGCCGGTGCAGCACCGCCTCGGCCCACGCGGTGAAGAGATCGATGTCGGACGCGTAATTCATGGCGTCGACCGTGCGCGCCCCGGGCGGTCGGGCGGCGATTTCGCCGAAAATGGTTTCGCCCTTTGCCGTGCGGTACCACTCCATGTGCGTGAATCCCGTCTGAAAGCCGAGCGCCTTGAGGACGGCGCGGCCCATCGTGCGCCCGCCCGCGAGATGATCGGCGTCGACGTCGCGCAACACCACGGTCTGCGGGCTGATCCACTCCTCCTGCCGCGCGGTCAACGGGCGGGGCCGGTACACACAGATGTTCCAGAAGGCGATTTTGCCGTCGATGCACACCGTGTCGAACGTGTATTCCTCGGCGTCGATGAATTCTTCGACATTGACGTCGCGGATGTGACCGGAGCGCGCGAGGACCGCATCGAGCTCGAGCCGGGAGTTCACCCGGAAGGTATCGGCCGACCCGGCGCCGGCGATCGGCTTCACGATCACCGGAAAGCCGATCTGCTCCGCCGCGCGCTGGCACTCGGCGGCGTTCGTGGCGCGCTGGTGCTTCGGCGTCCGGATCCCGGCGGCAACCACGGCCTGCTTCATCGCGTCTTTGTCGCGGAACAGTGTTGCCTGCGCGACGTCCTGGCCGGGCACGCCGAGCGCTTCACGCAAGCGCGCAGCGAGAATGACACCCGGCTCCCACAGGCACTCGACCTGCTTGAGGGGCTGGGCCGCCTGCCAATGTCGCACTTGCTTCACGACTCCCGCCTCGTCGAGCAACGAGGACACTTGCAAATACCCGGCGAGGTGTTGCCGGACCAGATCCGGAAGGTCGCGCTCGAGTTGGTCGCCGATGCCGAACACGCGTGCCCCCTGCACCGCTAACCCGCGCGTGAAGTAATTGATCTCCGTCGGGTATCCGGGTGAAATCATCAGCACGTTCATGAATGCTCCCTCGTCTACCCCAACTCGACGCGCACCAGCGAAATCAGCCGTCGCAGCGCGCGCTGTACGACGGCGGTGTCGGGGTGTCGCAGGATGACGAACCCTTCTCCCTCATAGCTGCCGGTGGGTGTTTGGCCCGGCGTCGGCAACTTGGCGTCCACGACCAGCGAGCCGATCTCGTGTTGCACCTGGTCCAGGCCATGGATCGCCTTGACGCGGCCGCTGCCCTGCCCGCGTACGTACGCCACCCCCACCGCGTATTTGCGCGGGGGCGCCGCAAACTCCTCGAACACCATCAGCCGCGCCCACGCGGCGACAAAGTCGAAGTCGTGCGCGCGCGACAGAACTGTCGTGATCTGCGCACCGGGGGGACGCGCCGCGACTTCCGAAATCGCGATCGTGCCATCCGGCCGGCGAAACCACTCCATGTGCGTGAGCCCCGTTCCCATGCCCAGCACCTCGAGGGCCCGGAACGCCGCACGCCGGATGTCGTCGTACCGCGGCTCCTCTACCTCCCGCGGCAGGATCAGACACCACTGAATCCACGGATTGCGCAGCACCTCCAGCGGCGACGGATAGTAATGCGTCAGCGAGTGCCACACCGCGCGGCCGCCGATCGACACCGTCTCGAACGAGTGCTCGTCGCCCGTGACGTATTCCTCCACCAGCACCGGACGGTCGGGACCCGGTGTCGCCGCCTCCACGGCTGCGCGCAACGCGTCGCGTCGCTCGACTTTCGTCGTCGCCTGCGCCCCCGCTCCCGCCGGAGGCTTGACGACCAGCGGGAACCCGATCTCTGCCGCGAATGCCATCGCGTCGGCGGGCCCCACCACCAGCCGGTGGCGCGCACACGGGAGCCCCGCCGCGCGCAGCAGCGACTTCATGCGCGCCTTGTCGCGAAAATTCCGCGCCGTCTCCGCGGGCATGCCGCTGATCCCCCGCCGCTCGCGCACCTCGGCGAGCGGCACTTGCAGCTGCTCGTAGGCGCCGAACAAGCGGTCCACGCGTCCGAGCCGTTGCTCGAGCTGCCCGACGGCATCATGCAGCTGCGCCGTGTCCAGTACGTCGGGAATCCGCCAGTGCGACACCTGAGATCGGACCGGCACGGGCAGATCCTCGAGCGGCGCCTGGCTGATCACACCCACTCGCACACCGGGCAGCGCCGTGATCGCCGCGATCATGCGCGCGGCGTTCTCCGAAAGGATCGGTGCGGCGAACAGCGCGACGGGCACGGGGAAAGTACGGTAACCCTCCACGACACTCTTTGGAACCCGTAGGGTGACTGGTACATTTCCCGCTGCCAATGCGACGATTTCCACGGTTTTACCTGCGCTGGAAGGCCCGCGCCCGAGCCCGCGCGCACCGGGGCAAGGTGTGGACGATCCCCGCGGTCGAGAGCCCGCAGCTCGGCAATCGGCGCAACCTCCTCGTGTACACACCGGCTTCGTATGCGCGCGGCGCTGCGCGCTATCCGGTGATCTACATGCACGACGGTCAGAACCTGTTCGATGCGGCAACGAGTTTCGCGGGAGACTGGGGCCTGAAGACCGCGCTCGCCTGGGCGAGTCGCCGCGGATTGGAAGCGATCGTGGTGGGCATCCCGAACATGGGGACGGCGCGCATCGACGAGTACACGCCGTTCATGGATCCGAAGATCGGAGGCGGCAACGGCGACCGCTACGTGGACTACCTGATCAACACGGTGAAACCGCTGGTGGACGCACGATTCCGGACGCTCCCCGACCGGGCCCACACCGGCATTGCCGGCTCCTCGCTCGGCGGGCTCATCAGCTTGTACGCCTATGTCCGGGAGCCGGCCGTGTTTGGCTTCGCCGCGGCACTCAGCCCCTCGCTGTGGTTCGCCAACGCTGCAATTCTCGGCTTGGTCGAACAGGCGCCGCGGGTGGCGGGACGCATCTATCTCGACGTTGGGCTGCGGGAGGGAGACACCCACGTGTCGCTGGCGCGCCACCTGCGCGACGTCCTGCTCGCCAAGGGCTACGACCCGCACCGCGAGCTCCGCTGGGTGGAAGACGAGGAGGGCCGGCACCATGAGGCGGCCTGGGGGCGACGATTCCGCAAAGCGCTGCCGTTCCTGCTCCGTAACGGCGGATCGCGATGAACCAGGAGCGCCACCGGTGGCACAGCCCTGCCCTGGGACGCGACATGGAGCTGCAGGTGTTAGGTCACGGTGGAGCGCGTGTGTTTGTGTTTCCCACGACGCTGGGCGGGCTCACCGAATGGACAGATCGCTGGATGCACCGTGACGGCGTCCTGGGCGAGCACCTGGACCGCGGATGGATCCAGCTCTACTGCCTGCATCACGTGCACGAGGAAAGCTGGTACGCGCCGGAGCATGTTCATCCCGGTCAGCGCGCGTGGCGCCATCTACAATATGACCGCTACCTGCGCGACGAAGTCGTTCCGTTCAGTCTCTCCAAGAACTCCACGCCGTTCCTGATCACCGTCGGCGCGAGCTTCGGTGCCTACCACGCGCTGTGCTTCGGGCTGCGCAATCCGCAGCTCGTGAATCGGATTATCGGCCTGTCGGGAACCTATGATATCAAACGTCTGACCCGCGGCTATTCCGATGCCAATGTGTACGCGTGCAACCCATGTGATTTCATGCGCCATGAGCGCGATCCGGGACGGCTCGCGGCGTTTCAGAAGCAGGACATCATTCTCGCGGTGGGCGAGCATGACCCCGCGTGCGAGAACAACCGGGAGATGTCGGGCACGCTGTGGGGCAAGGGCATCGGCAATGCGCTGCGGATCTGGAACGGGTGGGCCCACGACTGGCCCTACTGGGAGAAGATGATTCGCTTGTACATCGGCGGGCACGACTGACGTCGTTGCGCTACCGCTTGGCGCGCGCCCGCTTACCCCGCGGTGTGCGACGTGCCTGGCGCGGCCCTGGTGAAGCCAGGGC
>JBOHSJ010000096.1:0-12492 GCA_050733035.1 Gemmatimonadales bacterium | reverse complement strand
AGCCCGATTTGCTGGGCCCGCCCTGATCAACATTTACTTGAGGTTGAAGGTGCTTGTGCTTATTGCTCATTCAGCGTTCGATGCTTGCTCCGTCTCGAACTGATGAAGTGCAGTACGTAGGTCATTACCAACTGTCCGCCAATCAGCAGCTAGAGCACGTCGGTCGGCTTCCAATGGAGTCTCGCTGATATTGTAGCTGTGGTCACGAAGTGTGGCTCCCACGTCGAGCGTGCGAGCAAAGCCGGTGAATAGCGACGGCGTGGCAAAGAGGAAGCTGGTGTAGCTCATTGCATCCTTGGCCTTTATGAAGGGCACGTATTGAGTAAACGCGCCGGGCTCAATCTAGTTTCGCAAGGGTCAACCGCAAGTCAAAACGTCACAACCCGACCCTTAGAGCCTACCCCCATACCGGCATACCGTTTCAAGCGCCTGCGTTAAGCATTGGGACCTGCTCACTTGGCCCCTAGGTCGGGTGGCATGTTGGGGCCCCCAACCGGGGGTTACGCTAACAGTTTGTAAAGCTCGCTTGCCCCAGACGTGACCAGCCAGCTGAACCCGCCTGGCGCGTTCACGAATTGGCCCTGCAGGGCGCCCAGGCGCTCAGTCACCTGCTGCGCTTCGGCGGGGCTACCCGAGACGACCAGCACCTTTCGGTTGAGCCGCTGTCCACCGCTTTCGAGCCACATTTGGTTGACCGGCGGCGGACCGCTTTCGAGCCACAGCTTCAGGAAGTGCTCCTCAGTGCCACGCCAACCAATTATTAGAATCCGAGTCACTTCGGGAATGACACTGCACAGTTTCTTCAGGTGGGCTTCAGGGAATTCAAATTTGTTCTTCGTTTCCACCGGCAATGCGATTGCCGGATAGGTAAAGAGCCCTCCGACCTTGCCTGGGTCCCCTCCGGTGACCAGGTACTGACCAGGGTTCAACGGCAAGTTCTTCCCAAGCCCTATCAGCTTGTGCGCTATCACACTTTGGTTTGCTGACTCGGGTAGGTCCACGTGACCTGCAACGGTTCGAACCCAGTCAACGGAACCGTGCGGCTTGAACACCTGAAAATCGCCACGGCTGACGTAGGAATGAATGTTGGTTGGTGAGAAGCCAAACACGTCGCCGCAGGCGGCTTCCAGCATCGTGTCGTAGTTGAACGTCACGAACGCGACCGGCTCCCGACTCTTGTCGCACCAATTGCGGATACGGTCCAGCAGATTGCTGTAGTTGGTGACGCCCCTGGTTTCGTTGGGCCAGGCCTGGGAACAGACGCCAATCACTTGGCGCAGGTAGTACCGGATGGCGTGAAGTTGCACATGCCGCTGTTCGTCGTAGTCGCCTTCAGCACGCAGTGCCTCAAGGACCTGTTCCAGGTTCGTGTTCTGCGACAGCTGCCGCAGTTGCGGAATGATGGGACGGCATTCCCAGTACTCCTGCACCGCTGATTCAAACAGGCTTCGGCGGACGAACAACTGATTTGCGAGTGGCGGACGAAGGTCCTTATCCGGGTGACCCGGGCTGATGTCCACCAGCGAATCGTACGACGCCCCGGCGCCGAAAATGACCATGAGCATGCAGTAGAAAGCTACGAATCGGTGAGAGCCGGGGGAGCGGGAGGGGGAGGGGGGCCCCTCAACACGCGGTCAAACAAGCTATAACACACGGCCCAGGAGAGGGATCGCTGTCTCAAAAGACTCAGCAAAGTAATGCACTCTTCCGCGCCGCTCGTTGCTGGCCCAGCGAAGAAAACTGTCGCGATCTGGCCCGACGTAGAATAGTCGGCACCCACTCCGCGCTAGTGTGCCCCAGATATGGTCGTCATCGGGATTTGGGTGGACGCCCACGACAAATACCCGTGCGGTTGTGCTTACAATGTCGCGCCAGCGACCCATTGCGGCTTCGGTAAAGGAACGACCAAAGAGGACCTGTTTGCCCTTCACGTAGAGCGCGAGAACGGGGGCGACCACATTCTCGCGACTGCAGAACTCAAGAACCCCCCTAGCGTCCACCGCCTTCACCGGGCCATCAAGAATTGAGCCAGTCTCGTTGACGACGACGCTAAAATCCTGGAACTGATTTGGCCGGACGTCCGGAAGAAAATTGCTTGAGCCGTGAAGCTTCATGACGGAGACGTTGTTTGCGGGGACGGGTGGCAGATAGTTGTATGCGACCGCGTAGCCCTCAGCGTTAATCGACAGTTCGAGAAGGATGTCGTAATTGATTGACGCAAGAACGATGTCCTTTCGTTGTTTGGCAATTAGGCGAATCAAGCGTCGGTACAGGTTTTGGGGGCCAGGGGAAAAGCGAACGAAGTAACGAGCCATATCACGGATCAATTCGGAGAGATCGGTGTTCCGCTGCTTTCGGAATTGATCCATTCCGTCTTCGAAATTTCTTTGGAATGCCTTTGTGAGCTCCGGGTCCACCGTGGACGCGACTCCTCCGAAGGCACGGAGAGCGGAGAACAGCTGGCTGCCCAGCGGTGGGCACTCCGGCGTACAGTCGAGTGAGAACGCGCTTGCGCCCGCGCCAAAGAGAAAGGCTGTGGTTATGGTGCAGGCCCTGAGGAAGGATTTCGCACGATTCGTGGCACTGAATTCTCTAAGTCTATGCGCCAGCCGCGATTCGAACGCGGGACCTTCGGCTCCGGAGGCCGACGCTCTATCCAGCTGAGCTACTGGCGCCTGCTAAAGAATGTCCAATGTCCAATGAACAATGATCAATGATCATTGGACATTGATCAATGGACATTCTGCAAGTCGGGGCGAGAGGATTTGAACCTCCGACCTCCTGGTCCCGAACCAGGCGCGCTAACCGGACTGCGCTACGCCCCGTAAACTTCTCGACGTCTAGTAGTTATGCGCCCAGGAGGACTTGAACCCCCAACCTCTTGATCCGTAGTCAAGCGCTCTATCCAGTTGAGCTATGGGCGCCTAATGCTGCTTAACAGCAATCGGGTTGTTGGCAACAGACACACCGCGGTGAACAGTGAACACGAAACAGGTTCGTCCTCAGGCCCTCAGGACTGCACCCCGCTGCTGCGTCTGTTGACCTGCACCTGTTTCCAGTTGACCAGCCTTGAGTGGGCGGTACAAGACTCGAACTTGTGACCTCCACGATGTCAACGTGGCGCTCTAACCAACTGAGCTAACCGCCCGTTTCAAACGCGGAACGCGGAAGGGGTAACGCGGAACAGGGAATTCTGTGGCGCCTGTTCCGCATTCCGCGTTCCGCGTTCCACGTTCGTAGTAGCGGGGGTGGGATTTGAACCCACGACCTCCGGGTTATGAGCCCGGCGAGCTACCAGACTGCTCCACCCCGCGTCGATTTGCCCGTTTGAACCTAGAGCGGGAAACGGGACTCGAACCCGCGACCCCAACCTTGGCAAGGTTGTGCTCTACCAACTGAGCTATTCCCGCGCGCCGCCAAAATCTAATCGCTCAGTGGGACGGTATCTACTACCCTGTCACCGCTTTAGACCGTCCGGCCGTCGGGCCGTCCGCCCGTCCGAAGGGAGGCGAGGGGGATCGAACCCCTGACCTCGTGAATGCCATTCACGCGCTCTCCCAACTGAGCTACGCCCCCGCTATATTGCCGCCCCGCAAAGTCTAGCGACTCGGCGGGAACACGGCATCTTATCGGCGCGTTCATGCGGTGTCAAGCGATTTCACGCCTGTTTCATGAACATTTTCGCTGCGTCTGCGTATCACAGCCAGCACCCAAATAGGGCGACCAATGCCTCGCACCCGTAACAAGAAGATGAAAGCAGCTGCTCCGGCTCCGAAGGCCAAGGCGAAGGCCGCGCCCGTCGTGACTGAACGACGGGTGGCCAAGCGTCGCGGCCGGCGCCGGGGTCTGCTGACGGGTCTCGGCTCGCACGAGCACGAGCGCGACATCCTGGATCAGTACCTCCACGAGGTCTCGAAGACTCCGCTGCTGACGCAGAAGGAGGAGATCGCGCTCGCCCGCAAGGTTCGCGCGGGTGATCAGGAGGCGATGCAGGAGCTGGTGAAGCGCAACCTGCGGTTCGTGATCTCCGTGGCCAAGAAGTATCAGAATCGCGGCCTGCCGCTCACCGACCTGATCGGCGAGGGCAACGTCGGCCTGCTCACCGCGGCCCGGAAGTTCGATCCGGACCAGGGCGTGAAGTTCATCTCCTACGCGGTGTGGTGGATCCGCCAGGCGATTCTCGCTGCGCTCGCGCGTCAGGGTCGAACGGTCCGCGTACCGCTGAACCGCACCGCGGATCTGTCGCGCATCGTGCGCACGGCCGAGTATCTGCGGCAGACGCTGCGGCGCGAGCCGACGCCCGAAGAGATCGCCGACGCGACCAAGCTGTCGCTCGAGGTCGTACAATCGCTCGCCGCGCTGAACACGGGCGACGTGCGGCTCGATGCCCCTCTCGATCCCGACGGTGATCGCTCGCTGATCGAGCGCTTCATCGCCGAGGATCTGCCGGACACCGAGGACCAGGCGATGGATCGGTTCCTGTCCGACGAGATCGAGCAGGCGCTGAACACGCTGCAGCGGCGCGACGCCAAGGTGCTGCGCCTCTACTTCGGGCTCGACGGTGGACGGGAGCATACGCTGGAGGAGATCGGCGGCATGCTCGGCGTCACCCGCGAGCGCGTGCGCCAGCTGCGCGACCGCGCGCTGAAGCGGCTGCGCGACGGCGACGTCGGCAAGGCCTTAGCGAGCTTCGCGGCGTAAGCTTCCAGCGTAAAAGGGCAATAGGTATGAAATGGTAGGGGCGCAGCATGCTGCGCCCCTACTGTTTTTGGTCTAGTTTTTCTCCCCGTGATTCAAGCCATAGGCCGCCGCACCATCTCCGCGATCGAGTCGGTCGGCCGTGTCGGTCATTTCGCGATGGATATGGGACGCGCCCTCCTCGACATCGGGACCTGGGTGCGGCCGCTGGTCGTCCAGATGCGGCGCATCGGCGTCGATTCGCTGCCGGTGGCGCTGTTCATCGCCGCCTTCACCGGCGTGGTGCTCGCGCTCCAGGCGTCGTACACGTTCACCGGCGCCGTTCCGCTGTATTTCGTCGGCACGCTCGTCGGCAAGACGATGATGCTGGAGCTGGGCCCCGTGTTAGTGGGGCTCGCGCTGGCCGGCCGCGTGGGCGCCAGCATGGCGGCGGAGCTGGGAACGATGAAGGTCACCGAGCAGGTCGATGCGCTCGAGACGCTCGCCTACGATCCGCACAGCTACCTCGTCATTCCCCGCGTCCTCGCCGGCACGCTCATGTTCCCGGTGATCGTCGCCTTCGCGATGGCCGTCGGCATCGTGACGGGATGGATCACGAGCCTCGTGCTGCTCGACCTCTCGACCCAGGACTTCATCAAGGGCCTCAAGCTCTTCTATCTGTTCAAGGACCTCTGGTTCGGGCTGCTGAAGAGTGCGAGCTTCGGCTTCACGATCACGTTCATCGGCTGCTTCGTCGGGTTGTCGACGCGCGGTGGTGCGGAGGGTGTGGGGCGCAGCACCACCAGCACGGTGGTGTACTCCGCCATTCTCATCCTCGTGCTGGACGCCTTCTGGGCCGTGCTCCTCTTGTGATCGAATTCCAGGACTTGCACAAGGCGTTCGGTGAGAAGCGCGTGCTCGAGGGGATGTCGCTCAAGGTGCGCGACGGCGAAACGATGGTCATCATGGGCTACTCGGGATCGGGGAAGAGCGTGGCGCTCAAGCACATCGTCGGCCTGTTGCACCCGGATGCCGGCGACGTCATCGTTGACGGCCAGGCGGTCTCGACGCTCGAGCGCGACGGGCTCACACAGCTGCGCGAAGGCATCGGGTATGTCTTCCAGTTCGCGGCGCTGTTCGACTCGCTCACCGTCGCCGACAACCTGGCCCTGGGGCTACGCCGGCGGCGGCTCGACGAGGAAGAGATCGGCGAGCGCGTGCGCGAGGCGTTGGCCCTCGTGGATTTGTCCGGCACCGAAGACCAGATGCCCGCCGATCTGTCGGGCGGCATGCGCAAACGCGTCGGCCTCGCGCGGGCGATCGCGCTCAAACCGCGCTATATCCTGTACGACGAGCCGACGACGGGCCTCGATCCCGTGACGTCGGCGGTGATCGACCGGCTCATGGTGCGGACGCGCGAGCACCTCGGCGTCACCGGCGTGGTGGTGACGCATGACATGCGCAGCGCCTATACCGTCGGCGACCGGATCGCCATGCTGTACGAAGGCCGCATCCGGCAGGTGGGGACGGTCGAGGAGATTCAGCGGACGGAGGATCCGGTCGTGCGGCAGTTCATCGAGGGACGTCCCGAGTGAAGCGCGAAAACGAATTCGCCGTGGGGATCGTCGTGATCGCCGCGCTCGCGCTGGTCGTGGGCGGCGCCCTCTGGCTCTCGGGCGCGCACCTGGGGAAGACCGAGGCGACCTTCACCGCACGCTTCCGGACCGTGGGTGGACTGGGCGTGGGCAGCCCGGTCGTGCTGCGCGGTGTGCGCGTGGGGCGCATCGAAGCGATCCGCCTCGCTCCGGGCAACTGGGTCGAAGCGGAACTGCGCATCTACTCGGGCGTTACGCCGCCCGCCAAACCCGCGGTCATCGCCGCGTCGGCGTCGCTGTTCGGCGAGTGGGCCGCGACGCTGATCTCGAGCGAGCCGCTGCCCGACGATCCGAACATCCGGCAGGCGCTGATCGAGGCGCAGGCGGCCGGCGGCGGGAGGTGGCCCGGCGCCACCCTGCCCGACATCGGCCAGCTCACCGCGCAGGCGAGCCGCATCGCCACCGACATCGGTACGGTCGCGGCGCGCGTGCAGAGCGCCTTCGACTCCCAGGCCGTCATGGATCTCCGGCGCTCGATTCACGACTTCGGGCAGATCGCCGACCGCCTGGTGCGCGTGACGAATGAGCAGGCGGATGTGATCGGCGACGTGGGATCGAACCTGCGGCAGGGCTCGCAAGCGCTGTCGCGCGCGGCCACGGACCTCAGGACCACATTGGGGAGGGTGGATACCGCGACCAATCAGGGCCAGCTCGCCACGATCCTGAATAACACGGCCGCGACGAGTACCGACCTGCGCAGCGCATCCCAGGATTTCCGCCAGTTCATGGCGGCGGCGAACCGCAATCAGGAAAGTCTCGTGCGCGTCCTGCAGAATGCCGATACCGTGCTGTCGCGCATTTCGAACCGCAGCGGCACGCTCGGGCTGCTGGTGGCCGATTCGGCGCTGTATCGGGAGACGACCCTCACGATGATTCAACTGCGGCAGCTACTCTCGGACATTCAGGCGAATCCGCGGAAATACTTCACGTTTAGCGTGTTCTAAGGGATGCCCCGCCGTTCTCGTAAGCGCAAATCCCAGCCTCGGGCGCAGCGCGAGACCAGCGCCGGCGGCGTCGTCTTCCGCCGCGGCGCGGACGGTCAGGTGCGCTTTCTCTTGATTCGCGACTCGTACAAGAACTGGGGATTCCCCAAGGGTCACCTGGAAGTGGACGAGCCCCCGGCCGATGCCGCGCGACGCGAAGTAACTGAAGAAACAGGCCTCCAGGAGCTGGTGCTGCATGGTCCTATCAAGGTGATCGATTGGTATTTCCGCTTTCGCGGCAAGACGATCCACAAGTACTGCCACTTCTTTCTGTTCGAGTCGCGGCGCGGCGAGCCCGTGCCGGAGGAAGCCGAGGGCATCACGGCCTGCGTCTGGCATCCCCTCGATGAGGCGCGGCAAACCGTGAGCTATGACAACGCGCGCGACGTGCTACACCAGGCGGCTGAGATGCAACAGACGCTGGTGCAGACATGAGTGCCGCCGCGCTCGCCGTCTATCCGGTGGTTCCGGTCTTTCATCCGCGCCGTGAGGCACGCCGGGCGGTGAAGCGCGGCTACCCGCGCGGCGCTGGCAGCGTTCGGCTGTGTCGCACCATCCAAGCCGTCGAACGGCTGCTCGAGCAGCGATTGGTCGATGCCGTCGTTCTGGACGTCCGGCATTGCGATGAAGTCGGTTTTGGGCTCCCCGCGCGCTATCCCCGTATTCCGATGTACGCGCTATCGGCCGTGCGCCCCGACGACGGTGCCTTGCTCGCCTCGTGCCGCGATGCCGGCTTCACGGGCGTATTAGTAGAAGGGGTGGACAACGCCGTGGCGGGAGAGTGGATCGCGGCCCGCACCGCGCAGGTCGCCCGGCGCCTGGCCCTCGCCGATGCACCGCGACTGTTGCGGCTTACTGACCGCTTGCAACTTGGGGCTTGGGAAGAGGTCCTGCGGCGCGCCGGAACGCCGACCAAGACGGGACACGTCGCCCAGGCGCTACGCGTGACGCGCGAGCACCTGTCCCGAGAATTCGGTGCGGGAGGAGCCCCCAACCTCAAGCGAGTCATCGATCTCGCCCGTACCGCCTGTGCCGCGGACCTGCTCGGCAACCCGGGGTACACCGTGCGCTGCGTGGTTCGCATCCTCGGCTATGCGTCGCCGAGCCATCTGGCAGGGGCGGCGCGGCGCGTGGCGGGCGCGACCCCCGCCGAGCTGCGGGAGCTCGGGCCCAGAGGCGTACTCACGAGGTTCTTGAGAGGCCGGACAAGATCACGTGTGTAGGGGCGTGCGTTGTGGTGTAGGGGTGCAGCATGCTGCGCCCCTACGGGATACGTTTCGACGCCGTTGCCGCACCCCGATGCATGTGATAATTTTCACAATCTCTCAACCGGTACCCCCATGGCCACCGATTCCATCCTCAGACCCGGCGAGCTCAAGAACCTCCTCCTCAAGGAAATCCAGGCCGCGGATCTCGCGGATATCGAC
The DNA here is from genome assembly GCA_050733035.1 of Gemmatimonadales bacterium. GTDB lineage: Bacteria > Gemmatimonadota > Gemmatimonadetes > Gemmatimonadales > GWC2-71-9 > 20CM-2-65-7. Next base: position 3,750 of record JBOHSJ010000096.1, on the reverse strand, counting down.
GTCCGTGAGGTCGGGACGGTCCTCGAGGTAAAAGACGGCATCGCACGGATCTACGGTCTCACGTCCGCCATGGCGGGCGAAATGCTGGAGTTCACGGTCTCGGCGAGCGGCGAGAAGATCACCGGCCTGGCGCTGAACCTCGAGGAAGACAACATCGGCGCGGTCATCTTCGGCGATTATCTCCAGCTGCGCGAGGGCGACGAGGTGCGCCGTACCGCACGCGTGCTCGAGGTGCCCGTCGGGCCGGCCATGGTGGGGCGCGTCGTGGACGCCCTGGGACGGCCGGTGGACGGCCTCGGACCGATCCAAACCACCAAGACCCGGAAAGTCGAGATCGTCGCGCCGGGCATCATCAAGCGCCAACCGGTGAAAGAGCCGCTGCAGACCGGCATCAAGGCGATCGATTCGATGATTCCGATTGGCCGTGGCCAACGTGAGCTGATCATCGGTGATCGCGGCACGGGCAAGACGGCGATCGCGATCGACACGATCATCAATCAGAAGGGGCAGGGCGTCATCTGCGTCTACGTCGCGATCGGGCAGAAGAACTCGACCGTCGCGGCCGTCGTGGAGCGGCTCAAGGAGCACGACGCGATGGAGTACACGATCGTCGTCGTGGCATCCGCGTCGGAGCCGGCGCCGATGCAGTACATCGCCCCGTACTCGGGCTGCACGATGGCCGAGTACTTCATGTACGACGAGAAGAAGGCCACGCTGTGTGTCTACGACGATCTGTCGAAGCAGGCGGCGGCCTACCGGCAGCTCTCGCTCGTGCTGCGGCGGCCGCCGGGTCGCGAGGCGTATCCCGGCGACGTCTTTTATCTGCACAGTCGGCTCCTGGAACGCGCCGCGAAACTGTCCGACGAAATGGGTGGCGGCTCGCTCACGGCGCTTCCGATCATCGAGACGCAGGCAGGCGACGTCTCCGCCTACATCCCGACGAACGTCATTTCGATCACCGACGGGCAGATCTTCCTCGAGACCGACCTTTTCTACTCGAACGTCCGGCCGGCGGTGAATGCCGGGATCTCGGTGAGTCGCGTCGGCGGTAACGCGCAAATCAAAGCAATGAAACAGGTTGCGGGACGGCTGCGGCTCGACCTCGCGCAATACCGCGAGCTCGAGGCCTTCGCGCAATTCGGCTCGGAGCTCGATCCGGCGACGCAGCGGCAGCTCGCACGCGGCGCGCGCGTCGTCGAGGTCCTGAAGCAGCAGCAGTATCAGCCGATGCCGGTCGAAACGCAGGTGATCGTGATCTTCGCGGTCACCAACGGGCTGATCGACGACGTGAACGTGCCCGACATTAAGGAATGGGAAAAGGGTCTGCTCGAGTTCATGGCGGCGCAGCATCCGGAGATCGCCGAAGAGATCCGCACGCGCAAAGCACTGGCGGATGATCTGAGCGGCCGTCTGAAGAAGGCGATCGAGGAGTACAAGGCGCTCTAAATGGCGAAGCCCCGCGAGCTGAAGCGGCGCATCCGCTCGGTGCAGAATACCAAGAAAATCACCAAGACGATGGAGCTCGTGTCCACGTCGAAGCTCAAGCGCGCCCAGGACCGCGTGGTGGGCGCGCGTCCGTACGCGCAGGCGCTGGCCGACGTCATCGGGCAACTGTACTCCCCCGAACTCGCGGAGCGCTTTCCCCTCTTGCGGCAACCCGGAAAGAGCGCGCGGGGACGCGGCGTGCGGCGTGCGGCGTTGCTGCTCATCACCTCGAATCGAGGCCTGTGTGGCGCGTTCAACGCGAATCTGATTCGGGAAGCGCGGCGCCGTTTGGAAGAGCTGGAGACTCAAGATACGCACACCGAGCTGCATCTCGTCGGCAAGAAGGGCGTCAGCTACTTCAAGTTTACCAGGCGCGAGCCAGCGTCGCAGCGCGTGGATATCGGCGACCGCCCGACGCTGGACCACGCGGCGCAGCTGGTGCAGCCCTTGATGGAGCGGTTCTCGAAGGGCGCGCTGGACGCGGTGGATGTGGTGTTCGCGAAGTTCAACAGCGCGGTGTCTACTCCGCCAACGACGCTGCGAATCCTGCCCGTTACGCCGCCCGAGAAGCGGCGGCCGGGCGGTCAAGAAGCAACGGCGGCGGTCAACTACATCCTGAAGCCGTCCGCGGAAGAGATTCTCAACGAGCTGCTTCCTCTCTATGTGCAGAACCAGATGTATCGCGCACTGGTGGAAACCGCGGCCGCGGAGCACGGCGCGCGGCGCACGGCGATGAAGAACGCGACCGACGCGGGCAGCGACATGCTGAACCTCCTGCAGCGCACGTTTAACCGAGCTAGACAGGCGCAGATCACACAAGAGCTTGCGGAGATCGTCGGCGGTGCCGAAGCCCTCAAAGGATAGGATCATGGCGACGAAGACCGAAGCGAAGCACAACATCGGCAAAGTGGTCCAGGTCATCGGACCCGTCCTCGACGTCGAGTTCGAGCCCGAACAGCTGCCCGAGCTCTACAACGCGGTTACGGTGCAAGTGGACTCGCGCCAGCTTGTCGCCGAGGTCGAGCAGCACATCGGCCGCAACCAGGTCCGCGCCGTCGCGATGAGCTCGACGGACGGCGTGGTGCGCGGCATGGATGTCGTCGACACCGGGCAGCCGATCACGGTGCCGGTCGGCAAGCCGTCGCTGGGCCGCATCCTCAACGTGATCGGCGAACCGGTAGACGAAGGCCCGCCGATTCCCAAGGACGCCGAGCGTTGGCCGATTCACCGCGGCACACCAAAGTTCATCGATCTCGAGCCGAAGACCGAAGTGTTCGAGACGGGCATCAAGGTGATCGATCTGATCGCGCCGTTCGTGAAGGGCGGCAAGATCGGGTTGTTCGGCGGCGCAGGCGTGGGCAAGACCGTCGTCATCATGGAGCTGATCAACAATGTGCAGAAGGGGCACGGCGGCCGGTCGGTGTTCTGCGGCGTCGGCGAGCGCACGCGCGAGGGGAACGACCTGTATCTCGAAATGAAGGAGAGCAACGTTCTCGACTCGGTGGCGCTCATCTACGGACAGATGAACGAACCGCCGGGTGCGCGTTTGCGCGTAGGCCTGACTGGCCTCACCGTCGCCGAGTATTTCCGCGACGTCGAAGGCCAGGACGTGCTCGTCTTCATCGACAACATTTTCCGGTTCACGCAGGCCGGGTCCGAGGTATCGGCGTTGCTGGGACGCATGCCGTCAGCCGTCGGCTATCAGCCTACGCTCGCGACTGAGATGGGCGAGTTACAAGAGCGTATCACGTCGACCAAAAAAGGATCGATCACGTCGGTGCAGGCGATCTACGTGCCCGCGGACGACCTCACCGATCCGGCGCCGGCGACCGCGTTTTCGCACCTCGACGCGACGGTGGTGCTCGACCGCGCGATCGTGGAGCTGGGCATCTATCCCGCGGTGAACCCGCTGTCGTCCTCGAGCCGCATTCTCGATGCGCAGTATCTCGGTGAGCGTCACTACAAGGTCGCGGTCGAGGTGCAGCGGATTCTGCAGCGTTACAAGGACCTGCAGGACATCATCGCGATTCTCGGTATGGACGAGCTGTCCGAGGAAGACAAGCTCCTCGTGGCCCGCGCGCGCCGGGTGCAGCGCTTCCTGTCCCAGCCGTTCTTCGTCGCGGCGCAGTTCACGGGCCTCGAGGGCAAGTACGTCAAGCTCGAGGACACGATCGCGTCGTTCGAGCGAGTCGTTTCCGGCGAGTTCGACCAGCTCCCCGAGCAGGCGTTTTACATGCAGGGGGGGATCGACGACGTCGTCGCCCA